>JALOQR010000091.1 GCA_025459365.1 Fimbriiglobus sp.
AGGCGGTACCGGCGGCCGTTGTGCAGGTACGTCAGTTTCTCGTGCTCCAGCCCGAGCAGGTGCAGGATGGTGGCGTGGAAGTCGTGCGTGTCCACTTTGTCCACCGCCGCCTTGAAGCCGAACTCGTCCGTCTCGCCATAGCTGACGCCGCCCTTCACCCCTGCACCGGCCAGCCACACAGTGTTGGCGTGTGGGTTGTGGTCGCGGCCCGGCTTCGCCCCCGGTTGGCTGATCGGCAGTCGGCCGAACTCACCCGCCCACACCACCAGCGTGCTGTCGAGCAACCCCTTCGCTTTCAGGTCGGAGAGCAGTGCCGCCACCGGGCGGTCGGTCTCATCCGCGAACCCCTGGTGGTTCCCCTGGATGTCGATGTGTCCGTCCCAACTCAGTTGGTTGTCCATCCCGCCGCTGTAAATCTGCACGAACCGCACACCCTTTTCCACCATCCGCCGGGCGGTCAAGCACTGCCGGGCGAAGTGGTCGCACTCCTTCCGCCCGACGCCATAGAGTTCCTGCGTCTCCTTCGTCTCCCGGCTGAGATCCATCACTTCCGGGGCGACCTCTTGCATGCGGTAGGCCAGTTCGAAGCTCTTGATGCGGGCTTCGAGGTCTCGCTCGGCGTCGGTTGGCTCGGCCTTCAGGCGGTTCAACTTGGTCATCAGGTCGATGCCGGCCTTCTGATCGGCGGCGGTGACGTCGGCGGCGCGTTTCAGGTTGTCGATCGGATCGCCCTGCGGCTTCAACCACGTCCCCTGGAGCGCCCCCGGCAGAAACCCGTTCGTCCAGTTCAGGGTGTGGCCCTTTGGCAGCCCGCGGCCCTTGGGGTCCGACATGACGACGAACCCCGGCAGGTTCTCGTTCTCGCTCCCGAGGCCGTAGGTCACCCACGACCCGACCGACGGCAGGCCCATCCGTGGCACCCCGGTGTTCATCATGAACAGGGCCGGGCTGTGGTTGTTCGATTCGCTCCACACGCTGTGGATGAACGCCATCTTGTCGACGTGCTGCGACAGATGCGGGAACAGGCTGCTCACCCACTTGCCCGATTCGCCGTACTGCTTCCAGGCGAACGGCGACTTCATGAGCGGGCCGACCTGGCCGGGGAAGAAGCCGGTGGTCTTGTCGAAATTGGGGAGCGGCTTGCCGTCCTGCTTGACGAGTTCGGGCTTGTAGTCCCAGGTGTCCACCTGGCTGTGCCCGCCGTTAATGAAGATCCAGATGACCGCTTTCGCCTTGGCCGGGAAGTGCGGCTTCTTCGGGGCAAGCGGGTTCGGGTCAACCTTCGGCGTATCGTCGGCGGCAAGCAACCCCTGGCGGGAGAGTAGCTGGGTGAGGGCGAGCGAGCCGACGCCGGCCCCGCACCGGGCAAGCAGTTGGCGACGTGTGGGGAACATGAATGAACCTCGTGGCGAGCTCGGTGGCGGGAGCCACCGGGTGGTTCGAGTCGCAACCCGGCGGCTCACGCCGCCCGGCTCGCCTCAGTCGATGTAAACGAACTCGTTCAGCCCGAAGAGCGCCTGGGCGTAGCTATGTAATCCCTTGTCACCCTTGCCGGCGACGTATTCCACCCCGATCGCCAGTTCGTCCTTCGTCGGAGGGCGGCCGAAGGCCGAGAGGTAGGCCCGCTCCACCGCCTCGGCCGGGTTCTTGTCGGCGAGCGGCTTCAGTTTGGCGGCGAAGGCGGCGGCGGCTGCCCGCACGTGCGGGTTGTTCAGGAAGAACAGGGCTTGAGGCGACGTCGTCGTCACCGGGCGGGCAGCGGCACTGGTGAGCGAATCCGGCCAGTCGAACACCTGGAGTGCCGGGATCATCTGACTCCGCTGAATGCGGAAGTACACACTCCGCCGCTTCATCCCCTCGTTGGCCTCGCCGGGGCCGTACATGGTGCGGTCGAGTTGTCCGCTCACCGCCAGCCAGTTGTCGCGGATCGCCTCGGCTTCGAGCCGACGCTTCGGACGGTGCCACCACAAGCGGTTGTCCGGATCAACCTTCAGCGATTCGGCGTTCACCGCCCCACTCAGTTGATAAGTGCGGCTCATCACCATCAGTTTGTGAACCCGCTTCAACTTCCACCCGTGGCTCACGAGGTCGTTCGCCAGCCACTCCAGCAACTCCGGGTGCGTGGGAGGGTCGCCCTGGAAGCCGAAGTCGTTCAGGGTGCTCACGATGCCACGACCGAAGTGATGGTGCCAGAGGCGGTTGACCATCACTCGGGCGGCGAGCGACCCGGCGCCGTCCTTGGTGTCGGTGATCCAGTTGGCGAGGCTGAGCCGCCGGAACGAGGTTGCTGCCGTCGGCGGTTTTTCGACAACCCACGCCTTTTCGTCGGTGCGGGCGAGCACTTGCAGCACACCCAGGTTCACCTCTTCCGCCTTCTGTTCGGTGTCGCCCCGCTTGAGGAGGAATGTCTTCGGGTAGAAGTCGGGTATGCTGCCGTCCGCGGTGTGGTGCCGCATTGGCTTGCGGCCTTCGGTGGTCGCCTGAATGGTGACTTTACTCAGCGGCGGCTTCTGCTTGTCGTGGTCAGTGAGTTTCGCCTGCCGGTCCTTCCACCCGGTGTCTTGCGGGGCGAACCATTTCAGAATCTGGTCCTTCTGAGATTTCGGCAGGTCGGCGAACTTCTTCTTCTCGGTGAGCAGAGTCTTGAGCGTTGTCGCCACTTTCACATCCTTGATCTGCTCGATGGCTGGCAGTTTGTCGTTCCCCTCCCCGAGCCACACCCCAAATGCCTTGCCCAGGTCTTCCACCTCGTATCGCTTGACATCAGCTTCCAGCGGCTTCCGCTTCGCCTCCCAGTCAGCGAACGCCTTCTTCTGCTCCGGGGTACTGAGGTCGAGTTCTACTTCACTCCGCACGGTAGTAGTGAACGCGCTCAGCAGGCGGTAATAGTCCTTCTGCGGGATAGGGTCGTACTTGTGGTCGTGACAGCGGGCGCACCCCACTGTCAGGGCCAGGAAAGTGTGCCCGGTCGTGGCGAGCATATCGTCCATCGCGTCGTACCGGATTCGCTCGGCCTCGCGGTTGGTGATCTGGGTGGGGAACACGCCGGCCCCGAGGAAGCCAGTGGCGGCGAGGGCGTCGGGGTCGTTCGGTGTCACCTCGTCGCCAGCGAGTTGCATTCGGACGAACTGGTCATACGGGGTGTCGGCGTTCAGCGCCTTGATCACCCAGTCGCGGTAGTGGTAGGCGTGCGGGCGGAAATAGTCGTGCTCGAACCCGTGGCTCTCGGCGTACCGGGCTGGGTCGAGCCAGTGCCGCCCCCACCGCTCGCCATAGGCAGTGGACGCGAGCAACCGATCAACCACCTTCTCGAACGCGGTCGCATCCTTGTCGTCAACGAACGCTTGCACTTCGTCTAGAGTCGGCGGTAGGCCGGTCAGGTCGAACGTCACGCGGCGAATGAGGGTTCGCTTGTCGGCGTCGCCCGCCGGGGTGATCTTGGCCGCCTCCAGCTTCGCTAGGATGAACTGATCGATCGGGTTCTTCGCCCAGCCTTTGTTCTGGACCACGGGTGGGGAAGTGGTTGCGAGCGGGCGGTAGGCCCAGTACTGCTTGTCTTTCTCCGTCACCGCCATCGGCTTCTTACTCGTGTCGGCGTTCTCCTTCAGGGGTTTGTCGAACGCCGCCCCGAGGTCGATCCACTTCGTTAGAGCCGCCACCACTTCTGGCCCCACTTTCTGCTTCGGTGGCATGTGCGGTTCTTCGGTGCGAGCCACCAGTTTGACCAACCGGCTCTCCTTCCCCTTGCCCGGCACCACCGCCGCTCCGCGGTCGCCACCTTCGAGCATCTTCTCGCGGCTCACCAAGTTAAACCCGCTCTTTGTCTTCTCGCCGCCGTGGCACTCCAGGCAGTTCTTGACGAAGAACTCCCGCACTGATTCCTTGAACACCGCTTGGCTGGCAGCCATGCTTGCCGCGTGGTCGGCCGGCACCTGCGGCGGGTCGGCCGCCGGGAGTGGTACGACAGCAAACACGAGAAGAGAGGCGATACCAAAGTGTTTCATGGGCAATCGGCCCGGTGAAGAGGAGGACCGGCGGGTGTAGATAGACTAACCCAAACAAGAGGTAATGGAAAGCCGCTCCGGAGGCCGAATGACTCTCACCTGCCCATGTTGCAAAGCGTCCAACAGCACCGACACATGCCGGCGTTGCAAAGCGGATTTATCGCTTCTAGTTGCCCTCGAAGATGTCCGGGAGCACCATCTGACACTCGCACGCCGTTTCGCCGCCGAGTTACGGTCTCGTGAGGCGCTTGTCCATCTCGATCAGGCTGCTATTCTCCGCCCCGGCGACGACCTCCGCCCGGTTCGTACGGCAGTACTCCTCCTCGCCGGTCGGCACGCCGACGCCCTCGCTGCGTATCATGCCACGGTATGAGCGAAACTGTTCTCATCGTGGATGACGAAGACGGCGTCCGCCGCACGTTCCACGACTGGCTGACTGGCCTGCCCGACGTCCGCGTGTTCGCCGCCGCCGACGCCGAGGCCGCACTCCTGATCGCTAATGAGCACTCGATCGACCTCGCGGTTCTCGATTGGAACCTCGGCAGCGGGTCGGATGGCCTCCGGTTACTCGAAGACCTCGTCGACTTCCAACCCGACATCGTCGCCATCCTCGTCACCGGGTTCGCCAACCAGGCCACCCCGCTCGACGCCCTCCGCATGGGCGTGCGAGACTACCTCGACAAGAACCAGGATCTGACTCGCGAGCGGTTCCTGGCATCGGTGCGGCGGCAACTCGATCGCGTCATCCCGCTCAAACGGCAACGGGAGTTGAACCGCACGCTGGCCGAGTTCCGCGACGCCGTGGAGAAAATCCTCCCGCTCGTCCGTGGGTCGGCGGCCCTGAATGAGCCGGTTCCTTTGCCCACCGCCGTGCAGTCGCTCTTCCGCTTCTTGTTGGAATCCACCGGTAGCCCCGACGGCGCACTCGTGGTGCGACACGCTCAGCCCGACGGCCCCGAGGCAATGGCGGCCTACGGCGCTGATGGGAAGACACTCGATCTGGGGGGTGTTTCCTTCCCGAACTCCCTCTCCGCTGGCGTGGTCAGCCTGCAAGAACCGACGGTGATGACCGACTTTACCCCAGACAACCTCGGTGGGATGCAGTTGATGCCGTTCGAGCAGAACCGCTCGGCGGTACTCGCAGCGGCGCTGCCCGTCGGCGGGTCGGCCCAGGTCGTGTTGGAGTTGTTCGACAAGCCGGCGTTCACTCCCGCCGACAAGCGGCTAGTTTCGGCCACATCCGAAATCGCCGCTGAACTGCTCCGGCAAGCGATGGCCGAACGGCACACTCGCCGGCTTCTCTTCGACGCCGTGGAGTCGGCCCTTCGAGCCACTGATACGGTCCGCGAGACGCTCCACACCCCGCCGCCCTCGGCCGCACCCGCCCCGGCCATTCTGGAGAAACTGAAGCGCGGGCTGGCCGCCGACGCCAACGCCGTGACCGACGCCGACACTGGCCTACGACTCATCGAAGCGGTGCGGGAATTGGCCATTCAGCACGGTCCACCGGCAGTCGATCACTGTGTGCGGATGATCGAGAGTGTGAAGAAATTGCTCGACCAAGCTCAGGGATGACGGCTGGCCGTCTTCGCATCCGATGTTCGAAACGACCGTCTTCGATGAGATTTTTGCCCGGCTCACCCCGGACCGGGTGTTGCGCGATCCCCGCGCCACCGGGGATGGCGTGGCCGTGGCGGTCATCGATTCCGGCGTCGAGCGGGCCATTCTGGAAAAGCGGTTTGCCGACCGCAACCAGCCGATCTGCCCCATCGACGGGGCCGTCTTCCGCCCGAACGTGCCTGGCCCACTACCCTACGACGGGCACCAGTCGTCCCCGCACGGCACCACCGTCGCCGACATCATCCTCACCGTCGCCCCGCGGGTCACGCTCTACTCCGCCGACGTGTTCGGCCCACAAGGCACCTGCGAAGTCGAAACCGTGGTGGCCGCGATCCGCCACGCCATCGACGTATGGAACGTGAAGGTCATCAACCTGTCGCTCGGAGTACCCGAGCACAAGCTCCAACAGGCCCACCGCCGTCAACTCCTCCAGCGGGCCATCGAAGAGGCTTACTTCCGCGATGTGCTGGTGTTCGCCGCCGCCCACAATGAGCACCCGGTCACCCGCAGCTACCCGGCCGCGTTCGCCCCGCCGCTCATTTCGGTGGACAAGGCGGTGTTCGACGACCCGCTGCGATTCGCCTACGTGCTCCGCGAGCAGATCGAGTTCCAGGCCCACGCGCGCGGCTACCTCGGGCCGTTCAGCCGAGAGCCGGCCACCAGTTGGGCCACTCCACACCTCGCCGGCATCGCTGCCCGCGTGCTGTCGCTCAAGCCCGACCTGAAACCGTTTGAGATCAAGACGATCCTCTACTGGATGTTCCAGGCGGCGAACCGATAGTTCTCCCGGTTCGTTCTGGCGTCTCGGACCACTCTGCCACACTGCCACCTGCCACACACATACCCCTCGAACCGCATTTCCGCCGTAACTGCTTGGGCAGTCGTTGGATGCGCGACTGGCATCGCGTCTGGCCCATCAGTCAGGCGGAAAACAAACTGGCGATTATAAAAATGAATTCCGCCCCAAGTGCGGGATAACTCGACCCCTCTCGCGGGCATAGGGTGGTGTCATGAGCCGCCTGCTCGCCCAATTGCGTTCTGCCTTCGCCCCATCGGCCAGCACGCCGGACGTCGAACTGCTCACCCGCTTCCTCGACCGCAACGACCAGGACGCCTTCGCCGAACTCGTCCGCCGCTACGGGCCGATGGTGCTCGGCGTGTGCCGCCGCACGCTCGGTGATGGCTTCCTCATGGTCTGGCGATCAAAGGGAAGTGAAGAATCGACTTTCCACGCGGTTGACGATCTCCGCCGCGAGGTTCGCTCGCGGCACTTTGGTGTACTCACCGGCTCCCACCAGCGCCCACTCGGCGGCGCCGTCGAGCGTGTTCGCGCTCATCAGGTCAGCCGCCGAGTGCAGCCGCGACCGCTCGGCGATTTCCCGCAACTCCTCTTCGCTCACCCCCACTTCGAGCTTGAACTTCACCAGCACCCCGCGGAAGCCCCAGTCGGTTCGCACCTTGTCCACCAACTTCGGGGCAGGCGTCAGGCGGAGCCAAATCTCGGGGTGAGAACTCTTCACCTTCCCCGCCGACACGTCGGTAAACCCTGTTGCGACGGTGCCAGCGTACACCCCGCCGACGTGATAGTCGCTGACGGCCGCCGAGTGGACGATCGCGTCGTACCCACCACTGGTCACCTCCTCGGCCATGAGCGCCGCCAAGTCCTCGAACGTCTGGTACGACTTCACGGTTAGGTTCGGTGAAGCGGCGGCGGTGTCTGGGTGCGAGGTGAGGAGCGTCACTCGGTGCCCGCGATTTGCTGCCTCCACCGCGATGTTCGCCCCGGTGCGGCCGGTGAAGACGTTGGTAATGCACCGCACCCTGTCGATCATCGTGCGGGTGTTGCCGGCAGTGACGAGGATGTTCATGGCGTGTGATCCGTCCGGTTCCGCACGTCCACCTCGGGGTCGATCGGTGTGCCGTCGCAGAGGTGGGCGGCGAGCATTTCGGCGAAGAACGGGGCCGAGAGCGATCCCTTTGAGCTTAACCCGTTGAACACCACCAGACGGGGGTTGTCCGGGTGAACGCCGAGTACCGGCTTCCGCCCGGCGACGATCGGCCGGACCCCGGCGGTGTGCCCGACCACCTCGAACGGCGTGCGGATTAACTCGCCGAGCCGCGATGTCAATTCGTCACGGCCGGGAGCGGTCGGCGCGTCGTCCATCACCGCCCACGAGTAGGTCGCGCCGAAGCGGTACACTCCCGGCGTCGCCGTGGGTGCGAGCCACCAGCCGCCGCGGTTGAGTGCCCGGGGTTCGGCGAATCCGGGAATGCGGACGGTCAGAATCTCCCCCTTCGCCGGGCGGAACGGGAGCGGGAACAGGGAGTTGGTGGGCGGGTCGTACCCGTGGCACAAGATCACCGTCGGTCCATCGGTCGGCGGCGTCCAGCCCCCGCGGGTGTAGATCCCGAGTGACCGGAAATGCTCCCGCGAGGCATCGAGGTACGCGGTCGAGTCGAGTTGGGCGGCCGTCGGCATACACACCGCCCCGAACGGCTGCGGCACAGCATCGCTCAGGGGCGGATCGACCGCCGAGAGCAGGTTGGCAAATTCCATTCGGGCGAACGCCTGCCGCTCCTGGTCCGACGTCATCACTCGCACGATGGGCCGAGAGTAGAAAATGGGCCGGCCGGTGACCGTTTCGACCTCTCGGTAGAACTGTTCCGCCGCGGGTCGTAACTCGTGCCACCGCCACGACACCGCCGGTTTCTTCCCGGTGATCGGGGTGAGCAGCCCGGCGGCCACACGAGACGTGGTGGTTGGTGGCTCGCGGTCGATCAGGCGCAACGACCGCCCACGGCGAAGCAGCGCCCACGCGAGGGTTGTCCCTGCCAGCCCGGCCCCGACGATGACGAACTCGGCAGACATCCAAAACCCGGCGGCTCACGCCGCTCGGCTCACCCGGGGATGCACGCGAATTCTATGCTCCGGCGTGAGAGTGTTTCGTGAACTATGCTTGCGACGGCCCAAGTTCGCCCGAACGTCGGCGGTGTCCGCGATGTACTTATTTTGCCCGCGGTGCAACACTCAACACCTGACCAGCTCACGTTGTCCGCGATGCAGCAGCCGGTTGCTCGCTCCCGGCGAGGCATCCGACTTGATGCCGCGGACGCCACTGGTCGAACCACCGGCGGCCACCGCACCGGGGTTTGGTGGGCGGATCATCGTGGGCTCGCTGGTTGCACTTGGCCTGCATTTGGCCCTGTGGGAATGGCTATTCGCGGCGGCCGCGGCCCTCGGGTACTCGCAGGTGGGCGGCGAGTTGTGGGTCGGGCTGGCGCTCCGGGTGGTCGGTACGCTGATTGGTGCTGTGTTATCGGGGGCGGGTCGATCGATGTCGTTCAGCACCGGGGCGTTCGTCGGGGCCGTGTGCGGGGTGGCATGGCTGACCATTGATGCTTATCCGGACGTGACGCTCGACGTCGCCCGTTTGGGTGCTGCCGGGGCTTTGCTGGTGGCCGGGGGCGTGGCGGCGATGGTCGGTGGGATGGTCTGGCCGCCCCCGGTGGAAGTGAAAGCTCCCACGGCGTCGCACAACAGTTCGCTGTTCAAACTGAAAACCGGAGACGGACGGCGAAAGGGTCGGCCAGTGGCCTGGGTGCGAGTGATCGTCGGGGCGAGCATTGCGGTGTGTGGAGTGCTGGGGGCCGACTTGATTCGTCAGGGGATGGGGAAGATGCCCCAGGGGATGTTTCAGAACGTGACCATGACCGCCCGGGCAGACGCTCTCATCGCCGGGTTTGTGGCGATCATCGGCGGGGTGGTCGCGGGGGCCGCCACTGGTCGGGGCGGACGTCAGGGGTTGATCTCCGGGTTCGCCGTGGCCATGGCGATCCTATGCATGAGCGCCACCCTGCCGGATGGCCCACCGCTGGCGATGCAATTCGTGATCGACGTGGTCCGATTGGAGTCCCCCGTGGCCGGGCTGGGACTGGCAAGCGGGCTGTTCGGTTTGTTGGTGGTGGTTGCCGGTTGGTTCGGTGGGCAACTCTTCCCGGTGCTACGGCGACGGCCACGCCTTGGCCAGGAGTTGTAGGAAAACGAACACCCCCGCGGGTGGCCGCGGGGGTGTGAAGTGGAGCGGAGGAGAGTTGAACTCCCGACCTCTGCAATGCGAATGCAGCGCTCTCCCAACTGAGCTACCGCCCCATGTTTGGCTCACTTTAGGTCGCTACTCGGCCTGCGGCAAGGGCACTTTCGACGCCGGTTCCGCCCGACCGGTCAGGCCACTACATTGAAATGATGCGACCATTTCTCTCCGTTGCCGTCGTTGTTCTCTTCCTCCCGAATACGCACGCGGCCGAGCCGGTTCGCGTCACCACCGATGGTTCGTTCAAGCAGCACCTCCAGTGGCACCCAAACGGGAAGACACTACTCTTCACCCGCATCCACCAGGGGAAAATGGCCCTCTGGACCGTCGGGACGGACGGCAAAGACCTCGCGCGACTCCTCCCCGATCACAAAGAGCCGCACTTCGACGGGCATTACTCGACCGACGGGAAGCGAGTGGTCTACGTGTACGACAAGTTGGAAGGGACCGACGGCAAGCTCAGCATCCGCCACTGCACCGCCGACGGCACCGACGACAGGGTGCTCGTTCCGCACAAGGCGTTCGAGGAGTCGCCACGGTGGAGCCCGGACGGGAAACTGGTACTGTGGGTCTCCACCCGCCACGGGAATCCGGAGTTGTACACCGTTACGGGCGATGGGAAGGACGAGAAGCGGCTGACGAGCGAGGTCACGGCCGACTTGCACCCGAACTGGAGCCCAGACGGCAAACGGATCGCGTTCACCAGCGGGCGAACCGGCAAGCAGAAGGTGTACACCATGAACGCCGACGGCAGCGGGGTGAAGCGTCTGACGGATGGCGACCACCTCGACGCTTGGCCAGTGTGGCAACCCGACGGTCAGCGATTGGCATTCGTCAGCCGTAAATCGGGCGACGCCGATGTGTGGCTCATGGACGCCGACGGCAAAAACCCGGTGAACCTGACCCGCACGGAGGGGGACGACACATCGCCGGCCTTCAGCCGAGATGGGAAGCGGCTGGCGTTCGTGTCGTCCCGCGACGGCGGGAGCGATATCTATGTGATGGACGTCAAGTGATGTTGTCCACACCCGGTAGGTGCAGAGTCCAGCGAGGCCCGCATGCTGTTCGTCGCCGATCACCCTCTGATTCTCCACAAACTGGCCCGCCTGCGCGACGAGCGGACGCCGTCGCCTCAGTTCCGCGAGCTGGTTTACGAGATCAGCCAGTACCTCTTCTACGAGGCCACCCGTGACGTGCGACTGCGCTCGGCGCGAGTGAAGACACCACTGATGACGGCCGAGTGCCACGAACTGGCCGACCGTGTGGGCATTGTGCCGGTGCTGCGGGCGGGGTTGGGGATGGCCAATGCGATGCTCGACGCCCTGCCCGAGGCGAGTGTGTGGCACGTCGGCATGAAGCGGGACCACGACACGTGGGAGCCGAAGACGTACTACCGCAACCTGCCGACGGGCGACCGGGTGGACGTACTCATGATCCTCGACCCCATGTTGGCGACCGGCGGGTCGGCAGTCGAGACGATCGCGTTGTTGAAGGCCGAGGGGAACCGTCGGATCAAGTTTGTTGGGCTGATCGCTTCACCGGAAGGGGTGAGCCGATTGCAGGCCGCTCACCCGGACGTGCCGCTCATTCTGGCCGCGGTGGACGAGAAACTGGACGAAAACAAGTACATCGTACCTGGCCTGGGCGACGCGGGGGATCGGCAGTTCGGGACCTGACTCCGAACGGTACAGGCGATGACCGAACGCGGAGTCGGCTCCCGTTCACCACCGCCTGCACCGTTGCCGCAATCGACTACTGATACAAGCCCGCGTCAGTCGCCTCGGCCAGTTTCCGTAGCACCCACCACGCGGCACTCCGCCACTTGCAATACACCTTCACCTGCACCAGAGTGCCTGGGCGAAGGCTGCTATCCGGGTCGATCACCTCCACCTCCACCAGATAGACCGGAGCCACCGGGATCAACTCCTGCCCGTTATCCCCCCCCTGGGTGACCGCCAACGGCCCCCCACCTCGCTGGGTGAGTTGCACGGGAATCTGAGGCCCACCGCTCCGCTGCCCCTCTTGCACAGTCACGGGTGGTAAGCGGCGAATCTTGCCGACGTACACCCGATCGTGCCGTCCGGGTGCATGAACGGCCGCTTCCAGTTCACCCTTTTCGGCCAGGTCTTCCTGCAACTGGCGGAAGTCGAGCGAGGCGACTGGTATCTTCACCACCAGCTTTTCCGGGTCACCCACAGTCATCACCGTCTTGCCCCCGCGGTCGTTCGGATCGAACAACCGACCGATGTCGGTCGCTCGCGGCACGCCCATCGCGAAGCCATCGCGCGGGGCATGGAGGTGACTGGTGCGGGCGTTCTGCCGTTCGAGGCGATCGCGTTCGTCGGTGTATCGTTGAAGTTCCACTCGTGCCTGATCGGCCTGCGTTTTCAGAGTGTCGCGGTTGGCGGGAACGGCCGCGGCAGCTTCAGCGTTCAGCCTTCCGACCCTCGCCTCCGCGGCCGCAATCTGGGCCGAGAGGTCGTCCATCTTGGCCTCGTGCTCCAGGCTGCGGAACTCGGCCAACAATCTCCCACGGGTTACCCGCTCGCCCTCGCTCACCTCCACCCGCACCAGGGTGACGTTGTCCGGGGCGGTGAGCGGGGTGGCATACGCTGGATCGAGGGTCATCAGCCCTGCGTCTCGCACCCGCGAAACCGGCAGAGGGAGGAAGGCAAACAACCCCAACACCACTGCGAACACGGCCAGGGTGATGTACACCCGGTTCCTCTTCATGTCGGGCAATCTCCCACGTTGGCGGATGTTTTTCACCATGCGGAACACGGGCCAGATAAACATGGACGCCAGCGACAGCAGGGCCAGCATCCGGCTCAGCACCTTCAACTTTGGATCGAGGAAGCCACTCAGGAACCAGACGATACCGAACGTCACGATCCATCGGTACACCCAACTGCCAACCGCATAACCGACGAAGAGGAGTTTCCGGCTCGGGGCCATGTAGGGTTCAGGTGGCGTTTCGACTCCCAGGCACTTATTCAGAAACAGGTTGTTCAGGAAGCGGTTGGCTCGATCTCGGAGGTTGGGAATCTCCAGCCAGTCGGCCAGCATGTAGTACCCGTCGAAGCGCATCAGCGGGTTGGCGTTAAACAACACGGTGCTGACGGAGCAGAGCACCATCAGGCACATGGCCACGTTGTTCACCACCGGCAGGTGCGGGGTGTACCACCATACGAAGGTACTCAGCGCAGCGATCACGAGTTCGACGTAGATGCCGGCGAAGCTGATGATGATCCGTTTCCACTTGTCGGCGACGGTCCAGGCATCGGTGACGTTGGCATACAGGGCTGGGCTGAAGCACATGAGCAAGACGCCCATCTCGTGGCATTCACCCTTGAATGCCTTGCAACTCAGCCCGTGCCCGAACTCGTGGATGACCTTGACCACCCCGAGGCTGAGCCACATGTACAAAACCGTCTTGTACGCGAAGAACTCCTGGTAGGCCGGCATCTTGTCGTAGAACGTCTGAAAGTGGACGGTCACCTGGAAGACGGCCGCGAGCATGAGGCCGATGCTGGCGAAGAAGAACGGCCAGGTGAAGATCCACCACAACCACTTGTACATCCACGTCAACAGGCGGTCCGGGTCGAACAGCGGGATCTTGTAGTAAAGAATGTTCGACATGGCGGCGAATCGCTGGAGCCGCCGTTGTTTGGCCCGCCGCTCAAACAAGTGCTTGCCGGTGCCGGCCTGCTCGTGCTGCACCAGACCGGCCGTCACCAGTTGGCGGGCGAACGCCTCCAAATCCTGGAATTCCAGCCGGTGCGGCTTGAATTCATCCTCGAATCGCGTCCGAACGTCCTCCATCGAGTGCGAGCCGTCGAACAAACTGAATACGAAGTATTCCTGTTGGTTGAACCGGTAGTACCGCAGGCAGACAGGATCCTTGACAACGTGGAACCGCTTGCCCTCGTACCGCTGCTCAACGTGCTGCAGGTCGGGCCGCACCTTCAGCCGCACCTGTTTCCGCCGCTCGACCGGACCGTCGCCGTGGATGCTCATGGGGGTGTGCTTGTGAGTGGTGGGGCGGGGCGAGCCGAGCCAGGCCTCCAGCAGGGGCTTGCGGCTAGGAAACCCGGCGGCTCATGCCGCCCGGCTCGCCTGGTAGACGATCACTTGCCGGCGCCAAGAATGACCGGGCCAGTCGGCGGCACCTGGGCCTTCCTCGGCGGTACAGCCGGGGCCGCTGGAATCGGACCGGGGGGCAGAGGCTTGGCCGTGCGGTCAATCACCACCCGGGCAGTCCCACGGTCCTGGAGTTGATCGCCCTCCTTCCCCGCTGTGTTTTCCACCTCGACTCGCAGAACGGCGGTTGTCTGATCGGGGCGAGTGACCGACACCAACTTGCCCGGCAGGGTCGATTCGGTGAGCGGCGGGAGGGTCCAGAAGTGGACGCCGCCCGTCTGAGTGCCAACAACCACAAACCGGTGGGCCGGGTCGGGGCTGAACGCGGCACAGGTCACCGCCGTCCGGTCCGGGGTGGCTAACCGCTTCCGCTCGGCCCCTCGTCCGGCTTCGGGGACCGCCCAAAGTTGCAGTTCGCCGCGAGCTTCAGCGTCGCCCGCTCCGGTGAGTACCAACTTGCCATCGGGGCCGAATGTTGCCAGCCCACCGAATCGCTGGCCGCTGCCGGTGTTCAACAGGGTGCCCGTGGTGTTGCCGTCGGCCAAACCGACCACGTCGATCCGTCCGGCGTTCTGGTCGAACAGTACTCGCCCGCCGTCCGCCGAGACGCCGAGTACGTCCACCGCGCCGGAACGGTGATCCATCGTGCGTTCGAGTGCGGCTCCGTCGGTGCCCAGTTTCCACACCCGAATGGCCTTGTCCCGGCAAACCGTGACCAGGGTGGCCTGGGGCGTGAAGTGAACGGCCTTGACGTCGTCCCGGTGATCCACCGGCAGGGCGTACTTCCGCTTGCGGGCGGCCACGCCCCACACGAACACATCCCGACCGCTGACAGTGGCCAGGAACGCACCGTCGGCCGAAAAAGCCGCCG
>JALOQR010000092.1 GCA_025459365.1 Fimbriiglobus sp.
GATCGGGGTGGGGGTGGTCTTCGGCCTGTACCCGGCGTGGCGAGCAGCCAAACTCGACCCGATCGAGGCTCTACGGCACACGTAAGGGAAATTCCCAGTTCCCAGTTGAAGACATCCCCGTCGCTGTGTCTTCTGTCTTCAACTGGGAACTGGGAACTGCAGACGGGGCGAGTGGTGGAATGGCAGACACCGGGGACTTAAAATCCCCTGCTGGCAACAGCGTGCGGGTTCGAGTCCCGCCTCGCCCACTGACGCAACTGAGAGCAATCGGTTGCAATCCGCTGAAATTTCAGGGTTATTCACAGCAATCTTCTGCTCGGTGTTTGAGGACTCGTTTGCCCCACTAGTGCAAATCTGTGCAACGCGAGGCGATCCCTTGTACCGGGTTGGTACAAGAACTGATACAAGCGCGGGGCCTCTTGCGGGCAACTTGTTCACGGCTTCGGCCAGGTCATTGAGCGACTTGTGGGTATACCGGGCCGTTAGTACCGGCGTGCTGTGCCCGGCCAGTTCTTGAGCCGTCCGCAGATCCACCCCACTCCGCCCGAGCAGCGTCAGGTAGGTGTGTCGCAAGCTGTGGAAGTCGGCGAACCTCGGCCCATCCGGGGAGGGGAGTGAGTAGGGAACGGCGGCCTCTTCGAGGTCCACACGGAGCATCACCGCCGGCTTCTGAATCCAGGTTCCTGGCCACACAGGGGAAGTATTCGGTCGGTCGGCGAGATAGCCAATAAGTTCCGCCGCCACGTCGGCGGGGAGTGGTTGGACCTTCGGTTTTCGGGACTTGTTGCACCGGGCGGCGAGTGTCACGGTGGGGATAGCGTCCCACGATTCCGCGGCCGAAACAGCCCTTGCGACCGCAGCACCAGTTCGTCAGGCTGAACAGTAATCCCGCCCTCGGCAGCGGGGCGGCGGGTGCGGCCTCACCAGCGACCACCGGGCTTTGTTGAATTCGTGGAGATGGGCCATGCGGACTACTTCCGCCGGCAAGTGTACGGGTGACGGTCGCACGTCAAACACGCCCTGGTTCTCTGCCGCCGGGGGGGTCCAATACTCTCCGACCGACTTCAGCGCGGCTCGGGGTACGGAAACACTGGGCCTGCACTCACCGACCGGCGGCCCGGGAGCGATCGAGACGGGTGACGCCGCGGGCGCAACCCGAGGCGTCGAGCCGTTTGCACAGCAGGAACAAAAGCGGGGCGACGAGAGCACAGAAGCCCGCGTAGTACCAGGGCAGATTTCCGTACATCGCTTCCTTCGGGTTGAGAGCCACCACCACGAACAGGGTGGCGGCCAGGACGGCCGTCAGTGCCAGGGCGAAGACGACCGAGGAGGCAGTCTCACGCCAGGACCGAGTCGCAGTGCTCACGGCGGACCTCCGGGCAGGGGAGAGAGAGGGTTTCTGTTTTCGGGATCGGGGCGAACGTGCCGACGCCCCTCGGCGGCCGAACCGGGCCGCGGCCGCGAACCAGAGCGGGTAACAGACGGAATGACGTCCGGGCGAGGATGACGATCTTGGCACGGGTGGACACGATCGCGCGGCCGGCCGACGGGCGACACCCGCGGGCCGAGACCCGGGTCCCGATCGCCCGGTAGACCCGCGCCGCGGTGGCGATCGCCAGTCGGCACCGCGGCTGGAGGTACTTCAACCCGACCTCGCCGGACTGGTAGTAGCGGTCGGCCAGTTCCAGACACCGGCGGACGGCCGGGGCGAGCAACACGTCGTCGAGCGGTTCCCCCGGCCGCGGCACGCGGTCCAGCCACTCGGCGGGAAGGTACAGCCGGCCGCGGCCCCAGTCTTCGGCCACGTCGCGGGCCACGTTCGTCAACTGCATGGCGATGCCGAGGTGGGCGGCGTGCGGGAGGGCGGCGTCGTCCGTCACCCCGAGGGCGTGGCACATCATCAGCCCGACCACCCCCGCCACCCGGTGGCAGTACATCAACAGTTCGGTCTCGGTCTGGTATTGGGTTCCGCGGACGTCCATCTTGAACCCAGCGAGCATGTCGAGCGGGTACTCCCGCGGCAGGTTGCAGGCTGCGACCACCCGCCGCAGGGCGTCCGCTGCCGGAGTGGCGACGGGCCGGCCGGCGTACACGTCCTCGACCTCGGCCCGCAGTTCGGCCAGCGCCGACGCCGCGGCCATGCTGTCGCCCGCCAGGTCGATCCGGTCGTCGGCCGCCCGGCACCAGGCGTACAGCGCCTCGGCCTGTTCCCGCTGCGCCCGCGGCAGCAGGCGGGCGGCGAGGGCGAAGCTCTTCGACTGCCGGCGGATCACCTCGCGGTCGGTCATGGTCAGCGGTCCTCCGGCAAGGCGGTGTAGTCGGGAAAGTTGCCGGCCACCCCGCCGGTGCAGCGGTCCACGTCGGCCGCGGCCGACTTCACCGTCTTGCCGATCTCCCATACCAGCAGGCTCACCAGCAGGTCGCGGTGCTCCCGCAGTTCGGCCAGGCAGGCAGCCACCCGACGGCACCGCTCGGGGAGCGACACGGCGGCCCACGCGGGTGCCTCGCCGGCGGCAAACCGCACCGCCCGCCGGGCGGCCTCCAGGCCGAGCATCGGGTAGCTGCAGATGGGGCGGCCGTCCACCGGCGACAGGGTCTGCTTGCGGCGGCCCGGTTCCCCCCACCGGCCTTCGATCAGGTTGAGCGGGTGGTCGTTGGCGGCGAACGCCTCCTGTGCGACCCCGCGGGCGGCGGTCGTCAGGGTCGGCCAGTCGGCCCCATGCAACAGGACAGGCATCCGATCGTCCTTGCTAGCGGTCAGAGTGCGAGGTCACCAGCAATCACACCGACCGTTGCCTTGGCCGAGTTCACAACACCCGGCACCCCGGCCCCGGGGTGGGTGCCCGCGCCGACGATGTACAGACCGGGGATCCGCGGGTCGCGGTTGTGCGGGCGGAAGTACGCGCTCTGCGTCAACCGTGGGGCGACCGAGAACGCCGACCCGTGCCGGGCGTTCAGCACCGTCGCGAAGTCGGCCGGGGTGAACACCCGCCGGGTGACGACGTTCTTCCGCAGCCCCGGCAGGTGATCTTCGAGGGCTTCGAGGATGCGGTCGGCGTACCGCGGCCCTTCGGCCGCCCAGTCAATAGCCGCCCGACCGAGGTGCGGCACCGGACTGAGCACGTAGAACGCCTCGCACCCCGGCGGGGCGAGCGACGGGTCGGTCACCGTCGGGGCGTGCAGGTACAGGCTGAAGTCCTCGGGCAATCGGTCGCCGTGGAAGATGTCGTCGAGCAGCCCCTTGTACCGCGGGCCGAACAGAATCGTGTGGTGGGCCAGGTCCGGGTAGCGAACGTCTGTGCCGAAGTAGATCACGGCCAGCGACATCGACCACTCCATCCGGTCGAGTTGGCGGACCGTCCGGGCGGCCTCGGGCACGTCGCGGTACAGGTTCGCGTAGGTGTGGTGCAGGTCAGCGTTCGACACCACCAGGTCGAACGGCTCGGCTGCGGCCGCGTCGGTGGTGACGTGGTGAACGGCCCTACGGCCGTCCGCCCGCCGCTCGACCCGCACGCGGCGGACCGGGGCGTTCAGCCGCAGTTCGCCGCCGAGGTCGGTGAACAGCCGCACGAAGGCGTCCACCAGAGCGCCGGTGCCGCCGCGGGGGAAGAACACACCCCACTCCCGCTCGATGTGGTGGATGAGCGTGTAGACGGCGCTCGTCTCGTACGGGTTGCCGCCGACGAGCAGCGGGTGGAAACTGAACGCCTGCCGCAGGTGCTCATCCGTGATGAACCGGGCGACGGTGCCGTACACGCTGCGGTCGGCCCGCAGCCGGGCCAGGTGCGGGGCAGCCTTCACCATGTCCCAGAACCGCAGAAACGGCTTCGCCCCGAGTTCGACGTACCCCTTGTCGAACACCCTTTTGGAGTAGGCGGCGAACCGCCGGTAGCCGTCCTCGTCGGCCGGGCTGATGCGGCGGATTTGCTCCACCAGCGCGGCCTCGCTTTGGACGTAGTCGAACCGCACGCCGTCCGGCCAGACCAGCCGGTACATGGGCGACACCGGCAGCAGTTCGACGTAGTCGGCGAGCCGCTTCCCCCCGGCCGCGAAAACCTCCTCCAGGCATTCGGGGGCGGTGATGACGGTCGGCCCGGCGTCAAATGTGAACCCGGCGTCGCGGTACACGTAGGCCCGCCCGCCGGGTTGGTCGCGTGCCTCGAACAGGGTGGTGCGGACCCCACGGGCCTGTAGCCGGCACGCGGCCGCCAGCCCGCCGAAACCACTCCCAATCACCGCGGCGCGGAGGTCACGCATACCGTTCCTCCAGCCGGCGGACTTCGGCCCGGAGTTCGTCCAATACCGGCCCGGCGGGCACAGCCGCGGCCAGGTCCGCGAAGGCGTTCGCCAGCCACTCGCGAACCGGGCAAGCGAGATCCGGGCCGAGGGCGGCGAGCAGGTCGCCGGCCAAGGCCGCGGCATCTCCGCTCCCGGCGGCCAACTTCGCCCCGCGCATCTGCAGGGCGTCGAAGCGGGCGGCCGGCAACCGTTCGGCGGCCCACGCCCACGGCCACGTCACCCGCCCATGCAGTAGATCCTCGGGGTGTTTGAGCGGCCCGGCCGTGCCGGTCAGTTCGGACAGGTCGTTCTGCATCTGGAGCCCCACCCCGAGCCGCTCGCCGAACGTCGCCAGGGCGCTGGTGACACCCGGTTCGGCCTCGGCCGCGACCGCCCCGAGTTCCGCGGCCAGGGCCATGAGGCTGCCCGTCTTCCACCCGCTGATGGTGCGGGCCACAGCGGGAATATCCGACGGGTGCAGGTCGCCGACGCGGGCTGCGAGGTCGAGGGCTTGCCCTTCGTGGCACCGTCGAATCGCGTCCAACGCCCGCCGGTGCAACTCGCGTTCGACGCGGCACGGAAAGCCCATCCGGGCGATCAAGGAGAGCGGCCAGAAGTAGAACCAGTTGCCCGTGTTCAGCGCCAGCGGCAGGCCGATCTGTCGGTGTAGGGCTGGCCGCCCGCGGCGCTGGATGGAGTCGTCCTCGATATCGTCCACTACCAGCGAGCCGGCGTGAAGCAACTCGACGACGAGCGGCAGTTCGGGGGGCAGGACGCCGCGGCCGCCCGCGAGTTGCCACGACAACTCGACCAGCCGACCGCGGAACCGCTTGCCGGGGCGGGACAGGAACTCGGCGGCCGGCGCGGCGAGGGCCGCGTCCCATAACGACTGTGGTACGCCGGGCGGGGCCGGGTGGATCGACCGCACCAGGGTCGCGAGGGCGTCCGGTTCGACCGACCGGGCGGGCGCCCGCGGCGTTACGAAAGACTCGGTGACAACCATCGGCTGCTCCTGGGGAGGCGGAGCGCGCGGAACGGGTCGATCCGCGGGGGGCGGCCGACCACGATGCGGGCGGCATCGAACGCGGTGAACTCAAGGGCGTAGAAACGGGCCAGGACCGCCGGCGGGAGCGTCCGGTACAGGCGGGCGAACACCTGCCAGCGGGCGTCGGGCGGGACCAGTCGGAACAGGAGGTAGTTCAGGAATCGGGCGAACCGCCAGCGGGGGGAGAGCCGTCGAGCGAGGGCGGCGGTCGCCTGCGGAGCGGCCTCGGGTGGTACAGTTGCCACCGCCAGAGCGAACCGCAGCGCGACCGGGAACGAGTAGCCGGTGGCGGGGTGGAACCAGCCGCCGGCGTACCCGCCGACGAGTGGACCGTCGGCCGACTGAGTTGGGCCGGGCTGCCACGGCATTGGCAGCACGCCGGACTCGTCCCGCACGACCCGCCACCCACCGACCCGCCGGCCGAGGTAGGCTTCAATCCACCGTCGGACGACCGAGTGATCCAGTTCGGGGCCGTCCGAAAAATACGTATCCTCGACCAGCACGCGAGTCGGTGTCAGCGGCAGAGTGTAGACGAAGTGGAACCCGTCCTCCTGTGGGATGGTCGCATCCATCACCACCGGCAGCCGATCCGGCCACGGCGTGATCGTCTCCACCTCCAGCCCGAGAAACTTCTGGTAGCCGCACCCGCGGCCGGCGTCCCGCGGACCGCGGGCGTCGATCACGCACCGGCCGCGGAGTTCCTCGCCGGTGTCGAGGATGACACGGTTCGCGTTCACGATGGCCGCCCGGGCCCGCAGTCGCAGGTCCCAACCGCGATCGGTCGTGACCTGCCGCACGACCGCGTCGAATCGGTCGGCCGTGACCGTGGCGTACCGCGAAGGCATCACCCGGACGTGGTCGGCGAACCGGGCCTCGTACCCCGGCCAGGACGCGACCACGAGCGGTTCAATCAGATCCCGCGCTTCAGGCGGCACGTCCGCCGCGTGGAACGACCAGGTGTGGTTGCCGCCGACACGGTCGGCCGCCTCGACCACACACACCTTCGAGACTGGGCGGCGGTCCGCCAGGGTAAGGGCGAGCAGGCCGCTCTGTAGCCCGCCGCCGACCAGGATGTAGTCGTAAGTGCTCACCGGATGGTCTCTGTGAACGGGTTCACGTTTCGTCTGGTTGCCACCCAGTGCAGGAGCATGTGGGGCACAGCCACCACGCTCAGCCCGATGAACACGGTCTGTACCAGCCCGTGCGTCAGCGGTAAGTCAGCCGCCCCGATCCACCAACCAGCGGCGATCATCAGCACCGCCAGCGTGGCGAGCGGGGCAGCCTCGCGGACCACCCGTCCCAGTCCTCGCCCGATGCTCTGCGCGTTCGCCTGGCGGGCCAGTCGGTACAACTCCACCCCCGAATGCCAGCCGCAGAAGTAAAGCGTGAAGCTGACCATCGGCGGGGCAACGGCGAACACCGCAGCGAAGATCACCACCCGTACACCAGACCACAACGAGGCGGCGAACGCCGACACGACCGCGACAGGCAGCAAGGCGGCGAGGACGATCCGAACCGTCGGGTCGAACAGTATGTCTTCCGGCCACCGGTCCCCGGGGACGACCCAGGTCAGCAGCCGGGTGAATTCGGCGGGCTGAGCCAGTGCCGGCACCCAGACCACCATCCCCCCGAGGAGGGCGGAGCGTGCCAGCCCGCCGGGCGAGCCGGGTTTGCCCTCCGCCGTCCCGAAGTGGAACGCCGATAGGGCGACGAACCCGGTGACCGTCAACAGCGGGGCGAGCCACCAGCCAGCGGCGACTGCACCCATCACGGCCAAGTAACCAGCGACGAATGTCACCACCCACCACCGGCCGAGGGCCGGTCGCAGGAACGCCCGCCCGAGTAGGTGGTCGAGCCCGCCGTGCGGCATCCCGACCACCGCCACCAGCACCGCCAGGGCGACCGCTTGTCCGGCCATCGGGGGCCTCCGGCCAGCGTCAGACCATCACCCCGGCCGCCTTCACTTGCTCCGCCCGCTCCTCCTCCGTCAGCAACTCGGACTTGGTCCGGGCGATGAAGAAGATGAGCAGGCCGAACCCGGCCTTGGCGGTGATGTCGGCGATGGCGTACCCCACCTGTGTGCCGACCACCCCGAGGCCCGACTTCTCCGGAACGATGCCCGGGATTGCCCCCGGCAGGGAGTCGCCGCGGATAGCGTAGGCAATCGGGTAGAACATCCAGGTGACTACGATGACTATGCGGGCGAGCGACAGGAGGGTCTGCACGGCCTCCGGCTGGGTGGCGATCGCCTTGCCCAGTTCCACCCACAGGACGTACAGGATGTACAGGAACGGCACGGTGCTGAGCACACCGAACAGCACCAGGGTCTTCCAGTCGTTCGTCACCTCGCCGGGGTAGCCGAGGCCGATCATCAGGGCGGCGGCCACCACCAGCTTGATCAGCAGCGGTCGGGCCAGCCCCTTGGCCAGGCTCATCACCGCGATCAACTCGACCATGAGCAGGGGCACGGTCAGGATCCAGTCGGCGTACCGGTAGAAGTCGTTGAACCCCTTGCCGGTGGCGGTGAACGAGTCCTCGCCGAACTTGTACGCCCCCTGCCAGCTCAGGCGGATCATGAAGTAGTGGTAGCAGGCGATGGCCACCACCAGCCCGGACACCATTAAGGCGGGGCGGTACTTCGGGGCCACCAGGGTGCGGCCGAAGAAGAAGAACAGGGCGGCCGCCCCCATGGTAGCAACGGTCAGCGAGAACATGTTGTCCACCACGTTGAACTCGAACGTGGTGAGATCCGGGAGAGAGCCAAACAACGTCATGACGCGTCTCCGATTTGTGGCGTGTGCCTTGGGGGGGATGGGGTGGGGAGGGGGTGGCACGCCGCACACGCCGGCGGGGTGCTGCCCGAATGGGGTCACGCGGGGGTTCAGGGCGCCGCTGCTCGTCTCGATATCCGCCTTCACCACAGCCGCCCCGCCGCCCGTGGTGTCGATTCTCCGTCAACCGCGTTCAGGCCTACTGGCAGTCCGCTTCGTTTCATCAACAAGCACGGCGTCGGCACCTCCGGCGACCTCCTTGACAACGGGGTCAACCTTCCGACCGCCCATCGGATGACGACGGGATCGTGCCCGCATGGCGATTGGCTCCCGCAGATCGGTGCCCTGTTATCACACGCAACCGCGTCGGACCTACGGCCGCAACCGAAGAAAATTCAGGAGATTTTGATTCGCCACCAGGCGGTCGGCGTGGCTACCAATGCCCGATGGCGAGCAGTTTCGTTGACCTCGGGTCGGCGAATCGGACTTGGCTGCTGTAGACGCCCTTCGGTTGATGATCGACCTGAACCACCGGTATGCGCTCGACGGCCGCGATCTGGCGTCCTACGGCGGGCTGCTCTGGTGCCTCGGCCAGTTCGACCGCCCGCACGTCCCCGAGCGACCGGTGTTTGGCACCGTCCGAACCAGACCGACAGAAGAGCACGCCGCCCGCCTCGAACCTGACCGGTACATGGCGAAGGTGTCCCGCACGTGGAGGAATCCGATGTCGCATACCGCCGTGATCGGTGCCGGGATGAGCGGGCTGACTTGCGCCCGCACCCTCGCCGACCACGGGTTTCGGGTGAGCGTGTTCGACAAGGGCCGCGGCCCGGGCGGTCGGGTCTCCACCCGCCGGGTCGAACCCGGCCTGTCGTTCGACCACGGGGCGCAGTACTTCACGGCGCGAAACCCGCACTTCGTCCGCTTCGTCAACTCCTGGCGGGAGCAAGGAGTCGTGGCTGAGTGGGGCGGGCGGGTGGTGAAACTGGGAGCCGGCGCGGTCGCCGACACGAGCCCGCAGCCGCGGTACGTCGGGGTGCCGGGGATGTCCGCGGTCGCCTCCCACCTCGCCGCCGACCTGACGGTGCGGCGGGAGACACGCGTCACCACCGTGTCCCGCGCGAACGGGGTGTGGGAACTGACAGACGAGAGCGGCGGCCGGTACGGGCCGTTCGAGTTCCTCGTGGTGACGTTGCCGGCCCCACAGACGGCCGAACTCATTGAGCCGCATCCGTTCGCCGCCGACCTGGCCTCGGTCGCCATGTCCCCCTGCTGGGCCGTGCTGGTGGCGTTCGACCGACGACTCGACGTGCCGTGGGACGGGGCGTTCGTCCACGGCTCGCCGCTGTCGTGGGTGTGCCGCAACAGTTCCAAGCCCGGCCGCCCGACCGGCCCCGACTGCTGGGTGCTGCACGCCGACCCGGAATGGTCCGCGGCGCATGTTGAAGAGACACCTGCGGCCGTCGCCCCGCGGCTACTGGCCGCACTGGCCGACGCGACCGGCGTCGCGCTGCCGCCGACCGTCCACCGGTCGGCCCACCGCTGGCGATATAGCCTGGGGCCTGACGCGGCCGACCGCCGGGCCCTGTATGACCCGGAGACGGAGTTGGTGGTGTGCGGCGACTGGCTGGCCGGCGGGCAGGTGGAGGGGGCGTTCATGGCCGGGGCCGCGGCGGCGGGCCACGTCCTTCGGAGTGTCGGCATCGCGTCGGGCGGGGGACGTGATGGGAACTAACGGTCCGCCGGCGGTCCCGGCCTGGGGGCGGTGGTGACTGCGAACCGCCGAGTTCGAAAACATGATCTGGGGCGCGGCCGTCAATGCGAGTGGCACCACGAGTTCCGGGAGCGGGACCGGGACGGTCTGTCGGATCGCTCCGTCTCCCGAGTCGACACGTCCCGTGCGAACCCCCACCGTGATCGACGTCACCACCCGGTGAGCATTTCGTTCCCTTCACCCGCGGGGGTGAACGGGGTGAACGGGGTCAGGTCCAGCCCGAGCCGCCGCCCGTGCCACCAATTTGCCCGTGACCCCCACGGGAACTGCTCGGGTCATCGACCGCCTTCGGATCGGCGGGCGGAGGTGGATTCGGGGCGGTGGTGTTCACCAATGCTACCACCGCTGCCTTGATGTGGTCGGGCAGCGTCGCCCAACGCTCCACCAGCCGGTCGAGGTCGGACGACGGGGTGGTAAGGTTGGATTCGAACACTGCACCGGAATGTGCAGCGATTGGCGGAAGGGCCAGCGTGAATGGCCTGGAATTGTGGGCGTCGGCGGGATCGGTTCGAGTCCCGCCTCGCCCAATCGAAGATCGCGTCACTTCCCGATCGGCAGCCGGGCCGCTTCGGTCACCCGGTTGAAGAAGGCCGCATTGCACGTGTGGTGGACCAACTCGGCCACCTCCGCATCCTTGAAGTGCTTGCGGCAAGCCTCCACCATCTCGTCCGTCACCTGCCACGGGGCGACGGTGAGCGTCTCAGTCAACCGCAGCACCGCTCGGTCGCCATCGCTCAGGTGTTTGCGGTTCCCGTCCAGTTTCCAGATGTCGTCCTCACTGACCCCAGCCTTCAGTAGTCGCTCGCGGGCCACACCCAGGGCGTACCAGGCGCGGTCGTGCCGGGCGGCCACCCACGCAATCTGCGCCTTCAGCACGGCCGGCAGGTTGCCCTTGTCCATGCTGTTTTTTAAGTTCAGCGTGCGGCCCTTCATTGCCTTCGGGAAAGTCGCCAGTAGCCCGGCCCACGCCGGCGGGGTGCCCTCGTTCCACAATTCGCCCACCGCCTTCGAGTCAGCCAGCGGCAATCGCGGCTCCCGCTTCTCCTTCCACGCGGCCTCCACCTGCTGCCGGCTCTCCAGCGGCGGGCGGGCGGGCACTTGCCGCGGGGCGACGCACGTCTCTTGCTTGGCGAACTTGGGGGTGGTGGGCGTTTTAAACGTGCTCAGGTCGATCTTCGGCCCGCCCTCTTTTTGGAAGCGGTGACCGTCCGCCTCCAGAGGAATGTTCAGTCCGTCGGTCCAGCGGTTGGTGGCGTTGTACCCTGCCACAACGGCAACGATCTCGAGCACCTGCGTAGGGGTGTAGTGCTTCTTCAGATCGCCCACATCAGCGGCGGTGATCTGGTGAGGGGTGAGGGTGAGCTTCCGGGTGAAGGCGAAGGCGGCCCGCTCTTTCTCCGGCGCGTCGGCCCAGGTGCCATCGAGGGCGGCGATGTCGTCGTCGTTCAAGCCCGCGACCGCGAGCTTCTGTTCCTGGTGGCCGAGTCAGTAGACGCAGTGGTTTGTCCGGCTGGCGATCCAGAACAGCTTCACCTTGAAGGTATTGTCGAGGGTCATGGCCGGGTCGGGCTCGCGCGCGAAGCCGGAGTCTCGCAGATCGGCCGGGAGATAGTACGCCCGCATCGCCCCATTGTTCACGCTGTTCGGGGCGCGGGCGTCGGCGGGCGGCAGGGGTAGCCGCGGCTTCGCCTGCTTGTGCCGTTCGAGCAGATCTTTTTCAGCATCGCGGGTGACGACCAGAGGCTTGGCCATTGGCGCCGAAGGCGGGTCGGCGGCGAGGGCGAGCAAGGCGGCGAGTGTGAGCGCAGTCATTGGCGGTCGTCCTTTATCACGGCGAGGTTAGGATTGGTGGCGACGATGTACGTGGTCTTCTTGGTGCGGGTCTTGCCGTCCTTGCCCCGCAGGGTGAGGGCGACGGTGTAGGCGTAGCCGGTGCCGCGGGGTTTGCCCTCGCCCTCCACCGCGTACTCGACCAGCGCGGCGTCGGCGTTCACGTCGTCGTCCACGAAGGTGAGCGGCGGGCGGGCGGCAATGAGGTCGGCCGGTTTTTTCCCAGCCTTCCAGCCGTCGAGGGCGGCGGAGAGCGCCTCACGGGACGACTCCGCGGTAGCGGCCATCGGCAGCGGAGCCGGCTCACCGCACCCGGCGAGCAGCAGCGGCAACAGGGGAAACAGTCGGTGCATGGTGGTGTCGGGTGAAGACCCAGGCGGAGGGTCTGGGCTGTGGGAGCGACCCGGATCAGGGTCGGAGATCAGGGCGAGTGGAGTGAGCGGCTGGACGTGGTCAAACCCGAGGCGGCAGAAAGCCCGCCGCCTCGGGCACGGGGTTCACCGGCCGGCTCACGGCAACTGCACCACCTCGCCGCCGTTCATCGACCCGAGCGCCCGCCACGCCGGCAGGGCAATGGAATTGTTCACGAACCGCACACTACCGTCTGCCAGGCAGACGTTCACCCCGCCAGTATGCATGCTCCGGGCGGCTGTGCCGATCCGCCCACTCGGATACATGCAACTCCGCGAGTTCGGCGGGCCGACGTGGAAGTAAACAGTGGTCGAGTGATACCCATAGATCCACGGTGCACCCACGTCGGCCATGCCGTTGACCAGGGGGAGTTGGGCAGGGGTCAACGCCTCGCACATGGCATACGCTTCGTCGGCGGTGTTCGGATAACGGGGGCCGATGGCAGTCGTCTGCCCGAGGCGGAAGGTGTTGTGCGGCGACACGACCCCCGCGTTAAAGCTGCCAGTACACGCCTCGCTCACCATCGCCGTGTTGCTTGTGCCGTCGGTGATGTCAGTCAGACGGGTGGTGCTGCTCAGGAAGAACGGCCCATTCGGGCCGGGCAGCCCGGCGTTCGGGGGCGTGGCCGTGGGCAGCCCCCACAAGATCCAACTCCCCTGGTTCACGCGATAGTTGGTCGGTGCCCACGCAGTCGGGAACGATTGGTTCGGATCGCTCGGGCAGACGAACGACTTGATCCGCACTGCCATCGGGCCGGCGTTGGCGGCGTTGTTGTACGCCACCGTGAAGTTGATCTGCCGGAACACGTTGTCCTGCTCCATGTACGGCAGGATGTACGCGTGGGCGGAGAAGTTGTTGCCGTCGCGGGCAGGCGGCAAAGCGGCGAGAGCGTCGTGCCGCGAGTGCATAGCCAGCCCGAACTGCTTGAGGTTGTTGCTGCACTGCATACGGGCGGCGGCCTCACGGACTTTCTGAACCGCGGGGAGGAGCAACCCGATCAGGATGGCGATGATGGCGATGACGACGAGCAACTCGATCAGCGTGAAGCCGCCACGGGCGGCAGGGCGTGAGCAAGAAGACATGGCACAGAACCTCGGTCGGGAATGCAGGGAAAGGAACGGAATGAAGGACGTGGAAAATCCACGTGGGTACGCCAACGCACGCCGGAACACGACGCGAGAGCGCACGAGGAATGAATGCTGGAGGTTTGTGGTGGCACGGATCGCAGCTACACACGACGACCCAGTAGGGCCTTCGTGGGCGCGAGAGTGGACCGCCGACGGGAGATCAGTCCCGCGGGGGATGGAAAATGGACGACGCCCGATCGATGGGGCAGGCGCAGAGGGGATCGAACAGACAGCGGAAAGCGCTGCTACCGGAATGGTGTGATGGGCCGACCGGAATGAACGGTTCCTTGAAAGTCAGCTTCGGGGCCGCTCCCGAGGTGATCGGCGGGGAGCGGTCGGTCGGCCTGGCGGAGCAACTCGGCCCGTGGCACGGGGGTTTCGCGGGTGGTTTGTCGGCAGGAACGTCGTCTGTCATGTCCACGACGCCGGGCAGTCCGACCAGCCGGAGGCTTCCCCCGTGGTTGCATCCGGCCGAGGCCTTTCCCCCCGCCACCAATGCAACGACTACCACCACGGGCAGGAGACCTGTCCGAAGTAAGGGGCACAGAGATGGCAAGAGTGAGGACATCAATTAAACAATATCATCGCCACCGGCCGGACCAACCCGCAAGGGGAATACACGCCCAGCAAAAAAATCTCATAATCTCGCGCGGTCGGTGGTGAGGTCCCAGTCCGGGGTGGCGAGGTCGCCGAGTGGCACAGAATCACCCGATGGCGGCCAGCCAGCGGCGGACGGCGGCGTTGAACAACCGCGGCGTCTCCAGGCTCGGCAGATGGCCGGCGTTCCACAGCGTTTCGGCGGTCACGTCGTTCAGCCGGTCGGCCATCGCCTGGGCGGCGGACGGCGGGGTGACGGCGTCGGCGCTGCCCACCAGCACCAGCGTCGGGAAGTGGAAACCGGCCAGCGCCGCCAGTGAGTCGGGGCGGTCCCGCAGGGCCGCCAGCGCCGCCGACACCCCCTCTACGCTTTGTGACCCGGCCAACTCCCGTATCCGCCGCTCGACCGCCGCGTGGAACTGCACCGCGTTCGGGGCAAGCAGTTTCGGCAGCATCTGCTCGATGAGGGCAGTCGGGCCGTGGGTCTGCACCAGTTCGATCGACTTCGCCCGGTTCGCCTTGGCCTCGTCGGTGTCGGCCTCGGCCCGCGTGTCGGCGAGCAGCAATCCCCGCACCCGGCCGGGGTGCCGACGGGCGAACGCCAGGGCGATGTACCCGCCCATCGACAGCCCACCGACAATGGCCTTTTCCACACCCAGGGCGGTCAGCCATTCGGCGAGCGTGTCGGCGAACGAATCGACCGACCACCCGCCGGGGGGCAGGCCGGATTCGCCGAGGCCGGGCACGTCCGGGGTGAGCAGGCGGCACGCGTCGGCCAGTTCGGCCTGCGGCTCCCACATGCGGCGGTCGAGCGGGAAGGCGTGGACGAGCACGAGGGGGAGGCCGCTGCCGC
>JALOQR010000375.1 GCA_025459365.1 Fimbriiglobus sp.
TCGGCCGGTTCCTTGGCATGATGAAGGCAACCACCGAGGGCGATGGAACTGTACTCGATCGCACGATGATGGTGTTTGGCTCGGGGATAAACAGCGGCGTCGGTGGTGACCACTCGCCGAAGAACCTGCCCTTGCTGGTGGCTGGCGGCGGGAAACTCGGGCTGAAACTCGGTCGGCATATCAAGCACAACCCAGACAAGCACCCGCCGATGGCGAACGTGCTGCTGACGGTGGCACAGAAGATGGGCGTCGAGGCCGTCAAGTTCGCCGACGCTACTGGCACCCTCACCGGGCTGACGTGATCACCGGTTTCATGCTTACCGTTGCCGTCGGGGGATCGGTCGGTAGTTCTCGTCGAATTCCCGCTCGGTTTGGTCGCTCTTCCGTGTTTCGGTTTCGGTCGCCTCACGTGGGCAGTCCTTGAGTTGTCGTGTGTATTCCTTGACCTGCCCCCAGTGGACACAGTTCAGGATCATTTCCACAACGCCCATCAGAAAGGCGAGTACCAGCGCCATCTGAGCGATACGGTCGCCTCGCCACGACCCGAGCAAGTACGTCATCCCGAACCCGCCCGCCAACACTAACCGGACTAGGAGGGTGAAGGTGGCAGCCACGCCGCCGATCACCCTACCGAATGTAACTTTCGTTTCTAGCCCGTGTGCCAAGTACTCGCGGCGTAGCGATTCGCCTACCTGGTTGATCGTCCAGAAACGCCAGAACAAGTGGAAGAAAGGGAGGAGGTTGAGCCACACCATTCCCGGCGCGAGCGTGCGACGGGAGGGCGAGCAGACGGTCAGAGCTCGCGTCAGTGCGGCGTAGTGCAAGAGTTGGAGAACGAGAGCGAGGAACTGTAGTAGCAGTACACTGCAGAACACTAACAGGACTAGCGGTACTGGTTCGCGAAGAAACCCCACGGCACACCTCGGGCGAGGTTGAGGCAATGGTGCCTTTCCTACGGCTTCGGACGATGGCTGGCATGGTCTGGGTCTGCCCGAAGTCCGGCGAACGGATTAGCGTTGTGGAATGTCGATTCCCTGGTGCCAGATTAAGGGAACGAGCACGGCACGCGGGTCGCGAACCTACGCTTTCGTCCCATCGCCACGAAGCGGGAGCGGGCGAGTCAGCGGGCAGTGTTGGCAATGTTGCCAATGACGACAACCGATGGGCCATGAACGGCAATTCGGCAAGGGTCGTGAATCGGTTGCCACCCTTACCGATCGCTTCTAAAAATGAACCATTTATAGCACCACATCCCAGCCTGGAGGGGCGATGAAGACCGTTCTGCTCGCCGGCGGCCTCGGCACCCGGCTGGCCGAAGAAACGACCGTCCGCCCGAAGCCAATGGTTGAGGTGGGCGGGGTGCCGTTGCTCGTCCACATCATGCGGACCTACGCCGCGCACGGGTTTCGCGACTTCCTGGTGGCATGCGGTTACAAGGGCGAGATGATCAAGGAGTACTTCACCCACTTTTCGGTGAAGCACAGCGACTGGCACATCAACCTGAAGTCTGGCGACCGCACCCGCCTCGGCGGCACCGCCCCCGACTGGGATGTATGGGCGGTGGACACCGGGGCGAGCACAATGACTGGCGGCCGGGTTCGTCGGCTGCGGTCGCTCCTCGGCGATCGCCCATTCCTCTGCACCTATGGCGATGGCGTGTCGGATGTTGACATTGCCCGGCTGGTCGCTTTCCATCGTGGGCATGGCAAACTGGCAACGGTCACGGCTGTCCGTCCACCGGCACGGTTTGGCAGCCTCGAACTCGACGGCGACAGGGTCGGCGCGTTTGCCGAGAAGCCGCAGGTGGGGGAAGGGTGGATCAATGGCGGGTACTTCGTCTTCGAGCCAGGCGTCTTTGATTATCTGACCGACGACGCTACCGTACTCGAACGAGAACCGCTCGAGCGCCTCGCACGCGACGGCCAACTGATGGCCTACAAACATACCGGTTTCTGGCACCCAATGGACACTCTTCGAGACAAGGAATTGCTCGAACGCCTCTGGGCGGCGGGGAATGCCCCGTGGCAAGTACCGACCGCCGAAACCGGAGCCACCTCGTGAACTGGACTGACTCCTATCGCGGACGCCGGGTGTTCGTCACCGGCCTGACCGGGTTTAAGGGGGTGTGGCTCGGGTTGTGGCTCCGGCGGCTCGGAGCCGAAGTGAGCGGCCTCGCACTCGCTCCAGAAGAGCCCATGCTCGACGGTTGGCCGGAGTTGACCTCCCGCTTCCACTGCACCCTCACCGACATCCGAGATTCGGCGGCGGTTCAAGCTCGTATCGCCAATGCCCAGCCGGATATCGTCTTCCATCTCGCGGCTCAACCCCTCGTCCGCCTCAGCTACCGCCTGCCAATCGAGACGTTTTCCACCAATGTGCTTGGTACTGCCCATGTACTAGATGCTGTACGAAGCCTCCCGTCTCCGCCGCCGGTCGTGAACATCACCAGCGACAAGTGCTACGAGAATCGCGAGTGGGTCTGGGGATATCGCGAAGAAGAAGCCATGGGCGGACACGACCCGTACAGCGCCAGCAAGGGTTGTGCGGAGTTGGTGGCCTCGGCATATCGGCGGTCGTTCGGGTTGAAGGTCGCCAGTGGGCGTGCAGGCAACGTGATCGGTGGCGGCGACTGGGCCGCTGACCGATTGGTGCCCGATCTGGTGCGGGCGATACTGGCCGGTCAACCGCTGGTACTTCGCCGGCCGAAGTCGATCCGCCCGTGGCAGCACGTCTTGGAACCGCTAAGCGGATACCTGGCGTTAGGTGCCCGGTTGTTGGCCGGCGACCAGCTCGTGGTGGGTGGCTGGAACTTCGGCCCTTCCGAGCCTCATCCGCTGACGGTAAGGGAAGTGGCCGACCTGCTGGTGAAGCATTGGGGGCAGGGGAGCGTGGTGGAGGTGGAGGATCCGAACGCCCCACACGAGGCACACCATCTGCGGCTCGATTCAAGCAAGGCCGCGGCGGAACTCGGCTGGTGGCCGTTGCTGACCCCTGAGGAGCGTGTCGCGTGGACCGTGGACTGGTACAGGGCGTGGCAGGCGGACCCTTCGGCCGGATGGCGGGTGGCAGCCGAACAGATCGAGCGATACGAACGGAGGGCGGCATGACATCGGCCGTGGCCCAATGACCGGAGTGCCACCAGCTGACGGCATACCACCGTCGCGGCCCCACATGGCCGAGACCGTGTTCGTGTGCGGGCTGTCTCTGGCAGTGGCCACGGCCGCCCTCTGGACTGTGACGGACCTCGGGGCGGGCAGTCTGCGGGTGCCGTACGGTTACGGTCTGGGGGTCGATGCCCAGCTCTATCAGGCACCGATCAAGGCTCTGCACGAGGGTGGCTCACACTGGGTCGTCCCGCGGATGGGAGCGCCGGAGACGTGCAACCTCTACGACCACCCCATGCCGGAGTCGTTTCACTTCCTCACCCTCAAAGCACTCTGCCAACTCACGGGCGACTGGGCGGTGGCGTACAACTGGTTCCTATTGCTCCACTTCCCCCTGGCGGCTTTGAGCGCGACCTGGGTGCTACGGTGCTTCGGGGCAAGCGGGGCTGGGGCGGTGGTCGGCGGCGTACTCTTTGCTTATCTGCCGCATCATGCCACCGTGATGAGCAGTCAGCATGTCTTTCTGGGGGCGTACTTCCCGATCCCGCTCGCACTGTGGTTGGCCGTGCGACTGTGTGATGCGGATGTAGTCTTTTTGGCTCGTGAGTCGGGCCGCGGGCGGCTTCGCACGACTCTGCTCACGGGTCAGGGGTGGGGAGCGGTGGCCGTGTGTGTGGTGTGTGGTTCCACCGGGGCATACTATGCCGCGTTCACTTGCGCTTATTTCCTGGTCGCGGGGCTTATTGCCGCGGTTCGTCAACGGCGACTGTTGGCGGCGGTGCCAGCCGGGGTCTGCGTCGCCCTAACAGCGGTGGTGTTGCTCGCCAATCTCGCCCCGGCACTGAACTACCACCGCGAACAGGGGCGAAACACCGAGGTGAAGCGCGAGGTGACGGAGGGCAACTACTGGGCGCTGCGTGTTGGCGAACTGTTGCTTCCCTCACCACATCATCGGTGGCCGATCATGGCTTCCGTGGGGGAGTGGCA
>JALOQR010000376.1 GCA_025459365.1 Fimbriiglobus sp.
TGACGATGGAAGCGATCGACCGACTGAGGCGAAGGGCGAACCGCATCGCCATCCGGCATCGCCTCGGCGAAGTGGTGTGCGTTATCGAGATCGTGTCGCCGGGCAACAAGGCGAGTCGTCACGCTGTCGATCAGTTCGTCGGCAAGACGCACGATTTCCTGCGAGCCGGGGTGAACGTGCTGTTGATCGACCCGTTCCCGCCCGGCCCCCGCGACCCGCACTCGTTGCACAAGTTGATCTGGGACGGGTTCGAGGACGTGCCGTTCGAGATGCCACCTGATGAGCCGCTCTTACTCGCCGCGTACCGGGCCCCCACGTCCGTACTGGCGGTGCGGGCCGACATCGAACCGTTACGGGTGGGGGCGACCATCCCAGACATGCCCGCCTGGATCGACACCGACGAATTCGTCGAGGTGCCGCTCGACCGCGCCTACCGCGCCGCATGGGACGCCAGCCCGACCGACTTCCGCTACCTCGTCGAACACGGTCGGTTGCCCGACGAAGAGCCGAATCCATAAATGCCACCGGCGGCCCCGCAGGTGGAGGCCGCCGGTCGCGAATGGCTCGCCGCCATCGGCGGCGGACTGCGCGGTATCACGCCGCCCGGCGGTAGTATTCGTCGCTCGCCAGCACCGCCGCCGTTAGCATCTCGGTCGATAGCCCAGCGCTCCGCTTGCTCACCCAGTAGTTCAGCCCACTATCTTCCGGCGGACGCTGAAGAACCGCCGCATACACGCCACTCACCTCAGAACGCAGGTACTCACCGCTCATCATGAAGCCACGGACCACCCGCATACGGTCACCGTTCGTGGCGTTTAGTTCGTTCACCCAGAAGTTGACCTCCGCCGGTGTTCCCGTCCGACCGAGGACCTGCGAGTACAACTGACCGACGAACGCCGCCGGGTTGCGGCTGAACCGGGCGAAAAACTCCTCCGACGCGAAGAACATTTGGCGGACGTCGGTCATCGACCGGCCACCCTCCAACTGGTCGAGGTAGCCGTTGACTTCCGCCGTGGTCGGGGTGCGGCCGAGGATGTTCTGGTAGTACGAGACGATGGTATTCGCGCGGTACTCATCGCTACTGATGAACGCGGCGCTCACCTGCCCACGGGTGAAGGTGCCGACATCGAGGTTGGCCGACCAGTAGGCCAGGCCGCTAGCGTCGGGCGCACGACCGAGGACATCGCGGTACAGGTGAGTGACGAACCGCTGTGCCTGGGTCAGGCTCCCCTCAGGCGGGGTGGGAGTGATCGGCGGCGGCACCGGAGTCGGCATCGGGGCCGGGATCGGCACCACGTTGATCGGAGTCGGCGACCGCAACGGTGCGGTGAGGGTAAACGGCGACCGGGCCGGCGGCGGGGCGGGAGGCGGGGGCGGTAGGTCCGGGATGTTCGTCGCTGGCGTACTCGGCCCATCGACCAGCGGCCGCGTCGTGGTGGGGGTCGGTGTACCGATCACACCATCGGTGGTCGGCACGCCGATCGGCGGCAGTGGCGCCGGCGGCGGTTCGACCGCCGGGGGCGGCGGCAGGGTGGTCGGGACATCGACGATCGGCCCGACGGTGCTCGGCACGTCCCGCGGTTCGAGCCGCTCGACACCTGGGTGGAAGGCGGACTGATTGGCGGACATGGGGCACCTCGAAAATGGAACACCGGACAATCTGTATGGAGGTATCGGTTGGAACGGTTGCGACGCTTGAGTCCGATCGTGCCGGTCGGGTCGCGGTGCAGAGTTGTTCGGAAAAGTGGTGTGCGACTCGGCCAATACCGCTTCCGTCGATCGCAAAAGATCCTGCGTTCGCTGCGGTTCCCCGTTGCGTCGGCCCAAAGGGAACCGACAACAACGCCGATCGTGGTGGCAGTTGGCAGTTGGCAGACGCAGGGAGCACCCGATGACGGCCGACGCCCTCGGGCACAACGTGAATGCGATGACTTGCAGCTCCCGGGTTCACCGTGCCGAGACACGCAACGGCGAACCCCGGAGCCATCCGGCCCACACGCCGGCTACTTCCCTTCGTGGAACTGCATCAGGCCCATGCCCTCGGGCCGCGGGGAAGCACCCGCCGGGCCGCTCCAGGTGCCGCACCCGACGCCCGGCACCACCCGGGTGGCGTTCATCGCCCATGTGGTGCCGGCCTTGAACCCGGCGGCCGTGAGTTCGGTCCGCGGGATGGCGATCTCGGCCGTCCAGCCGGTGTCGGTCGGGTCGGCGGCCACGAACCATTTCGGGTTCCAGCCCGAGTCGCCGGTGCAGTCTTCGGCCACGCACCCGCGCTGATCGACCTGCAGGCGGAAGTACGTCTGGTAGTCGCGGTCCACATCGAGCAGGATGTCCACCCGGTCGCGGCCACGTAGGTCGTCGTCCCGCCGACGTTTCTCTGCCTTCGGCTGCCCCCGGCCCGCCGGGTGTTTGCACTCCACGGCGAAGTACAGGTACTCGTCGTCGCAGGTGAAGTAGGCCTTCGTGGTGTACTCCTTCATGTCCCCGGTGGTGTGATCGAGGCTGATCGGTTGAATCGCCTTCCAGCACTCGTCGTCGAGCTTGCCGTCGAGGTGCGGGCGAGCCGTCACCTTCGGGCAGCGGGCGAACGGCTTCGGCGGGGCGACAGCGTCGCGGTTGTTCAGCCACAGTTCGGCGGCGATACAGTCTCGCCAGAGGTCGGCGCCCGGTTTCAGTTCCTTCGACCCCGCCGCGGCGTTCAGGTAGGCGGCCACCTGCTCGGCGGCGTCGGCCGTGCGGCCGATGGCTCGCTTGGCCGCCAGGGTGGAGAGCACCGCCGCGGGATCTCGCCCGCCGCCGAACGCCTTCACCTTCGACTCCAGTTCCAGGCACGTCCTCGCCCACTGCTGCGATGACTCGCCGTCGGTCAGTTTCACCGGTTGTGCCCCGCCGGCCTGCACCACGCCGGCGGTGAGCGACGGCGGGCCGTCGGTGTTCGCCCGTAGCCGGGCCTCGCCGCTGGCGTAGTGCCGCACCAGCCACCGCACCGACTCGTTCGCCTCGGCGAAGGCGCTGTAGCGGTCGGCGGCCAGCCGGTGCATCTCGCGGGCGGCGGCCCACTTCCCCTGATCGGCCAGTTGCCGACCCAGCCCGACGGCCGTGCGGCAGGCGAAGTCGTCGGGCGTCTTCCGCAGGGCAGACGACACCTGCCCGAGTGCCGCTTCCAGCCGCACCGGATCGTCGGCCGAGAGGAGCAACCCCTCCAGCGTCCGCCGCTGGCCGGCTGCCGCCTCGGCTTGTTTGAACAGATCGTCCAGCCCGACCCCGAGCGGCGGTAGCCGCCGCCGGGCGGTACCCCCCTCGGCGAACTCGAACCCGCCGCTGAGCGCCGTGTGCTTGTCGGCCCCGGTGCCGCGGAACGACGCGAGGTGGAACGCCCGCGCCGCCGGCGGGCTGAGCCGTTCGCCGAGTACGCCGAACGCCGACTCCGTGTACCCCTGCGGGGTGTCCACCAGCCCGCGGGCAAAGGCGGTCTGGTCCATCGTCACCTGGGCGTCGGCCGGCGCGCACAGGGTGTACAGTTTCTTCGGCCCGAACGGTTTCAGCCCGAGTTGCTCGATCTGCTCCGGGAACGCGGCCGGGTCGTCGGCCAGCTTGAACGCCTTCTGAATGCACTTCAGCACGAGTTGCTCGGCCGGGCCGGTGGTCGCGCCGACGCGGTCGGTCACCACCACTTCTGGCGTCCAGGTGCGGATGGCGAGCACCATCTGCCGCGTGAGCTTTTCTTCCGCGTCGTTGCCCCAGCTTTTCAGCAGGTCGTCCGGCGTGGCGTCGGCGAGGAGGGCCGGCACCGCGAACCGCTGGCCGCACTCCGCCCCCATCCCGCCGGCCATTCGCACTGCCGCGCTCAGACGGTACTCGTCGTCCACACCGCCCGTGGTGCAGAAGGTGGCAGCAGTACTCAGGTAGCCGTCGCGACCACCGACCACGGCGATCGCGTCGAGCGGAACGTTCCGAGGGAAGGCGTGGGCGAACAGCACCGCCGACCGTTGGCCGCCAGCCCGTTGCAGCTTCCACGTCTTGCCGCCGTCGGAGGATTTCAGGATCGCCCCAAGTTCGCCGACCGCGAACACGTCGGTCTCGTTCGCG
>JALOQR010000093.1:0-5651 GCA_025459365.1 Fimbriiglobus sp.
GCAGAAGTTCAAGCCGGCCGGCGAGTTGATCACGCTGTTCGAGAAAGGGAAGATCGACCTGACGAAGCCGTGCGTGACGTATTGCCAGGGCGGCGGGCGGGCGGCGGTGATGGCCTTCGGGCTGGAACTGATGGGGGCGAAGGAGGTGAAGAACTACCACAAGAGCTGGGGCGAGTACGGGGCCGACGTGAAAACGCCGAAGGAGAAGTGACACGCTGCCGGGGCGGAGTGGCCATCACTTTTCGCCCCGGCTTGACCAACCCGGTTCGCACTTCTACTATTCGGCATCTTCTTCCGCCGCTCGCACCCTGCACTCCGGCCGTCGCCACCACTCCCCGCGCCGGGGCACCGACTCCAACCCCCCCGCCTCCGGCCCACCCCCGGCGTCGGCCTTGTTGGTCCCGACCGGGCGGCGGGCATAGGATGACAAGTAGGCCAACGCACCCCGTTCGGCTCTAGTACCCGACCGGAGACGGCACGCGATGTACGAACGCTTCACAGACCGCGCCCGAAAGGTGATGCAGCTCGCCAACCAGGAGGCGCAGCGCTTCAACCACGAATACATCGGCACCGAACATATCCTGCTCGGGCTGGTGAAGGAAGGGTCTGGAGTCGCGGCCAACGTGCTCAAGAATCTTGATGTCGATCTGCGGAAGATCCGCCTGGAGGTGGAACGGATCGTGCAGCACGGGCAGGGCGGCGATCAGGTCGTGATGGGCCGGTTGCCGCACACCCCACGGGCGAAGAAAGTCATTGAGTACAGCATCGAGGAAGCGCGGAACCTGAACCATAGCTACGTCGGGACCGAGCACCTGCTGCTCGGCCTGCTGCGGGAGCAAGAAGGGGTGGCCGCCCAGGTACTGATGAACCTGGGGCTGAAGTTGGACGACGTGCGGGAGGAAGTTCTCAACCTGCTGGGGCACAATCCGATGCCGAACGAAAACGAACCGGGCGAACGCGGCGAGCGCTCCGAGCGCAGCGAACGATCCGGAAAATCGAAGTCCAAAACCCCCGCGCTGGACAGTTTCGGTCGCGACCTGACCGAACTGGCCCGCACCCAAAAGCTCGACCCGGTCATTGGCCGGTCGAACGAGATCGAGCGGGTCATCCAGATCCTCTCCCGCCGCACCAAGAACAACCCGGTGCTGCTCGGTGAGGCCGGGGTGGGCAAAACGGCCATCGTCGAGGGCCTCGCCCAGATGATCGTCGATGGCAACATCCCCGACCTGCTCCGCGACCGCCGACTCGTGGTGCTCGACCTCGCCATGATGGTGGCAGGTACGAAGTACCGCGGGCAGTTCGAAGAGCGGATCAAGGCGGTGATGAACGAGGTGCGTCGGGCGAAAAACACCATCCTGTTCATCGACGAACTACACACGCTGGTCGGTGCCGGCGGGGCCGAAGGGGCGATCGACGCCTCCAACGTACTCAAGCCAGCGCTCGCTCGCGGCGAGATTCAGTGCATCGGCGCGACCACCCTCGATGAGTACCGCAAGTACATCGAGAAGGACGCCGCCCTCGCCCGCCGCTTCCAGGAAGTCATCGTCAACCCACCGAGCAAGGACGAGGCGGTAGAGATCCTCAAGGGTCTGCGCGACCGGTACGAAAGCCACCACCGGGTGCAGATCACCGACGCCGCCCTGCGGGCTGCCGTCGAACAGTCCGACCGTTACATCAGCGGACGGTGCCTGCCAGACAAGGCCATCGACGTGATCGACGAGGCCGGCGCCCGCATTCGCCTGAAGGCCATGACCCGGCCGCCGGACCTGAAAGAGCTCGACGAGCAAATCGAAAAGCTCAACGCCGAGAAGGAAGCGGCCGTCGCTAGCCAGCAGTTCGAGGAGGCCGCCGCCCTCCGCGATCAGGCCGACAAGCTGAAGAAGAAGAAGGAACAGCTCACCAAAGACTGGCGGGACAAAGCGAAGGAGGCCGACGGCGTCGTCGACGAAGAGGTGATCGCCGAGGTCGTGAGCAAGATGACCGGCGTGCCGCTCAAGAAGGTGGGCGAAGACGAAACCCGCCGCCTGCTGAAGATGGAAGAAGAACTCCACAAGAGCGTGGTGTCGCAGGGCGAGGCGGTGAAGGCGATCGCCAAGGCGGTCCGCAAGAGCCGGAGCGGGCTGAAGGACCCGAAACGCCCGATCGGCTGCTTCATCTTCGCCGGCCCGACCGGGGTGGGGAAGACGCTGCTCGCCAAGAGCATCGCCAAGTTCCAGTTCGGCGACGAGAACAACCTCGTCCAACTGGACATGTCGGAGTACATGGAGAAGCACAACGTTTCCCGGCTGGTCGGTGCCCCTCCGGGATACGTGGGCTACGAAGAGGGCGGTCAACTCACCGAGAAGATCCGCCGCAAGCCGTACAGCGTGGTACTCCTCGACGAAATCGAGAAGGCCCACCCAGACGTGTGGAACATGCTCCTCCAGATCATGGAGGAAGGGCGGCTGACCGACAACGTCGGCCGGGTGGTGGACTTCAAGAACACCATCGTCATCATGACCACGAACGTCGGGGCCGAGACGATCGTCGGCGGCAACAACCTCGGCGGGTTCTGGACCGAGCACCTGAACAAGGACACCGAGGTCGGCTACCAGGACATGAAGAAGCGGCTGGTGGAGCAGATGGGCAAGGTGTTCAAGCCCGAGTTCCTGAACCGCCTCGACGATATCATCGTGTTCCGCAAGCTGGAGAAGCGGGACCTGACCGAGATCGTCAACATGGAACTGACGAAGGTGAGCAAGCGGCTGAAGGAGAAGGGGTTCACGCTCACCATGACCGACGCGGCCAAGGAGTTCCTCATCGACAAGGGGAGCAGCCTGGAGATGGGTGCCCGCCCGCTCCGCCGGGCGGTCGAGCAGCACCTGGAAGACACCCTGGCCGAGGCCTTGCTGCGAGGCGACTTCGCCGGCAAGGACACGATCACGGTAAACGTGGCCGGGGAAGACGACGAGAAGAAACTGGCATTCGAGGCGACCGGCGTGGCCGAGCCAGCGGTGGCCGAGGCGAAGTGATGGTCACGGCGAGCCGTGCGGCGTGAGCCGCCGGGTGAACCCACAGCGGGGCGGGCGAAGCAGGTGGCTTCGCCCGCCCCGCGGGCGTTTCGGCGGGTGCCCCTCACGTCTCGCCGGCGGTGTTCGCGTTCGACGGCTGACTCCCACATCGTTCCTTGCATGTCCGACCGCTATTTCATACCCTTCCGGGCACCACTCCAGGAGGGGGCCGATGGGCACCACCTACAAGGCGACGATCACCATCAACTGCTGGAAGCAGCACGAGTGCGTGGGCTGCGGCGGGGCGTACCGCTACAAGTTCGAGCGCAAAGTGACCGGCGAAGCGGGCAACGAGGCGGCGGCCGAGCGGGCGGCTGAAAAATCGGCGATGACCACCGTCGAGAAGGACGTGGACCAGCGGCCCTGCCCCCGCTGCGGCTGCCTCCAGCCAGACATGATCGCCCAGTCGAAGAGCAACACGCACTTCCTGCTCGCCGCGGCGCTGCTCGTCCTGTCCGCCGTGCTCATCATCTTCGGGTTCGTCAGTTCGGCCACCCTGGTTACCTATGCCCTCGTGGGGTTGGTGGTGTGCGTGATGTCGGCCCTGGGGGTGGCCCTGCATGCCCTCGTCGGCCTCCGTAACCCGAACAGCAACAAGGAAGCGAACCGTCAGCGAGCCGCAGAGGCGATCGACAAGGGGTTGGTGGAGGAGGTCGCCGACGAAGACTACGATCTCGCCGCCGGCGAACCGAAGGCCGTGGGCAGCGGGGCAGTCGTGCTGGTGGTGCTCGGCCTGCTCGGGGCGGTGTTGTGCGCCGCACCGTTCGTGCTCAAACTGGTGAGTGGTTGGCCCCCGGTCGAGGGCACCAAGCCGGAAGTACTCAGCCCCGGCGACACGGTGACGATGTGGTTCCCGGACAAAATCCAGGCGGTGAAGGGATACTGGAACGGCAACCCGGTGGCGACGGTGGTGAGCGACGGCGGAATCGGCATCCCCCGTACTCTCCCGGCCACGGCCAGCACCAATACCTGGGGCAACACCATCACCGGCAAGAGCGTGAGCAACTCCAGCCCGAACCTGTGGGCCGAAATCAAGATGCCCGCCGACCCGAACCTGGCCGGGAAGACGATCGAGGTGCGGGTGGACATGCCCATCCGCTACCCGTCGGCCCAGGGGGGCGGATTCAACGATCTGTCTGGGAACGTGAGCGGGACGAAGAAGTTCACCTTCGCGGCGGCGGGGGCGTCCGGGCTGTACAAAGCGGCATACTGGGCCACAGTACTCGGGGCAGTGCTGGTGGCGATCAGCGGGTTCGGACTCATGGTTTCGGCGAATGGGTTGCGGAAGTTGGCCGCGCCGGCGAGTGTTCAACCGATCAAATCGCGAGGGCGGGCACACGACGAAGAGGAGGATGAGGACGACGACGATGATGATCGCCCGCGGAAACGCCGCCGGGATGACGACGACGACGATGACGATCGCCCCCGCAAAGCCCGGCGAGTGTCGCGGGAGGACGAGGACGACGATGACCGCCCGCGGAAACGCCGCCGGGATGACGACGACGACGATGACGACGATGACCGCCCGCGGAAACGCCGCCGGGATGATGACGACGATGATGATGATGACCGCAGTTATCGCCCGCGGTCGAGGCGGTGACGGCAGTACCGCGAGCCGCCCCCGCCTGAGGTCGGCTCCATCACTTCACCCAGAGGGCCTTGTCCCGCTTCGGTACCACCTCGCCGATGATGGCGGCGCACAAGGCCCCGTTCGCCAGCAGTTGCCGCACCAGTTCAGCGGCCTGGTCGGCCGGCACCGCGATGAGCAACCCGCCGCTCGTCTGCGGGTCGTAGAAGAACTCCATCTTGAAGTCATCTGGCGTGCCGTCGAGGTGCGTGTGCGGCAGGGTGTACTCACGGTTCGACTTCACCGCCCGCGTGCGGAACTTCGGCACGTCGAGTTGCTCAATACCGGGGATCGTCGGGAAGGCTCGTGAGTCGAGCACGATGGTGGTGCCACTACCGTCGGCCATCTCGTAGGTGTGGCCGGCCAGCCCGAAGCCGGTCACGTCGGTGGCGGCGTGAACCCCGCACGCCTGCATCGGCCCGACGCCCACTGCGTTGAGTTGCGTCATCCCCCGCACGGCCGCGTCGAGTACGTCTGGCGGGCAGGCCTCTTTTTTGTTCGCCGTGGTCACGAAGCCGGTGCCGAGCGGTTTGGTGAGCACGAGCACGTCGCCCGGTTTTGCGTTCGCGTTCGTCAGTACCCGATCCGGATGAACCGTGCCCGTCACGGACAGGCCGAACTTGATCTCAGCATCCCGCACCGTGTGACCGCCGACGATCGTACACTTCGCCGTCACGCACCGATCCGCCCCGCCGGCGAGGATCTTCCCGAGGATTGCCATCTCGAGTTTGTCGTCGGGGAAGCCGACGAGGTTCATGGCCGTGAGCGGAGTGCCGCCCATCGCGTACACATCGGAGAGGGCATTGGCGGCGGCGATCTGCCCGTAAACGAACGGGTCGTCCACCACCGGCGGGAAGAAGTCGAGCGTCTGGACGAGAGCGATCTCGGGCGTGAGGCGGTAGACCCCCGCGTCGTCGTGCGTTTCGGTGCCGACGAGGAGGTTGGGATCGCGGAGGGTGGGGAGAAAGCTCAGA
>JALOQR010000093.1:5676-21565 GCA_025459365.1 Fimbriiglobus sp.
CCTGCCCGCTCTCGCGGGCCGCTCGCCGGCTTGAGGTTCGGGTTACGCCGGTACCAGTTTGCCGACTTTCTCCGCCATTTCCTCGAAGTCGGGGAACTGGCCGGTCTTCAGCTTCGAGTACACGAGTTGGCCGTCCACCGTGAGTTCGAAGCACCCGCCCTTGGACGGGATGAGCTTGAAGTCCTTGATCTTGCTACCCAGGGCTTCCACGAGCGTGTCCCTCAGACCGAGGGCCTTGCTGTAGTAGCCTCACATCGTGCAGTATTCGAGCGTCACGTTCATGACACACCTCCGGGGCCGCGGCCGGCACCCCGCACCGGGGTCGAGCAGCCACATAGAAATTGTAGTCGGGCCGGGGCATGAAAAAACCCGGTCGGACGGGGGATACCCGTCCGACCGGGGTGACTGACAGCAAAATCAGGAGCCGCCTGGGCCAGCCGGGTTGCCGGGGCCGCCAGGCGGGGGCACCGGAGCGGGGCCGGGTCCGCGAACTGGGGGCGGAGCCGTTCGTTCGACCGGTGGGAGGGGGGCGATCTTCACCGCCGCCGGCCGTGGGGCAGACAGTTGCCAATCGTAGTCGGCCGTCAGTTCCCACGCGATCAGGCCACAACCGGCGAGGATCGCCAGAAAAGTCAGCCCGATGATCTTGCCGTACCCACGGCTCACGAGTGGCTTGACGGCGGCCGAGTTGGTTCGAGCCATGAGTGAGTCCTCCGCGTGCGGTTACTGGCCTGGGTTGGCGGGGCCAGGCATGCCAGCCGGGCCGGCGGGCGGGCGGGCCGCACCGCCCCCTTGCAGCGGCCCGAGCGTGACGACCGCTTGCGGGGCCGCCTTCGTCTTGTCGGCATCGAGGTAGAAGAACACCGCGGCAGCGATGAGCACCAGTAGCGTGATGGCACTCAGCCCGACGTAGATATCGAGCGACGGTTTCGACGCCGCGTCGGGGGAATACTCCTCTTCCTCGCCCTCATCCTCGTCGTCGATCGGTCGGCTCGCCTTCTTCTTCTTGGGCTTCTCGTCGTCGGCCTTTTTCTTCTTCTTCGCCATGGGCGGGGCCTCGCGGGTCGGGTGCGAACCACCCCCGGCCTCGCGGCCGAGGGTCGCCGGGTTGGGTCAGTTGGCCGAAACGGTGTCGCCTTTCCGCGGCAGGTAGTCGCCGGCGAGTTTCTGCCCGGCGGCGGGGGTGAACACACCCGAGGAGTACTGCGGGTGGGAGGCGTCGAGCACCACCACCGTGCCGACGAAGAACGGAGCGACGTCCCGCTTGACGACGTACCGATTCCCCGCCTTGACTCCGGCGTTCGCCCCGCCGGTGAACTGGATGATGTTTTGCGCCTTGCCGGTGCCGACCTCGATCACGTCGCCGCGGAAGTCAGCGTCGGCCTCGGCCGTCCCCTGGCGGGCTTCGAGTAGGGCGCGGGTCTTCTCCATTTGGTCTTCGCGGGCCTTCTCACTCACACCCAGCCGCAGTGCGCTGTCGTTGGCCCGGTTCTCGGCGGCCTGTTGAAGAAGCACGGCCTTGTCGCGATCGGTGCTGATGGTCGAGACCTGCTTGGTGAGGGCGTCGGCCTGCGACTGCAAGGTGGTGTTGACCGACTGGAGTTCGTTGATGGTCGGTTGGAGTTTGGCGGTCTGGTCGGCGGTGGCATCGGCCGAGTTCTTCAGCTTGGCGTAGTCGTCGCGGGCGGCGTCTCGCTCCTTGCGGAGAGTGATCTGCACCTGCTCGCTCGACGCCAGCCGAGCGTCGTTGACCTTGCGCTCCTCCAGCACCTGCTTGGTCAGTTCCTCCGCCTTGGCCTGAGCTTCCTTGGCGTCGGTTTGGGCCTTCATGGCAACCGCCTTCCAGTCGCTGCGGGCGGCGAACAGAGCCGCGGTGAACCCGAGCCACACGAGCGACCCGAGAAACACGAAGACGGTGAGCAGTTTGCCGAGGGCGTTCATGGGTCAACTCCTCAATGGTCCAGTGTGGGCTGCTGTGATCGGGGTGACAGACCTCGACCACAGGGGTGCGGCTCGCCGCGTCGGCATTACTTGTTCGGGGTCAGGCGGAGGACAGTTGGGCTGGGAGCCTCGGCCGGGCTGACTCCCACTTTCGATCCCTTGAGATCATCGAGGCGACGGATCAACTGGCCGCGGCGTCGCTGCAACGACTCCCCACGGTTCTGCCAGTTGACTCGCAAATCTTCCAGCACCGGAATCTCTGCCTCGTGTCGCTTGAGCACTTCGTCGAGCCAGGCGTACCGGGCGTCGAGTGTGGTCACTTCGGCATTGAGAACGGTGAGAGCCTTGGCCGATCGATCGAGGGCATCGATGGAATCCGAAGCGGCCTTCTGCTCGTCGATCAGGTTCTTCCGCATCTGCTCGACGCCAGCGAGTGGCTTGTCGTCCAGCCCCTTGATGACACGAGTGGGGTCGTCGGTCCAGTCGATGCGGCCGACCCGGTCGAGGCCGTTGGGGTTAGCCACATCGCGGCCCGTGGCGCGGGCCATGTGGATGTCGTAGAAGACCCCATCATCGGCCTGCTTGAGTCGGGCGGCGATTCGCCCCTTCAACTCGTACAGGCGGGCGTCGGCCCGAGCCACTTCTTCGAGTGCGGGGGCGTACCCGGCCTGCACCTGAGTCGCCTTGTCGTTGAGCCGCTTCAACTTCTCGGTGAGTTTCTCACCTGTGGCATCGACCGCGTCGGCGGCGTCGATGTGCGTGAGAAACGCCGAGAGCGCCCACGACAACACCGCCACCGAAACGAAGGCGTTGAGCAGCACCAGGAATTTTCCGATCGCGGTCATGGGAATCGGCCTCGTGCGGCGGTCGTCTCGGGGCGTGGGGGCGTTGAGTTACTTGGCCTTCTGTTTTTCCGCGGCGAACACCTGATCTTCCAGTTGGAAGAGTTCATCGAACCTCGCTCCGACCAACCGCTGAAGCTGGAGAATCTCGCGTTCCAGTTCGGCCTGAGTTGCGGCGGTCGCCTTCGTTTTGGCGTCGATGTCGTTCACCCGACCCTGGGCATCGTCGCGGTGCTTGGTACGGGAGAGCACCAATTCCTCCGCTTTCTTCTGCTGCGTGGCGAATCCGCGGGTGATGTTGGCCTGTTTCTGGAGCATGCGATCGAGGTCGCGGGAGGTGGCCAGTTTGCCCTGATACACCACCAGGAACGCCGCGAGTTCGGCCTCGCCCTGCCGCTCGTAACGCTCCGGCATGGCCGAGAGGCGCTGCGTGCGTTCGAGGATGGCCGCCGTGTAATCCGAAAGGCCCACGAGGAGAGCCGTTCGCTTTTGGCCACTGGCCGAGGGATCGAGCACACTCAGCAGACCCGCTGCCCGCCGCCGGCGGTCGCTCTCCGACAGGCTCGCCGATTTCGCACTGAGGGCAGTCCAGTACTGCTTGAGCGACTCGTTGTACGCCTTCTGCAAGTCGGCCTGCCCTGGTCCTTTGGCGGCCTTCTGGAAGTCGTCGAAGGCCTTGTCTCGTGCTTGCCGGGCGGTGAGTTTCGCCGCCTCGAAGGCCGAGTTGGCCGATGGGCTGGGCGCGGCGGTGATCAAGTCGAACTTGGCATCGAGAGCAGCCCGGGCAAGGGCGAAGAGTTCATCGGGCGACAGCACCGGGGCAGGATTGGCGTTCTGCGGCTTCGCTGCTTCAGCCGCCCACTCGCGATAGGTGTTCCGCTCCTCGAAGTCGTCGGCCAGGAGCGTGAGCGGGCCTGGTTCGAGCCGACCAGGAACGGTGCGGCTCGGCACCCCGACGAGGAACTGAAGCTTGGCGGCGGCGTTCGGTTGCTCGTTGAGTTTGGCATCGAGCAAACGCTTCAGGTCTTCCACTTCCCCGACCACCGACCCCGGTACGCCGGAGAGTTGCGAGTAGTCGCCACCGCGGCCCGCCCCGGCGAACAGTTCCGTCAAGATCTTCACGCGCACATCGCGGGTGCCGACATTGTAAGTCTCTTCGGGGTTGGTTGGCACCGCCGGGCCTTTGTTGGTCGGCATGCCGATCGCCGGCAATTCGTACTTGAGGATAGCCGTGTTCTGCTCCTGCCGTTTCGCCCAACTCTGGGTGGCGAGGTACGCCACGCCAGCGGCGGCCAGCAGGTTGATGAACAGCAGGACGATGCCCAGTGGTTTCATGGCGGATCGCGGCCTGGGGCTGTTCGGGGGAAGGGCGAGTCTTGAGTCCGATTCTGACGGATGAACCCGACCGTGACAAGCGCACGATCCGGGTAAACCGCGGGGGATCGGGCGGTGGGAGTGGCGCAAGCGGCACGGCCCGACCGACCCATCGACCACTATACACCAACGTGATTCGGGCCAGGCGTGTTGGAACGATTTTTGCGCGCCCGCCAGGGCCGGAGCGGGGCCGACGGGGCCGCGAGTTCACTACGCTGGCGATCTTGATTGCGTCAGAGCATCGGCTGCTCTACTTTTTCCCCAGTGCCCGTTTCTTGGCGAAAAACGCCGACAACAGGCCGGCACACCGCTCGGCCATCACCCCACCGACGACCTGACAGCGGTGGTTCAACCGGGGATCGGTGGTGATCTGGTACAGGGTGTGGCACGCCCCGGCTTTCGGATCGGTGCAGCCATACACCACCACGGGAATTCTCGCCTGAACGATCGCCCCGGCACACATCGGGCACGGTTCCAGCGTGACGTACAGAATGCACCGCTCCAGCCGCCAACTTTTGAGGAACGCCGCGGCCTGCGTGATGGCAATGATTTCCGCGTGACCGGTGGGGTCCTGGAGTTGCTCTTTCTGGTTGTGGGCCGCGGCAATCACCTGCCCGCGGTCGAGATCGAGGATCACGCAGCCGATCGGCACCTCATCTTCGGCCTCGGCGGCCAGCGCTTCCTCCACCGCCATTTGCATGTGCAACTGGTGGAAGGGGTTGGCTGGGTCGGTGAAGGGCAGCAAATCGAGCATGCCTGTATGTTAGATGAACCGGCGGCGTCTGCCGCTAGGCGGGGAAACGTGGAGGAACACCCAATGAAACGCGTCGCCGTGCTGGTCGAGCAGAAATACGAGGAGTTGGAACTGTGGTATCCGGTGTACCGTTTCCGAGAAGCGGGTTTCGCCGTCACCATCGTCGGCCCGGAGGCAGGCAAAACGTACCCAAGTAAGCTCGGCTACCCTGCCACCGCCGAGAAGGCCGCGGCCGACGTGAAGGCCGCCGACTTCGACGCGATCATCATTCCCGGCGGGTTCTGCCCGGACTACCTCCGGCGGAGTCAGGCCGTTCTGAACCTGGTGCGAGATGCCCACACTGCCGGCAAAATCCTGGCGGCGATCTGCCACGGGCCGTGGGTGTTGTGCAGCACCGAGGCGTTGCGAAACGGGCGGAAGGCGACCGGCTTCTTCGCCATCAAGGACGATATGACGAACGCCGGAGCAAAGTGGGTCGATGCCGAAGTGGTGATCGATGGACACGTGGTGACCAGCCGCACGCCCGCTGACCTGCCGGCGTTCACCGCAGCGATTCTCAAACTTTTGAGCGAGCAATCCGCGTGAGCGGGCTGGTGCTCTGAAACCAGGGATTGGACGCCCCCACCACTGTCAGAAATCGGCGACGGTGACATGGAGGGTATGTGTGTGGCAGGTGGCAGTGTGGCAGAGAGGGGGGGGGTCCCGAGCCGTAACCCACCGTGGAACGCATCCCCCGCTCCCCCGATTTCATCACGCTCGCACCACCGTCGGCGACTTGAGCAGCGCCACTAACCGACGGCTGAACTCGGGAAGGTCGTCGGACCCGCGGCAAGTGAGCAAATTGCCGTCCAAAATCGTGCTGTCGTCGCGGTACAGAGCGCCGGCCGCCCGCACATCGTCGCGGATGCCGGGGGAGCAGGTCACGGTGCGGGCGTCGAGCGCCCCGGCCGAGATGAGCAACTGAGCGCCATGCCCGATCGCGGCGACCACCTTCCCCTCTTGCATGAGGGTGCGGGCCACATCCACTGCTTCACCGAGCAGCCGTACTTTCTCGGTGGCCGACCCGTCCGGAATGATGAGCAGATCGAAGTCGTCGGTGTTCACGTCCTGAATGGTCATGTCTGGCTCGACGGTGTACCCATGCCGGCCGGTCGCGGCGGTCATGAGCGGGGCGGCGAGGGCCACATCCCAGCCCTCTTCCTTCAACCGATACCACGGCAGGAACAGGGTGAGGTCGTCGAAACCGTCGGCGAGCAGGATGAGCGCACGCATGGGAGTCCCTCGGTCGGGAATGCGAGAATCGGAATGAGTACGCGGTTGGCGGAAGAATACCGCCCCCGGCCGGTAGGTGAAGGCCAAACGAAGCCGGCGTCACGATTGTACATCACGCCCGACGGCCGGAGAGTTCAAGCGGGCCCGAGTCGCCTCCGCTTCCGCCCGCAGGGTGGCCAGTTCGGCCTCAGCGGTCGCGATCTCAGCCTCCAATCGGGCCAAGCGCTTGCGCGGATTGTCGCCGGTCAACCGAGCAAGCAACTCAAGGGCGAGCATGGCATGCCACACCTTCATGAGCAGCCCACGGAGGCGGTACATCTGCCCCATGCGGGCGAGTTTGTCCGGAGCGAGGACACGGGCGGTGCGGAGCAGGCGGGCCACCGGGGCAGCCGATGCCCAGGTAGTGAGCACGAACTCAAGCATCGGGAGCAAGACGATGGCCGCGTCCAGCCACTTCTGCTGGGCATACCGGAAAGGGTTTCCGCTCGCCTCCATTTTCAGGATGAACTCCGTGGCGAACGCCACCCAGATCAGAGCCATGCACCCGTGAATGAACAGCCCGAACGCCGCCGATTCCTCCACCACGTCCTTCCACACATACTCGACCGCCAACACCGGGATGAGTAGCAGAGCGAAGAGCAGCAGCGGCAAGCTGAATCCTCGGTCCAGCCGACCGATCAACTCTTTCCCCTCTCGTTCCCACCCGAGCCGTGGCAACCAGATCAACCCTGTTACTGGATGCACCAACCCCATCCGAGCGGGCGGGAACAGGCACACCGCGACCGTCCTGGCGAGTACCGGCCAAACTCGCAGGTTGCGGTTGCGGAAGAAGAACCCGACCACCGCCTCGGCCGCCAGGAGAGGCCACAAAACGAACAGCACCCCGCGGATGATCAGCTTTTCCCAACCGAACACCGGGTAGCGTTCATCCGCCCGGTGGATCAACCCGGCCAGGGCGAGCAGGTGGGCGAAGGCGAGCCAGAACAGAATCGGGGCGAGCCACTTGACCCACTTGCGCACCGTATCCGACGGCCCCTGATCGTGCGGCGGGGTGGCGAGTGTCAGGGCGAGGTCGGCGGCCATCGGAACCCTCCGGGGACGTCGCACGGATTGTAGTACCTCTTCTCACGGCAGATCCTTCACCTAACAGGAATGAACGTTTCACCAACCCCGGCCAATCACCGGAGGCCCCAGCCGTGCGATTCCCCACTTCCCCCCTACAACAACCCATCTCGTTTTCCCACTCCGGAGCTTCCGCCGATGGCCGCTGATCCCTGGTTCCAGACCCTGTTCGCCGACCGCATCGGCGGGGCCAACTACGGCAAGGGCACCGAAATCTACAAGTTCGAGAAGATCAAACGCGCCAAGCGGAAAGCGCTCGCCGACTACCCCAACCGCCAACTGCTCGACTTCGGCATCGGCGAGAACGACAACATGGCCGCCCCGCAGGTGCGGGACGAAATGAAACGGCAGATCGATCGCGTCGAGAACCGCGGATACGCCGACAACGGCATCGCCGCGTACAAGGAGGCCGCCGCCGAGTTCCTAAAACGGCAGTTCGGCGTGACCGTCGATCCGGTGACGGAGGTGTGTCACTGCATCGGCAGCAAGCCAGCCTATGCAATGCTCCCGGCCGTGTTCATCAACCCCGGCGACGTGACGCTCATGACCGCCCCCGGCTACCCCGTCGCCGGCACCTGGACGAAGTACCTCGGCGGTGAAGTCGTGCGACTGCCGCTGCTGAAAGAAAACGGCTTCTTCCCCGATCTGGATGGCCTTCCCGCCGACGTCAAGAAACGGGCGAAGCTGCTGGTGCTCAACTACCCGAACAGCCCGACCGGGGCCGTCGCCACCGCCGACTTCTACAAGCGGGTCATCGAGTTCGCCCACAAACACCAAATCGTGATCGTGCAAGATGCCGCCCACATTCTGCTGAGCTACCAGGGCGAGCCGTACAGCTTCTTGCAGGTAGACGGGGCGAAAGAGGTCGGCGTCGAAGTGCATTCGATGAGCAAGGGCTTCGATATGATCGGCTGGCGGCTCGGGTTCGTCGCCGGTCACCCGAAGATCGTGCAGGCCTACGCCGACGTGAAGGACAACAGCGACTCAGGCCAGTTCATGGCCACGCAGCACGCGGCGGCAGCGGCCCTGCGCGATGCGAGCATCCCCACCGCCATCCGGGCGAAATACAAGCGGCGGCTGGAGAAGTTGGTGGCGGCGCTCCGACAGGTGGGGTTCGAGGCGACCATGCCCGGCGGCACGTACTTCCTGTACGTGAAGGCACCGACGGCCGCGGGCGAGCGGCGGTTCGCCAACGCCGAAGAGGCGAGCCAGTACCTCATCACCGAACAGAGTGTGTGCTGCGTGCCGTGGGACGACGCCGGCCCATTCCTGCGGTTCAGCGTGACGTACACGGCGAAGAACGAAGCCGAAGAAGACGCCCTGATGGCCGAGACGGTGGCCCGCCTGAAGGGGATGAAGCTGGCGTTCTGAGTTGAGCTGGTTTGTCGTGAGCCATCAGCGAGCTCGCTGTGGGCTCACGACAAACCGCGGTCATGCCGCAGCACTCAGCCGCAGCGGGATGACGTCTGGTTCGCTCGGGGCGGTGTCGAGGAGCGTCGAGAGTCGCTCGATCTCGCCGCGGAGGGTGTGTAGGTACTTTTCGGTCTCGCTCTCGTCCACAATCACGGCCGGCACCGCGTTCACTTCTTCGGTCAGCCGCACACGATCGATGGCCGCCTGAGCGTCAGTCGCGGCGGCGTGGCGGGTGGTTGCTTCAATCACCGCCGCATGTAGTTCGCGGATGCGGGCATCGGCCCGATCGCACTCTGCCTTTGCCGCCTCCAGCCGCTTTACCAGATCCTTCCGGTACTGCTCGAACCGCGACTCCCACCGCTTCGTGAGTACCCGCAACCGGCGGGCATCCTTCGCTCCCTCGGCCTCGGCGAGTTGTACCGTCGCCACCTTCGCGGCTTCATCGAGGTAGGCCAGGCGGGCGCGATCGGCCAATTCGCAGAGGTGGGCGAGCCGCTCGCGATCGTCGGCCGCAGCCTTCAACTCGACCTCGAGCGCCACCCGCTCCTGATCCCGCATGGCGATCCACACGCCGCGGATCGATTCGAGAGAAGCTGCCCGCCGTTGTAGTTCGGCCTGCCGAGCGTTCAGTTCGTTCTCAGCCCGCTCGCGGTCGGCCCCGGCGGTCGCTTCATAGGCGGCCAGGGCGGCCTGCCATCGTTCCAACCTCCGCCGCAACTCCGACGACTGGCGATCTTGTTCCTGCCGGTGGGAGTCGGCTTCGCCGATGGCTCGCTCGCGGTCGTCGGCGGCCAGTTCCCGCAGCCGCACCTGGCGGGCGAGTTCCTCCATCTCGGTGAGCAGGCGGTGTTCGGTCGCCTGCCATTCTTGGCGTGCCACCGCCAGGGTAGCCACTTGTTCGGCCAGCACGGTTCGCTGGTCGTCCAGGTCGTCGGCCTGCCGTCGGAGGTGATCGCGCTCGGCGGCCACCTTCGCCCGCTCGCGGTTGGCGGCCTGAGCCGATTCCTGCAAGTCGGAAAGTAAACGGTCGGCATCGTGGGGCACGCCGAACTGTACCGGTGGCGGTTCGAGCGCGGCGACCAGTTCGGCTTCGTTCGGCCGACCGACCCCTTTCGCTCGCTGGCCTTCGAGCCGTTGTACCACTGCCCGCAGGTTGGCAGCGCGGGTTTCCAGCCCGACGATTTCGGCCGCGGCGGCCGCCCGCCGGCCCTCCAGCCCGCTCAGGGCATCGTTGAGCCGCTGCTCCCGCTCCAGGCTTTCGCGCACTCGCCGGTCGGCGGTCGCCGTCTGATGGGCGATCCAACCCTCGGCTTGCTGGCGGTCGGCGAGCAACCGCCGCTGGTTCTCAGCGAGTAACTCCCAGGCCTGGTAGAGCCGCCGCTTGTACTCGCTCAATTGCTCGGTCTGGCGGTTGCGGTCGGCGTGGAACTGGTCTTGTTGACGGGTGAGGTCGGCCCGGTCGCGATCAATGGCAGCGCGAGCGGAGGCCACACTCATTCGCTCCGCCGACCATTTCGCCTTCATCCGTTTCAGGTACCGCCGGTACGTCTTGCGCACCTTCTCCCGCTCGACTCGCACCTCGGCCCGCATGGCCTTCAACCGCTCGGCCCGCTGGTCGATGTCGGCTCGCCGCTTTTCCAAATCGGCCCGCTCGCGATCGCGCTCCTGACGGAACGCCTCGCGGGCGGCAGCCAGTTGTTCGGCGAGCGGATGTTCCTCGGACATGACGGCCCCCAACCACGACAGGCGATTTCCCCCGTCGGGTTATGCCGTGACCGCCAGAAAATGGAAGTGCAGAAAGTGGAAGCGGGAACGCCACGGCCGGATGGGCACCAACCCACCCGGCCGTGGCGTTCCCAATTGCAGGGGCTGATGTTAGCGGATGAAGTTGAAGCTCAGGCCGAACGCCGGCCGGCCCCAACCCCCGCCCCACCCCGGCCCGAAGCCACCGCCGAAGCCAGGGGAGAACCCACCCCCCCACACCGGCCCGAACCCACCACCCCACACAGGGCCAGCGTACACCGGTCGGCCCCACACCGGCTGGCCCCAGCCACCGCCAAAGCCCGGAGAGACGACCACCGGCCGATACACCGGTTGCACCACCACCGGGGCCGGGCGGTAGAACCCGCCACCGTACACCACCCCCGGTGGGTGAGCACTGGCCGTGCCCGCCGACATCGCCATTACCGCCACCGCCACCAACCCACCGAACATCAGTTTGCCGCTCATGGATGTCTCCTCATGGAATGGCCGCCGTATGGCGGACGCTCTCGCATGAAGGAAAACCGCCCAGGTGGCCGGTCTTGCGCTGGCGGATCAAATTTTTGTGAATTCCGTTGCCCCTCCGACCGACAGCCGCAGGAGCCAACGATTCAGTTCGACCCACTTTGCCCGGTTTAACTCTTCCGCCACTTCCGCCGACACCGCCACAAACCGCACCGCATTCCCAGGCCGAAGTCGGCCAAGGAGGTCCAGGTCAGCCCGCACGACGTGAGCCACCTTTGGATAGCCGCCAATCGTCTGACCATCGACGCCCAGCACCACCGGCCGGCCATCGTGCGTCACCTGCACCGCCCCTGCCGCCACCGGCTCCGACACCAACTCGCCAGCACGCTTGGCGATCGGCTCGCCGACCAGCCGCACCCCCATGCGGTTGCTCGCCTCGCCAACAGTCCAGACGCGGGTGAAGAAGTTGTCGTCAGGGAACCAGTCGCGTTGCGGGCCGGGAAGGGTGTGGAGAACAGTCGGGGAAGCGACCGCACCCCATGCGATCCGCCGCCCCCGCACACGGCTCTCGGCACAGGTCAACACGTCGCCGGCGGCAAGCGGAGTCGGTACGGTCGGTAACGGGAATCCGCCGACCACGCACAGGTACCCCCGACAACTCCTTGGCGTGCCACCGATCTTCAACACCTGACCGGCACGTAGCGTGAAGGTGTGGTTCGGTGCGATCGGTTCACCGTCGCAGGTGATCGCAAACGGTGGCCCGCAGACCACACAGCCGGTGTCGGCGTCCGCCTGCAGGGTCGGCCCGAGCAGAGTGATTTCCAGCGCCGGGGTGCCGGGCGGGTTGCCGATGAGGGCGTTGCCGAGTTGGAAGGTGAAGGCGTCGGCCGCACCGCCGGGCGGTACGCCGAGCGCCCGCTGGCCAGGACGGGGCAGGCCCACCGGCAACGAGAACAAGCCGGGCGACAGGATACGAAGCGGCATTTCACAAAGTTGTAGGAGAACCAGGGCCGCGGGTGCCGTCAGCGACCGGTTCTTTCAGCCCGGGTTCGCCAGCCGGGCGCAAGCCGCCCACTTTCCCGCATCCCCCTTTCGTCGGGCCGCCCCACCTACGACCCGCCCGACCCTCACCAACGGAACTCCCACCGTGAACACGCTTCTCCGCCTCGCTCTTGGCGGGTTCGCCGCGATCGGCCTCGCCGCCCCCGCCTCCGCTCAGTTCCCGCACGGCCACCCGCACGGCCACCCGCATTGCCCGCCCCCGCCGGTGGTGGTTGAACGCCCGGTGTTTGTCGCCCCGCCGCCGGTGGTGGTCGAACGCCCGGTGTACATTCAGCGTCCGCCGGTCGTGGTCGAGAAGCCGGTGTACATCGAACGCCCACCGGTGGTGGTCGAACGCCCGGTGGTGGTCGAGCCGCAACTGCCGGTGTACTGCCTCGACACGTTCGCCCGCGACTTCCGCCCGACGCCCGGCCGGCACCACATCGCCATCGTCCACCCGGTGACGGGGCGACCGGTGGAAGTGTGCTTCACCCTGCCCGACCGCCGGCTGAAAGAGGTCGAAGTGCGACGTCGGGAGATCGAGTTCACCTACGGGCTGGGGTTCAAGAAGGTAGAACTGGAGTTTCTGCGCAACGGCACGGTGAAGGTGAACGGCGGGTGAAGCGACTGCGGGCGAGCGGCCCGCATGAGCGGCCTGGTGGCCCACGCAGAAAAGGCGAGCGGCCCGCGTGAGCGGGCTGGTGCTCACGCAGAAAAGGTGAGCGGCCCGCATGAGCGGCCTGGTGGGCGAGTCGCCACCAGGCCGCTCATGCGGGCCGCTCGCCGTTCAGATATTCTCCCCCGCCGAGGCCGGCTCCTTCGGTTTCGGACGCAATCGCTGGTTCAGCAGTTCAATCACCACGGCGAAGCCCATCGCGAAGTAGATGTACCCTTTATCGACGTGCTGCCCCAGACCCTCGGCCAGCAAGAGTACGCCGATGAGGATGAGGAAGCTGAGCGCCAGCAGCTTGATGGTGGGGTGCTTATCGACGAACCGCGAGATCGGTTCGGCAAACACAAGCATGATGCCGACCGACACGATCACCGCCGTCACCATCACCCACAGGTCTTCCACCATCCCCACCGCCGTGATGACGGAGTCGAGCGAGAAGATGATGTCGATGATGGCGATCTGGAGGATGACCGAGGCGAAGCTGGCCACCTTCTTGCCGGCTCCGTTGGTGTGCGGGCCTTCACGGGCCGTTTCGATCTTTTCGTGAACCTCCTTCACGCTCTTGCCCACCAGGAACAGCCCACCGACGATCAGGATGAGATCCCGCCAGGAGATGCCGCGGGCCTCGGGGTCGTGCAGGAAGGGGAGGTCGGGGAGAGTGAACAGCGGCTTCGTCAGGCCCATCAGGAACGACAGCGTGCAGAGGAGCAGCAGACGAGTGCCGAGGGCCGCCCCGAGGCCGATCCGGCGGGCGAACCGCTGCTGGTGCTCTGGCAGCTTACCCGCCACGATCGCCAGGAAGATGACGTTGTCGATGCCGAGGACGATCTCCATCAGGGTGAGCGTGAGCAGGCCGAGGAGGGCGGCCACGAGGCCTGTCTGCTTCTCGTGGATGAACTTCACCTTCAGGCCGGGTTCGATGGCCAGGCTGGTGGCGGTGCCGTCGAGCGTCACCGGCAGATCGGGCGTGAGCAACTCACCCGTCATCCGTGAGTGGTCGCCGAACTCGGCCGCCGCCCGCACTGTGCCGTTCGGCTCCTTCACCTCCACTGTCAGGCTGTGAACCTTCCCCAGATCCAGGTCGAGAGTGCCATTCGACACCTTCATCCGCACCGTGTGGAACCGAGCCACCCCTTCGACGGTCGGCTGATCGGGCCGCTCGACCTTCACTTTCAATTCGTGAGCGGCGGCACCGGCCGGCGGGGCGGAGGGTTCGCCGACAGCCCGCACCACCCCACCCAGGGTGACAGCGGCGAACAGGCACAATAATGCGGTGAGGAGGAAGCGGCGAAGGTTTGGCATGTGCGAGCGGCCCAGGGCAAGTGACGTGATGTCACTATAGGAGCCGTGGGGCAAGCCGATGGGGGCCAGGGTGCCCCGGCGGTTGAACCTGTGGCTGCGCCTACCGCGGAGGGTGCATCTCGGAACGAGATTGGAACCACACCGAGGGATCGCCAACCGCAAACCGACTCCGCACCTGGCATCCCCGCAAACTCCGACAGCCACCCCAATCCTTTCAATCGATTCATTTTCACAGCCCCGGTCTGCCGATACTTCTGGTGAGATCGGAGGTGTGCTCAATGGCATTTCGGAAGCGGTTTACCTGGCGGTGGCTAACGACCGGTGCGGCGGGGCTGGCCGTCGGGTGTGCCGCCGAACGGGTGGCACTGCCGGACGGCTACCTCCCCCCGCCGACTGCCCTCATCGATGGTGGCACATCCGCCGCCCTGGCCGTTGCCCCTTCAGGTCTCCCGACACTCCCGCCCGCTCCCGCCGCCCCCGCCCAGAAGTCGCTCTTCGAGTTGCCGCCGAATCTGCCCGGTGCCACCGCGACCCCGGTGGTCCCCCCACGGTTCGACAAGAACACCTCGGCCGACGAGCGGAATCGAAAGGTCAACGAGGCTTACCCCGTTTTGGCCCCGGTCGCCGCCGCATCCAGGCCGGCCTCCACCCGAACCCGACGGTCGGGTATCAGGCCGATCAGGTGCAGCCGGGATTACGAATCCCGCCCGGCGCGACCTTCAGCGGAGCCGGCCAGCAGGGCGGGTTCATCAACCAGCTCATCAAGACGGCCGGCAAGCTCACCCTCGCCCAGCAGGTGGCCGGGTACGACTACGTCAACGCTCTGGTGGCGGTGCGGCGGGCGGAAACCGACGTGACCGCCGCCGTGCGGTCGGCGTACTTCACCGCCCTGATTGCCCAGCAAAGCCTTGAGATCGGGCGGACGGTGGCCGGGTTGGCCGATGAGGTGTACCAGTTCCAGTTGAAGCAGGTGGCGGCCGGTGAGGCGGCCGGGTACGAGCCGCTGCTGCTCTATGCCCAGGCAGTGCAGGCCCGCACCGCGGTGGCGCAGGCGGAAGCGGCGTACAAGGCGGCCTGGAAGCAACTGGCAGCGGCCGTGGGCCAGCCCGACCTACCACCTGCCCCGCTGGCCGGCCGGGCCGACGCTCCCCCGCCGACCTTTGACCACAACACTCTGGCCGCCCGGATGGGGGAAGAGCACACCGACATCCTCACCGCCCGCAACGCCATCGCCCAGGCTCAGCGGAACCTCGCCCTTCAGCGAAAGACCCCCATCCCCGACCTGCAGTTCAACAACTACCACCAGTACGACAACGTCGCCCAGGCTTATCAGTTCGGGGTGCAACTCGGCGTCACGCTGCCGGTCTCCGACCGTAACCAGGGGAACATCCGCTCCGCCCTGGCGAGAATCGTCGCCTCTGGGCACCAGCTTTCAACCTCGCGGAACACTCTCACCGGCCGGCTGGCCGAAGCATTCGGCCGGTATGAGGCGAACGTGGCCGCCGCCGCCAACCTCCGAGATAAAGTCATCCCCGCCCAGAGCCAGGCCTACCAGGCGATCATCCGCCGGTATCAGGTCGAGCCAGATAAAGTGGGGTTCAACGATATTGTTGTTGCGCAGCAGACCTTCGCGCTATCGCTCCAGGCGTACCTGACGGCCCTCACCGGGCAGTGGCAAGCGGTGGTTGATGTGGCCAACATCAGCCAACTCGACGAACTGTACCCACCCCAGAAGTAGAGAGAGGCGTGCCCCGTGAGGGGCCGGTTGTTGGGCAGAGCCGCCCGCTTATGGAGCAGGGTTCGCCGCGACGGCCGCAACGTACCCGAACAACTCCCGCTCGAACCGCTCCACGGCGAACGGCTCGGCGTTCGCCCGACAGGCCACCGGCGAAAAACTTCCTCGCTCGAAACGTTCGATCGCCTCGGCCA
>JALOQR010000093.1:21582-27805 GCA_025459365.1 Fimbriiglobus sp.
CACCCCATCGCGGATCGTCTCCGTCGCCCCGCCTTTGCCGAAGGCGATCACCGCCGCCCCGCACGCCTGGGCTTCCACCGGCACGATGCCGAAGTCTTCCTCGGCGGGGAACAGTACCGCGCGGCACCGTCGGTAGTGGTCGCGAATCACGTCGTCGGGTTGCCACCCGAGGAAGGTGGTGTGCGGCCCGGCGATCGCCTTCAGTCGCTTGGCCTCCTGCCCGTGGCCGATCACCACCAGCTTCCGCCCGAGTTTCTCGCACGCCTGAATTGCCAGGTCGAACCGCTTGTACGGTGCGAGGGCCGACACCACCAGGTAGAAGTCATCCCGCGGCACGTCGGCGGGGGTGTAGAAGTCGGTGTCGGCCGGTGGGTGGATGACCACGCTGTCGCGGCCATAGCACTCGCGGATGCGCTGCCGGATCGTCTCGCTGATCGCTACGAAGTGCGTGACACGGCTCGCGGTGCGGCGGTCCCACTCCCGCAACCGCCCGAGGATGAGGTCGAGCGCCTTCGCTTTCAATCCGCGGCGGAAGTAGGATTCCCGCATGTGCCAGGCGTACCGCATCGGGGAAAAGCAGTAGCAGACGTGCGGCACACCGGCCGGTGGCCGGGCGGCCTTCGCCACGCAGTGGCTGAAGCTGAGCACGAGTTGTGTGTCGGCGGGGATGCGCCACCGGGCGGCCAGTGGCATGAGCGGCAACAGGTAGCGATAGTACCGAGGCCAGCCGGGCAGGCGGTTGAGGAGGCTGGGGTACAGCGGCCGGTTCTCGATGACCGGCGACACCGCCCCCGGCGTGTGCAGCAGGGTGAAGAGCGGGGCGGTGGGCCAGCGGCGGGCGGCCGGTTCCAGGCACTTCTCCCCGCCCCGCATGCCGGTCAGCCAGTCGTGAACGAGGGCAACACGCATAACTGGCTCGGCCGGGGCGGGGCGGACAGCCAGCATACGAATCCTCATCTGTCTCGCCTTCCGCACCCCGCCGGGTTACAATCCGCCGCATGGCTAATGCTGCTCCCACCGTCACCGGCGTGCTCGAACTCACCAACCGCGGGTTCGGCTTCCTCCGCGACCCCGCCCGCCACTTCGCCGTCCGCCCGCAAGACCCCTACGTCTCGCCCGAGCAGATTCGCCAGTTCAAGCTGAAGGTCGGCCAACTGGTGAGCGGGCCGGTCGGCCCCCCGGCGCGGGGGCAAAATGGCCCACGGCTGACCGCCATCGACACCATCGAAGGCACCCCCGCCGCCGACTTCAAGACCCGCGCCTGGGACGAACTCACCGCCGTTGACCCCACCCAGTGGCTGAACCTCGAAACCGGCGAACTGCCACTCACCACACGGGTGATGGACCTGTTCACCCCCATCGGCAAGGGGCAACGCGGGCTGATCGTCGCCCCGCCCCGCTCCGGCAAAACGATCCTCCTCTCGCACATCGCCGCCGCCGTCACCCAGAACCACCCCGACACCCACCTCATGATGCTGCTCGTGGATGAGCGGCCCGAAGAAGTGACCGAGATGCGGCGGAGCGTGAAGGGCGAGGTGATCGCATCGAGCAACGACCAGGACACCGCCATCCACGTGCGGACGGCCGAACTGGTGCTGGAACGGGCGAAGCGGATGACCGAGCAGGGCCGCGACGTGCTGGTGCTGCTCGACAGCCTGACCCGACTGGCCCGGGCCTACAACAAGCACGCCGGCAACAGCGGGCGGACGATGAGCGGGGGCGTCGACAGCCGGGCGCTGGAGGTGCCGAAGCGGCTGTTCGGCTCGGCCCGGGCGTTCGAGGAAGGCGGGTCGCTCACCATCCTCGGCACGGCCCTGATCGAAACCGGCAGCCGGATGGACGATGTGATCTTTCAGGAGTTCAAGGGCACCGGCAACATGGAACTGGTGCTCGACCGCCGGCTGGCCGACAAACGCATCTACCCGGCCATCGACCTGCTGGCGAGCGGCACGCGGAAGGAGGAGAAACTCTTCCCGCCAGACATGCTCGAACGCATCAACCTGCTCCGCCGCAGCCTGTTGCAGGTCCGGAAAGCGGACGAGGCGATGGAGTCGCTCATCAAGCAACTCGGTAAGGCGAAGAGCAACGCCGAGTTCCTCGACATGGTCGGTAAATTCGTGAAGTGACACCGCCCCGGCAAACGCCAGCATGTCTACCGAAGCCGCCCTGCTCGCCGCCATCGGCACCGCCCCGGACGACGACCTGCCGCGGCGAGCCGAGCGGCGTGAGCCGCCGGCTCGCCGGCCCCTTACCACTTCACATCGAGCCGGGGGAGCGGTTTACCCTCGCGGCTCGTCAGCCAGAACCGCCCGGCCATCGCCACCACCGCCGCCGCGTGCGCCAGCAGCAGCAGGTTCACCCACCCCGTTTGCTGCACGGCGTACCGCCCGGCCGTCTGCCCCGCCCGGATGCCCAGTTCCCGCTTCTGAGCGTCCGTCGGCCCCTCGGCCAACTTCTTGTTGTACTCGTGGTACGCGAAGTTATTGATCGACTTCTGCAGGCTGAACCCCTGCAACGACTGGAACCACACCAGCAGGAAGGCCAGCACCGCCAGCCCGCCGAGTAGCACCAGCCGCCACTTCCACAGCGGCGGTAGGAAGGTCAGTTTGGCCGTCAGGGGGAAGGTGGCCGGGTCGCGGACAACCCGCTCGGCGGCGGACAGCAGCACCAGCACCCACACCAGCAGCAGGTACGGCAGCAGCAGCCAGTCGCTCCGCAGGGTCGCATCCTTGTACGGGTCGGTGTCGCCCTTGCCGGCCAGCCCGGCGTCGAGCTTCTCCCACTCGTCCCCTTTGGGCGTGTAGTCCCCCTTGCTGGCGAACAACGCCTCCCACCCGTTCTGCGTCATCACTGCGTACCCGCCCGGCTTCATCTCCGCCCACGGGAAGAACGAGAGCACGAAGGCGAGCACCAGGCAGGCGGCCGGCACCCAGTCGAGCCACTTGGGGTCGAGGGCGAAGCCGAACCCGCGGGTTGGCCCCGTGTCGGCCGGCAGGGGCGGCGGCGGCGGCGGGAGGGTTTCGGCCTTCAGGCCGGGCGGGGCGGCGGGGTCGGTCATGGCGGTGGCTCCGGGTCGAGGGCCGGTGGCGGGCGGTGCGGCGACCCCGGCCGGGGCCAGCCCGCCTCCCTCGGCCACGCCGGCGGTGTACTTGGCCGGCACGGCGATCGGCTTGCCGCAGCTCGGGCACGGGACATCCTTGCCGGCCGCGTCGTCCGCCAGTTCGACCGTCTTGTAACAGCTCAGGCAGATCTGCCGGATCACGGGCGACCTCGCAGGTTAAGTAGTTGGGTACGTTACGAAAACCGTGCCGGAAACGGAACGGGGAAAAGACCGCCCGACCGCGGGGAGTCGGGTGGGGTGGGAGAGGTTTTCGGGGCGTGCGGGTTAAGCCGGGTTCAGGCCGACGCCGCCGGGGGCCGGTTCGGGCGTCTCGGCGGTGGCCAGGGCGGTCGTTACGATCCCTTCGAGCAACTCCAGGTAGTCGAGGAACCGCCGCCGGCCGGCGGCCGTCAGTCGCACGGTGGTCAGCGGGCGGCGGCCGTTCATCCCCTTGCGGATGTCCACCAGCCCGTTCTCCTGCAGGGTACTCAGGTGCCGGCTCAGGTTGCCGTCGGTGAGGGCCAGCCGCTCCTTCAACTCGGTGAACGACAACCCGTCGCGGTGCGACAACAACGCCGTGAGGATGCCCAGCCGGTTCGGCTCGTGCAGAAGCGGGTTCAGCCCGTCGGTGGCCGGGCGGGCCGGGTCCGGGGTCGGGCTAGCGGGCGGGGTCATGGCGGGTCCGCTCCAGGTTCCAGTACAGCACGGCGGCGGTGAGCAACTGCCCGAGGCCGAACGGCAGGCCCATGGCCAGCGGGGCGAGGGCGTGCGGGCCGGCGGCCAGCCCCAGGTTGACCGCCCCCGCTGCCAGGTAGAGCACGCCCACCGCGGCGACCGCCGGCGGCAGTAGGCGGAACGAGGCGAACACCCCGAGGCTGAAGAACACCTGCCACAGCCCCGGCAGGAGGGCGGCAGACTGCGGGGCGAATCGCATGACGGCAACAGTCGTCACCGCCCCGGCGACCAGGCAGGGAGCGAACTGGCCGACCGCTAGCCAGGTGAGTTCTTTGGTCAGCCGGTCCGAGGTGCGGCGGTGCCGCAGCCAGATACCCGACCCGGCCACCGCCCCGGCGACGGCCGCCGTGCCCAGCCACAGCCACAGCCACGCGGTCACCCGCTCGGCCGGATCAGGCACGAGAAGCGGCTGGAGGGCGGCGGCGACAACGGCCACCAACCCGGTGACCGCCACCGGCCCGGCGCGGTAGCCGCGGAAGCGTTCGGCGGCGGCCACGCGGGCGCGGATCTCGGCGATTTGGGAGAGGGCGTCGCGAAGCTCCACCGGCCGGCGTTCCTGATATCGGGATACTGGGAGGGTATCGACGGACGCGAAGAGTCACAAGTGCGGGTGGCGTTCCAGGTCTGGGTTCGCCGCGCCCGCGGCCGTTTGCCCCCGTGCCCGCCCGCCGGTACAGTGGCCACACAAGCCCCCGCATGTGAGCCGCCACCAATGAACCCATTGCCGCTGTCGGCGGTGTGTCTGTTCGCCACCGTTGCCACTGCCGCCGACCCGTCCATCGCCAGTGTGAAGCACTCGCCCACCACGCCGAAGCCCGGCGACACCGTGACGGTGACCGCCCGCGTGACCGGGACCGGCCAGGTGACGCTCCGGGTGCAATCGGTGGTGCCAGGCAAGTACGTGCGGAAGTCGGACGCCGGATACGAGAAGGACTGGGCCGACCTGCCAATGCACGACGACGGCAAAGATGGCGACGAAGCGGCGGGCGACGGGGTGTTCAGTGCCCGCGTTCCGGCCGACTACCAGAAGCACCGCCACCTGCTGCGGTATCGCGTTGTCGCCCGCGGGGATGGGAACAAGACAACCACCGCCCCGCCAGCTACCGACCCCAGCCCGAACTTTGCCTGGTGGTGCAACGCCGGCCCGGCCGCCTGGACCGGCTCCCGCGAACCGGGCAAGGCGAAGGCCGTCACCTACCCCGCCGACTTCCTCGGCACCCTGCAATCGCTCCACCTGATCGCCCGCGGCGAGGATGTGGCCAAGAGCCAGTGGGACCCGAACTTCCACAAGCAGCGGCAGGAGGGCACGCTCGTCTATCGCGGGGTGGTGTACGACCACATCCGCTACAGCAACCGCGGGCAGGGGAGCGCCCACATCGCCGGCAAGAACAAGTGGGCCTTGAAGTTCAACAGCGGACACCGCGTGCCGTTCGCCGACCACGACGGGGTGCCCTTCCCGACCCCGGTGGATGGCCTCGACCTGAACCCCGGCGGCAGCACCCCGTACCTCCCGATTCATCGCGGCATCACCGGGCTAGACGAAGTGATGTCGTTCCGGGCGTACCGGCTGGCCGGCGTCCCCACCCCGCCGATCACCTGGGTGCAGTGGCGGGTGGTGACCGACCCCACCGAGGTCAGCGGTAAGGACCAGTTCGCCGGCGATCTGTGGGGCGTCTACGTGGCCGTCGGCGAGTTCGAGCCAGCTCTGATGGCCGACACGAAACTCCCCGACGGGCTGACGGTGAGCATGCAGAGCGGGGTGAAACACACGCCGAAGGGAATGACCGACGCCGACAAGGTGTGGGAGAAGTTCATCGGCGAGGCGCGATCGAACCCCAAGGAAAAGTGGTGGCGCGACAACCTCGACCTGCCGGCGTACTACTCGTTCCACGCCCTGAACCGCCTGCTCGGGAACGTCGATCTGCGGCCGGACGGCAACCACGGGTACTACCGGCGGCCCGACGGGCGGTGGGCACCGATCCCGTGGGACAACGACATGATGTTCGTCCCACGCGCCCACCAACCGGGGCACATCGACGCCATCGCCTGCCTGAATCACCCGGCCATTGCCGTCGAGTACCGCAACCGAGCGCGGGAAGTGCTCGACCTGTTCGCTGCCGACGCCACCGACCGCGGCGGGCAGGTCGGCCAACTGGTGGCCGATCTCGGCGCGGCCCTCACTCCGAAGGGGCACGCGATCGACTGGCCGCGGCTCGACGAAGCACGGTGGAACTTCGCCCCACGGATGAACGACAAGGGGCTGTACTTCCTCAACCCGACCGAGGGGGACCACTTCGGCGGGCGCTGGAAGCGCACCCTCGCCACCCCAGACTTCGCCGGCTTCCAGAAATACCTGGTGGAGTTCTGCACCGACTGCCGGCCGAAGAA
>JALOQR010000094.1 GCA_025459365.1 Fimbriiglobus sp.
CTTGGCCGGAACACCGAGTCGCCGGGCGACTTCGGTGACGCTGAGGTGCTGCTCGGTGATCATCTTCACCGCCTGGAGTTTGAACTCCGGCGTGTACGTGCCACGCGGTTTGGCCATCGGTGGATCTCCTGGTCCGTTGAAGATACACCGCTTTCCCTCTGTCCAGGATCCCTGGGGAGGGTCAACCCTTCGTCGGCCGAACCGGGTAGAATGGCACGGTCTGTTGGGTGTGGGTGTGGACGACTGCAGCTACGCCCCCGTCACCGGTCGTACGCGCGGAACGCCATCGTGGGCCATCTGGACCAGTCGAACCCGACCCCGCCCGCCGCGGCCGTGATGGACGCGGCGAGGTTGTACGCCCTGCTCGACGCGGCCGTCGACGGGATCGTCAGCATCGACGCCTGCGGGGTGGTGCTGACGGTCAACCCGGCCGCCGAGTCGATGTTCGGGTACACCGCTGCCGAACTGGTCGGCCGGAACGTGTCCCTACTCATGACGGAACCGGACCGGTCGCGGCACGACGGCTACCTCGCACGGTACCTGTCAACCGGGGAAAAGCGAGTGATCGGCACCGGCCGCGAGGTGACGGGCCGGCGGAAGGATGGGACCACCTTCCCGCTCGACCTGTCGGTCGCCGAGGCGCGGGTGGGCGAGGACCGGGCGTTCGTCGGCGTCCTCCGCGACCTGACCGAGCGGAAGCGGGCTGAGGCCGAGGTGTGGGAAAGCCAGAAGCGGTACGAGCAGATCCTGGACCTGTTGCCGGTTGGTATCCTCGTTCACACCGCCGGGCTGGTGGTGTATCACAATCCGGCTCTGGCCCGGATGGTCGGGACCGGGGGCGGCGATTCGCTGACCGGGCGGCCTGTCCTGTCCCTGTTCCACCCGCGGTACCACGAGTTGATCCGACGGCGGCTCGCCCAGTTGCACGAGCGGCCAGAGCCGCTGCCCGCCGTCGAGGAGGAGTTGATGGGGCGGGACGGTCGGACCGTGCCGGTCGAGGCCGTGACCGCCCCGTTCGTCCACGCCGGCGAGCCGTCGATCCTTGTCGTCCTGTACGACCTGCGGGAGCGGCAGGAGGCCGAGGAGCGGTTCCGCACGATGGTCGAGGGGGTGAGGGACTACGCCATCTACTCGCTGGACAAGGACGGGCGGGTCACGACGTGGAACCCGGGGGCCGAGCGGCTGCTCGGGTACCACTCCGAGGAGGCGGTCGGGGTCGAGTACGCCCGGTTCTTCACCCCGGCCGACATGGCCGGCGGCGTGCCCGCCCGGCATCTAGCCATCGCGGCGGAACACGGCCAGGTGAGCGAGGAGGGGTGGCGGGTGCGGCGGGACGGGTCGGTGTTCCTCGCCGACGTGCTGCTCACCCCCCTGTGGGACCGGAGCGGGCAGTTGAAGGGGTACGTGAAGGTGATCCGCGACGTGACCGAGCGGAACCGGGTGGAGACGGAACTGCGGCGGGCGAACGCCGCCCTGGAGCGAACGGTGGCAGAGTTGGGCAGCAAGCGAGAGGAGGTAGCGACGATCACCCGCCAGCTCTGGCAGGCGGCCAAACTGGCCAGCGTCGGCGAACTGGCCGCCAGCATCGCCCACGAATTGAACAACCCGATGGCGACGGTGAAACTGCGGCTCGAATCGGTGCAAACGAAGACACCGGCCGACGACCCCCGCCGGCGGGCACTCGACATCGCCCGCCAGGAGGTGGACCGCATGGCTGGGCTGGTGGCCAACCTGTTGCAGTTCTCCCGCCGGGGGAACGGGGCGAACACCACGGTGGACGTGGTGAAGGAGGTGGTCGGCACGTCCGAGTTGATCAACCACCACCTGCGGAAGGCGGGGGTGACGGTGCGGCACGAGTTCGCCGACCGCACCCCGGTCATCTGCGCCGACCGCCAGAAGCTGCGGCAGGTGATCCTGAACCTGCTCTCCAACGCGTGCGACGCCATGCCCCGCGGGGGCGAACTGACCCTGCGGGTCGGTCCGGACGAGTTGCCCCACGGCCGGGCGGCGGTGCGGTTCGAGGTGGCCGACACCGGGGTCGGCATCCCGCCCGAGCACCTGGCGGCCGTCACCGAGCCGTTCTTCACCACCAAGGAGGAGGGGCGGGGGACCGGCCTCGGCCTGGCCATCTGCCGCCGGATCGTGGAGGAGCACCAGGGAGAGCTGGCGATCAACAGCACCGTCGGTGTCGGCACGACCGTCCGCGTCCTCCTGCCCACGCAGCCGGAGAACGGCAGCCACCGCCCCCGCCGCAGCCCGCCGGCCGAGTCGGGGGGCGGGTCATGACCGCCACCCGGGGGCGCATCCTGATCGTGGACGACGAGCGGGAACTCCGCGCCGCCCTGTGCGAGACGCTGGCCGACGAGGGCTACGAGACGACCGGCGCGGGCGATGTCCCGGACGCCGTTCGGGCGCTGGCCGGCCGCGAGTTCGACCTCATCCTGAGCGACCTGATGATGCCCGGCGGGTCGGGCCTCGACCTGCTCCGCCACGTCCGCGACACCGACCCGCACCAACTGCTCGTCATCATGACCGGGCAGGGGTCGATCCACACCGCGGTGGAGGCCATGCGGCTGGGGGCATTCGACTACGTCCTCAAGCCGTTCGACCTGGCGTTCATGCTGCCGGTGCTCGACCGGGCGCTGGAGACGCGGCGGCTGCGGGCGGAGAACAGCCGCCTCCGCGCGGTCGTATCGCGGCTGACGTACGAGGGCCCGCGTTTCCGGATGATCGGCACCTCCCCGGCCATGCTCCCGGTGCTGAGGCTGATCGAGAAGGTGGCTGCGACCGACGCCACGGTGCTCGTCCGGGGAGAGAGCGGCACCGGGAAGGAGTTGGTGGCGCGGGCGGTCCACCACAACAGCCGGCGGGTCGGGAAACCGCTGATTACGATCAACTGCGCCGCCCTCCAGGAGTCCCTCCTGGAGAGCGAGCTGTTCGGGCACGAGAAAGGGGCGTTCACCGGGGCGACGCAGGCCAAGCCCGGGCTGATCGAGGTGGCCGAGGGCGGCACCCTGTTCATCGACGAGGTGGCGGAGATGGCTCCCGCCCTCCAGGCGAAACTGCTTCGCGTTCTGGAGGACGGCCATTACCGCCGGGTGGGTAGTACGAAAGACGCCCGTGCCGACGTGCGGGTGGTGGCCGCCACCAACAAGCCGCTCGAGGAGGAACAGAAGGCCGGACGGTTCCGGGAGGATCTGTACTACCGGCTGAACGTCGTCACCGTCCCCCTGCCCCCGCTCCGCGACCGCCGTGAGGACATCCCGCTGCTGGTCGAACACCTGCTGGCCACCCGGTCGGTCGGTACGCACCGGTGTCAGGTTCACCCGGCCGCCGCGGCCGCACTGCTCCGGTACCGCTGGCCGGGCAACGTCCGCGAACTGGCCAACGTGCTGGAGCGGGCCCAGATCCTCGCCGAAGGCCACCTGATCACGCTCGACGACCTGCCCGCTGAATTGCTCCCATCACCCGCTTACACCCCCGCCGCACTCGCCGACTCAATGCCCTCGGATGGTGAAGTGTTCGACCTGGGCGAACTGGAGCGGCGGGTCGTTCGACGAGCGATGTCTCACACCGGCGGCAACAAGGCCCAGGCCGCCGCCCTGCTCGGCGTCACCCGCCGCACCCTTTACCGCCTCCTCGAACGGTACGCCGAGCCGCCCGCGAACGGGTGACCCTGGCTCTCTGCCTCCCACCTCCGATCCGCGCGCATCACTTGTATCCGGTCTGGACAGAAGTAGCCACCGACCCGCTGGATCTGCACGTCATCCGTCTGGCAGGCCGACCGATTCAACTTGTTGTTGGCTCGGCGGATGCGTCAGTTGTTGCGTTTGATTTGTGACCTGGCGTGAAGGTTGCCTATGCCCACCCCAGAGCACCAGATGCATCACCCACTGCCCAAAAGCTGGACGCCACGGAGTGTGGAATGGCTCTCTCTGTTCAGCGACTGGACACCCTGGAGGATGGAATGACACTCTCCCAACTCCCCCCACAGGTCCTCCCGTCCCGCGCGCCCGATGCGACCGGAAACGCCGTCCGGCGGATCTGCGAGCACCTGATGCGACACTGCCCGTACTATTCGATGCTCTCGGACGTCGAGATCACCGCCAGCGACGACGCCGTCGTGCTCTCCGGTCGGGTCCGCTCGTACTACGTCCGGCAGGTGGTGCTCGTCTTCGCGCGGAAGGCCGTGCCAGACGTCCGCATCGAGGACCGGTTGCAGGTCCTTTCTGCGGAATAACCGGCCGAGGCTGTCACGAACACGCCCAGTGGGAACGCGATGATCGAGTCGGATCGAGCGGCGAACCCGACCGCCCCAGCGAGCGGAGACGCCGGCCGCCCGTGGTACTGGGGGCTACGGCGGCGGTTCCTGGCCGGGGTACTCCTGGCCTTGCCCGTTGTGGTCACCGCCTGGGTGCTGTTCTGGGCGTACTCGGTCATCGACGCGTGGGTGGTCCGGCCGCTCGCCGGCGTGGTCGTCGCCCTCACCGCCAGGAACGGGGGAGGCGAACCGCCGGCCTGGTTCGTCGACTACCTGGCCCCCGCGCTCGGGGTGACGAGTATGTGTGTCCTGGTGTACGGCCTGGGGTGCGTCGCCCACTGGAAGGCGGTCGCCCTGGTCGAGCGACTGCTGGCCCGAGTGCCGGTCGTTTCGACCGTGTACCGGACCGCCCGCGGGGTGTTCCGCACGGCCGGCGGGCAGGGCGACTGGTCGCGGTTCAAGCGGGTGGTGCTGGTGACCTTCCCGCACCCCGGCATGAAGGTGCCCGGGTTCGTCACCGGCAGTTGTCGGGACGTCGCCACCGGCGGCACGATCCTGTGCGTGTACGTGCCGACCACCCCGATTCCCACGTCGGGGTACATGCTGCTCGTCCCCGAGCCGGACGTGACCGATCTGGACTGGACGCTCGAGGAGGCGCTTCAGGCGGTCGTATCGTTCGGGCTGACCGCCCCGCCGCAGGTGCAGTACACGGCGGTCGGTGAAGAGAACAGGCCGGGCGGCGCCGACCCGCCCTCGCCGTCAGTTGACCACGCCGGAGGTCGGTTCGGTCCGCCCCAAGCCACGAATTCATCAAGGAGCGGCACATGATCCGGACGATCCTCGTCCCACTCGACGGCTCGCGAACGGCCGAACACGCCCTGCCGTGGGCCCGGTTCCTGTCTCGCCGCACCGGAGCGGGCGTGCGGCTGGCCCGGGTGCGGCGGATCCCCCCGGCCCCGGTCGCCGGCGAGGGGATGACGACCTACGACCCGGACCCCCACGCGTACATCACGAACGAGGAGAACGAGTACACGGCCGCGATAGCCAAGACTTGGCTCGACCCCGATTCGGAAACCACCCTGACGGCGGAGTTGCTCGAGCCCACCGACTCGATCGCCGGGACGCTGATCCGGTACGCGGAGAGCGTGGCCGCCGACCTCACCCTCATGACCTCGCGCAGCCACGGGCCCATGTCCCGGTTCCTGTTCGGCAGCGTCGCGGACGATTACCTGAGACGTGCCCCGGGGCCGACGCTCCTGGTCCAGGGGGATGCTGCAACGGCACCCGACCCGACGGTCGAACCGCGGGTCGGCCGGGTCGTCGTCCCGCTCGACGGGTCCGCCCTGTCCGAGCAGGCGGTCACCCCGGCCCTGACGCTCTTCGACTGGTACGGGTGCGAGATCACCCTGCTCCTGGTACTGGACGCGGTGGACGACCTCCGCCAACTGATGGAACGCGTTGATGGTTTGACCTCCCACCATTGGACCGCTCAATCGGCCTTGCCCATCGCCAGCGAATACCTCCAGCGGGTCGCCGACCGCCTCCGCCAGGAGACGTCGAAGGTGCGGACGAAGGTGGTCGAGCACGGATCGGCGGCCGACGCGATCTTGGCCGAAGCCGCCGACCCGACCACGGCCGTCGCCCTCGCCACCCACGGCCGCGGCGGGCTCACCCGCATGATCTTCGGCAGCGTCGCCGACAAAGTGGTCCGCGGGGCGGCCGGTCCGGTGATGGTCGTCCGCCCCAAACGCGACGAGTGATCCGCCGGCGGACTCGTCCGACCAACCTGTATCCGGAGGGTGCCCGATGGGCGTGCTCAATTCGATCCTGCTGGCCACCGACTTCCGCCCCTCCAGCGATGCGGCGGCCGCGGCCACCGTCCGCCTGGCCCACGCCTTTGGGTCGAGCGTGACCGTGCTGCACGTGCGGGAGGAGTTCCTCACCTGGCCGGTCACGCCGTTTGAGAACCAGGACCGGCTGACCGAGCGGTTGGCGGCCGAGAAGGTGCAACTGACGGAGTTTCTGGTCCGCGCCGGCCCGCCGGCGGACACGGTGGTCCGCCTCGCCCAGGAGCGGGGGGCCCACCTGCTCGTCATCGGGGCGGGGGAAAAAGTCCGCGATGGTCACCTGGCGGTCGGGCCGGTGGCCGAATCCATCCTGGAACGGGCCGAGGGGCCGGTGTTGGCCCTCAACCCGCACGGCCCGGACCTCCGGTTCGCCTCCATCCTGTGCCCGGTGGATCACTCCCGTGTCTCCCGCCGCGGGCTGGAGGACGCCATCCAACTGGCCCGTGCGTTCGGCGGCCGGTTGACCGTCCTGAGCGTGGTGCCCGAGGTGGACTGGCTGTCCGCCGCGGTGGAGACCGGGCAGTTCGACGACTCCCAGTCCGAACATGAGACGCGGTGGCGGGCCGAGTTCGACCAGTTCCTGGCCGGCGTCTCGTTCGACGGGGTGGAATGGCGGAGTGAGGTCCGCGTCGGCGTGCCGCACGAGCAGATCGTCGCCGCCGCGCGGGAGCAGCGGGCGGACCTGATTGCGATGGGGGCGACCGGGCGGACCGGTATTCTGCGGGTGCTGCTCGGCAGCGTCACCCGCCGCGTGCTCCGGCAACTGCCGTGCTCCCTGCTGCTGGTCAAGGACGAGGCCGTGTTCGAGGAGCAGTTCCTGCTCGACTACGACGTGCTCACCCGCCTGACGGCCGAAGGGGATGAACACCAGGCGGCCGGACGGGCAGCCGAGGCGGTCGGCCGGTTCCGGCAAGCGCTGGCGCTCGCGCCGTACCACACGCCGGCGCTGGAGGGAATTGTCCACGGGTACGACGTGTTGGGGCAGCCCGAGGCGGGTCGGCGATATCGGATACGGCTCGAGCGGTTGCGGAACGCCGCCGGGTGAGCCGCCCCGCCCCAAGAACCATCCGGAGTGAGCGATGCAGATTCAGATCCACACCGACAGAAACATCGAAGCCGACGCCCAGTTGATCGAGACGGTCGAAACGGCGATGGCGGCCGCCCTCGGCGGGTTCGGCAGCCGCCTCACGCGGGTGGAAGTCCACCTGAGCGACGAGAACGGCCCGGTGAAGTCGCACGGCGAGCCGATGCGGTGCCGGCTGGAGACGCGGCCGGCGTCGCGGCAGCCGGTGTTGGTGACGGCGGACGCGGCCACCGTTGAACAGGCGGTCGCCGCTGCGGCGAAAAAGATGGAGCGACTGCTGGACAGCACCTTCGGCAAGCTGGACGACCCCCGCGGGTGACACCCGGTTTGGTCTCAACCACACTCAGGAGGAGCGCTCGCCCCGCCCGTTCGGTGTGGGGCGGGCCGACATGCCCGATGGAACTGCTCCAGACCCCGTTCTACCAGTTTGCCGCCATCCTCGCCCTGGCGGCGGTGGCCGGGGCGGTCGGCCTGCTCTTGAGGCAACCGCTGATCGTCATGTTCATCGCCGTCGGCGTGACCGTGGGGCCGGCCGGGTTGGGGATCACGAAAGCCGGCGAGGGCGTCGAACTGCTCGCCAAGATGGGGATCGCCGTCCTCCTGTTCCTGGTCGGCCTGCGGCTTGACCTGCACGTCATCCGCAGCCTGGGGCCGGTCGCCCTGGCCACCGGGTTGGGGCAGGTGGTGTTCACCTCGGTCGTCGGGTTCGGCATCTGCCTGCTGCTGGGCATGGGGGTGGTACCGGCCGTGTATGTGGCCGTCGCCCTCACCTTCTCCAGCACCATCATCATCGTCAAGCTGCTCTCGGACAAGCGGGAGATCGACGCCCTGCACGGGCGGATCGCGGTCGGTTTCCTGATCGTGCAGGACATCGTCGTGGTGATGGTGATGATCGCCCTGTCGGCGTTCGGCTCGGCCGGAGCGGCGGCCAACCCGGCGGTGTCCGGGCTGATCCTCGCGGCCAAGGGGGGCGCGTTCCTGACCGCGGTCGGCCTGCTCATGCGGTACGCCCTGCCGCCCCTCACCCGCTGGCTGGCCCGGTCGCAGGAGTTGCTCATCCTCTTCGCCATCGCCTGGGCGATGCTCCTGGCGAGCGTCGGCGACGCGCTGGGGTTCAGCAAGGAGGTGGGGGCGTTCCTGGCCGGGGTGTCGCTCGCCTCCACCCCGTTCCGTGACGCCATCGGCGGCCGGCTGGTCAGCCTCCGCGACTTCATGCTGCTCTTCTTCTTCATCGAACTGGGGGCCGGCCTCGACCTCTCCCAGTTGGGCGGACAGTTGGCACCCGCCGCCGTGCTGTCGCTGTTCGTCCTGGTCGGCAACCCGCTCATCGTGATCGCCGTCATGGGGTACATGGGGTACCGCAAGCGGACCGGCTTCCTGGCCGGGCTGACGGTCGCCCAGATCAGCGAGTTCTCCCTGGTGCTCGGTGCGCTCGGGGTGAGCCTCGGTCACATCGCCCCCGAGACGATGGGCCTGATCACCCTCGTCGGGCTGGTGACTATCGGCCTGTCCACCTACTTGATCCTCTATTCCCACCCGATCTACGAGCGCGTCGCCGGCTGGCTGTCGCCCTTCGAGCGGCGGGTGCCACACCGGGAGGCCGAGTCGCAGCAGACCGCCCGCCCGTTCGATTTCGTGCTGTTCGGTTTGGGGCGGTACGGGAACAATCTCTCCCGCGGGCTGCGGAGGGAGGGGGCGAGCGTGCTGGGGGTGGACTTCGACCCGGAGGTGATCGCCGCCTGGCACCGGCACGGACACGCCGCCCAGTACGGCGACGTCGAAGACCCCGAACTGGCCGCCTCCCTGCCGCTGGCCGCCGTTCGCTGGGTGGTGTGTACCGCCCCGCGGCGGGAGACCAACCTGTCCGTCCTGCGGGCCGTCCGCGAGCACGGGTACCCGGTGCGGGTGGCCGTCACCGCCCACCACGCCGCCGACGTCGAGCCGTTGCGGGCGGCCGGGGCGGATCTCGTCCTCCAGCCGTTCGCCGACGCCGCCGAAGAGGCGGCCCGCCACCTCACCGCCGCCATAACACCTCCGCCCGCCCGGCCGGCGGGGTCACACCAACCGGAGGCCGAACCGGCCGCTCCCGGAGATGCTCCATGAGCCTGCAATCCGTGCTCGTTCCGCTCGACGGTTCGGGTTTCGGCGAACACGCGCTGCGGTACGCACTGGCCGTCGCCGGCCGGTCGGGCGCCCGGCTGGAACTGGCCCACGCCCGCGAGCCGGTCGGCCTGTTCGACGTGCCCGGCGGCAGTACGCCGGAAGAGGAAGACCTGAAGGCGACGGAACGGGCGATGCGGTACCTGGCCGAGGTCCGAGACCGGGTGAAGGCGGCGGGTTTCACCGTCACCACCACCCTGCTCCACGGCTCGCTCGCCGAGTCGCTCCAGCAGTTCCCCGGCGTCCCCCGCCCGGACCACCTGTACCTGACTTCGGCCCTGCTCGACCGGGCCGTCGGTGAGGCGGTGTGCGGGTATGCGGCCCAAACCAGCCCCGACCTGATGGTGATAACCACCCACGGCCGCGGGCCGTTGAGCCGGTGGTGGTTCGGGAGTGTGGCCACCGACGTCGTCCGCCGCTGCCCGGTGCCGCTCCTGTTGGTCCGGCCTGCAGAAGAGACGGTGGACCTGACCCACCTGCCGACGATTCGCCGCATCTTGCTACCGCTGGACGGTTCGCCCTGGGGCGAACAGGTCATCCGCCCGGCCGTCACCCTCGGCCAACTGTTCGGGGTCGAGTACCGACTGCTGCGGGTGGTCCCGCCGGTACTCACCAGCGGCGGGGTGTGGCCCAGCCCGCTGGTACCGGGGCGGTCGGTGGCCGAGCAGCTTCAGGCCGAGGCGGACGGCTACCTGGTCAGTCTGGCCCACCGGATCCCCGCCCTGGGCCGTGCCACCTTGCGCTCCACCGCCGATTGGCCGCCGGCGGGGGCCATCCTGGCGGACGCCGAGGCGAGCGGGGTCGACCTGATCGCCCTGACCACCCACGGGCGGGGCGGGATCGAGCGGCTGCTCCTCGGGAGCGTGGCCGACAAAGTGGTTCGCGGCACCACCCGGCCGGTGCTGCTCTGCCGCCCGCCGTCGGCCGAGGCGAACTGACCTGCCACTGTGACCGACCCGAACCAACGAGGGGACGCGATGACGGGATCACGGACGTCGGCCGAACGGATCGGACGGCCCGCACCGGGGGTGACGACCGACAGACCGGCCGCAGCGGCGTGGCACGCGGCAGCGGTAGACGTGGTGGCGACCGAACTGCGGTCGGACCCGGCCGTCGGGTTGTCCGCACCGGAGGTCGAACGGAGGCGGGCCGAGCACGGCCCGAACGTGCTCACCGCCCGCCGCGGGCACGGCCCGCTGGTCCGGTTCCTCCTCCAGTTCCACCAGCCGCTCGTGTACATCCTGCTCGCCGCCGTGGCGGTGACAGCGGCGTTCGCCGAGTGGGTGGATTCGGGCGTCATCCTCGGCGTGGTGCTGGTGAACGCGATCGTCGGGTTCGTGCAGGAGACGCGGGCGGTGAAGGCGATCGAGGCCCTGGCCAAGTCGGTGGCGGCCGAGGCGACGGTGGTCCGCGACGGCCACCGCGCCCGCGTGCCGGCCGCCGACCTGGTGCCGGGCGACCTGGTGCTGATCCAGTCCGGGGACAAGGTGCCGGCCGACCTGCGGCTGATGCGGGTACGTGAGCTGAAGACCGAGGAGGCTGCGCTCACCGGCGAGTCGGTGCCGGTGGAGAAGTCCGCCGACCCGGTGGGCGAGGACGCCTCCGTCGGCGATCGGAAGTGTGTGGCGTTCGCCAGCACGCTCGTCACCTATGGCACCGCCGCTGGGCTGGTGGTCGCCACCGGCGACCACACCGAGGTCGGCCGCATCGCCCGCCTCATCCACTCGGCCGACGACCTGGCCACCCCGCTCACCCGCCAGATCAGCCGGTTCAGCCGGTGGCTGCTCGTCGTCATCCTCGCCCTGTCGGCGGTCACGGTGGCCATCGGCCTGGCCCGCGGGCAGGGGTTCGCCGAGGTGTTCCTGGCCGCGGTGGCGCTGGCGGTCGGGGCCATCCCCGAGGGGCTGCCGGCGGCCGTCACCATCACCCTGGCCGTCGGCGTGTGGCGGATGTCGCGGCGGAACGCCATCATCCGCAAGCTGCCGGCGGTGGAGACGCTCGGCAGCACCACCGTCATCTGCTCGGACAAGACCGGCACCTTGACCGAGAACCAGATGACCGTGCAGCGGGTGTTCGACGGCTCCCGCTGGTACGACGTGTCTGGCACCGGGTATGACCCGGCCGGGCGGATCACCACGCCCGACACCTCCACCCCGGCGGGCGAGTCACCGGCGCTCGCCGAGTGCCTGCTCGCCGGGGCGCTGTGTAACGAGGCCCGGCTGTTCGAGAAGGACGGCCGCTGGACCATCGAGGGCGACCCAACCGAGGCGGCGCTACTGGTCGCCGCCCGCAAGTTCGACCCGGCCGCCGACCGCTGGGCGGACGACCGGCCGCGGGTCGACTCACTGCCGTTCGAGTCCGCCCACCAATACATGGCCACCCTGCACGACACCGGCCCGCACGCCCCGCGGGTGGTGTACCTGAAGGGGTCGGTCGAGCAGGTGCTGCGGCGGTGTGACGCGATGTACGACCGGGACGGCCGGCCCACCCCGGTGGTGCCGGACCTTATCCACAGTGCCGCTAACGACATGGCTGCGGCCGGGCTGCGGGTGCTGGCGTTCGCAAGGGCCGACGTCCCCGCCAACCTAGACCGGGTCAACCACCGGACGGTGGACGGCGGGCTGACGTTCGTCGGCCTGATGGGGATGATCGACCCGCCGCGGGGGGAGGCGATTGCCGCCGCGGACAAGTGCAAGGCGGCCGGGGTGCGGGTAGTGATGATCACCGGCGACCACCCGCTCACCGCCGCCGCCGTGGCCGAGCGGTTGGGGCTGAACACCGGCCGCGGTGGGCGACCGCTGGTGTACACGGGCGCGCAGGTGTCGGGCATGACCGACGCCGAGGTGGCCGCGAGTGTCACGGACGCCGACGTGTACGCCCGTGTCAGCCCGGAGCAGAAGCTCGGGCTGGTCAAAGCATTCCAGACCGCCGGGCATGTCGCCGCCATGACCGGCGACGGGGTGAATGACGCCCCGGCCCTCAAGCAGGCGGACATTGGCATCGCCATGGGGATGACCGGCACCGACGTGGCCAAGGAGTCGGCCGACATGGTGCTGACCGACGACAACTTCGCCTCCATCGTGGCCGCCGTGGAGGAGGGTCGGAGCATCTTTGACAACCTGACCAAGTTCATCCTCTGGACCCTGCCCACCAACCTGGGCGAGGGGCTGGTCATCCTCGCCGGCATCGCCATGGGCACCACTCTGCCCATCCTGCCGGTGCAGATCCTGTGGATCAACATGACCACTGCCGTCCTGCTCGGGCTGACACTGGTGTTCGAAGCAAAGGAGCCCGGGTTGATGGCCCGCCGCCCGCGGGACCCGGCCGCCCCCATCCTGAGCGGGGTGCTGATCGAGCGTCTGGTGATGGTGTCGGTAGTGCTGCTGGTGGCTGCGTTCGGCCTGTTCAAGTGGATCGTCCTCAGCGGCCAGCCCGAGGTGGAAGCCGGGGGTCTGACGCAGGAGGGGCTGGAGGCCAAAGCCCGCACGGCGGCGGTGAACGTGTTCGTGGTGGTGGAGGCCTTCTACCTGTTCAACTGCCGCTCGCTCACCCGCCCGTGGTGGTCGGTGGGGGTGTTCTCCAACCCGACGCTCTGGGGCGGGGTGGGGCTGATGGTCGCCCTCCAACTGCTTTTCACCTACGCCCCGTTCATGAACGCCGCCTTCCACTCTGCTCCGATCGGGTGGGTCGAGTGGGGGTGGTGCGTGCTGGCCGGGGTGACGTGTTCGCTGCTGGTGGGGGCGGAGAAGTGGCTGCGGGCGGTGCTCGCCTCGCGACGCGGCCGAAACCACACACCCGCGGGGGGCGAACGATGAGACTGCTAACACTCAACGTCGGCTCGTCAAACGTGAAGGCCGGGGTGTTCGACGGCGGGCACCGGCAGGGCGGTCAGACCTTGCCCGCGGCCGACCCGGCCGCTCTCGCCTCTCTCGTCGCGGCTGCCCAGCCCCAGGCCATCGGGCACCGGTTGGTCCACGGCGGCCCCCGCCGCTCAGCCCCGACGCGGCTCACCCCGGAGGTGCTGGCCGAGTTGGACGACCTGTCCGAGTTCGCCCCGCTGCACCTGCCGCCGGCGGTGGCGTGCGTCCGGGCGGTCGCCCGGTTGCTGCCCAGCGTCCCGCAGGCGGCCTGCTTCGACACCGCCTTCCACGCCACCTTGCCGGCCATCGAGCGACGGTTCGGCCTGCCCCGCCGCTTCTTCGACCAGGGGGTGAAGCGGTACGGGTTCCACGGGTTGAGCTACGAATCGATTGCCGCCCAACTGGCGAGCGTGTCGCCGCGCGCCGCCGCCGGAAGGACGGTGGTGTGCCACCTCGGCAGCGGTGCCAGCCTGTGTGGTATGATCGGCGGCCAGAGCCGGACCACCACGATGGGGTTCTCCCCGCTCGACGGGCTGCTCATGGCCACCCGCTGCGGGCGGCTCGACCCTGGCGTCCCGTTCTACCTCATGCGGCGGTACGGCATGTCGGTCGAACAGGTGGAGCACCTGCTCACCCGCGAGTCCGGACTACTCGGCGTCTCCGGCGTCAGCGCCGACATGCGGGTGCTGCTGGCCGACCCGTCGGCCGAGGCCGGCGAGGCGGTCGAACTGTTCTGCCACACCGTTGCCAAGGAGATCGCCGCGGCGGCGGTGGCGGTCGGCGGACTGGACGCGATCGTTTTCACCGCCGGCATCGGCGAACACAGCCCGCAGGTGCGGCGGCGGGTCTGCGACGGGCTCGCCTGGCTCGGGGTCGAACTGGACCCGTCGGCGAACCTCGAGGCCCGGCCGGCCCTCCACACCCCCGCCAGCCGGGTGGAGGTCCTCTGCCTGCCGACCGACGAGGAGGCCATCATCGCCCGCCACACCGCCGAGTTGCTTTCGAACTGACCCCACGAGGATCGCCCATGCCGGCTCTGACCGCCGACGAACTCGCCCGGATCGACGCCTACTGGCGTGCGGCCAACTATCTGTCCGTCGGCCAGATCTACCTGCTCGACAACCCGCTGCTCCGCGAGCCGCTCCGCCGCGAGCACGTGAAGCCCCGTCTGCTCGGGCACTGGGGCACCACCCCGGGGCTGAACTTCGTCTACGCCCACCTGAACCGGGTGATCAAGCGGGACGACCTGAACGTGCTGTACGTCTGCGGGCCGGGGCACGGCGGGCCGGGGGTGGTGGCGAACGTGTACCTGGAGGGGACGTACACCGAGGTGTACCCGGAGGTCACCCGCGACGCGGCCGGGATGAAGA
>JALOQR010000377.1 GCA_025459365.1 Fimbriiglobus sp.
TGCGCCCGGTGGCTCCCCGCCAGCCAGCCTGTACCGCTTTTGCGGCCAGTTGCACCGGAGCGTCGAGCGTCACCAGAACTTTGTACGCCGTCAGCGCGGTTTTGCTCGCGCCAGCCTTGCGAAAGTACCGCACGTATCCAACCGCCACGTTCGGGGCGGCGAACCCGATGTTCGCCCGACTACTCACCCGCCCGTGGTGCAGCACCTCCACATGGCTGATGTAAACCACCCCTGCCCGCTGCCCCACCTGGGCGGAGAGGTCGAGATCTTCCACCCCGAAGCGGTACGCCTCGTCCCACCGGCCGGCGGCGTGGAAGGTGGCCCGCGGAAGAAACACCGCCGCACCCATGAGCGCCTCCACCGGCTTTACGCCGTCTGGGTCGAAGGTGTCGCGGCGGTAGCGCTGGTAGGCTTTGCGGAACAGTCCGGTCCAGCGGAGCAGGCTCACGCGGTGGAGAAGTGCCGCGAGAGTCGGGCGGCGGCGGTACGAAATCTGGTCGTGCCCGTCCGCCCCGCGAAGTCGCGGGCCGAGCATGCCGGCGTCCGGGTGGGCGTCGGCGTAGGCGGTGAACTCCAGCAGGGTGAACGGCCCGACCTCGGTGTCGTTGTTCAGGAAGAAGAGGTACTCCCCGCGTGCCAGACTGGCCGCCTGGTTGCTCGCCCGGCTGAACCCGACGTTCTGAGTGTTCCGCACCAGCACGACCTGGGGGAACTCGTCGGCGACCATGTCGGCGGCGGCGTCCGCCGACGCGTTGTCCACCACCACCACTTCGAATGGCACCCCCTGGTCGTGGTCGAACAGCGAGGCGAGGCACTTGCGGAGGAGGTCGCGGCAGTTCCAGTTGGCGATGCACACCGACACGACGGGCGCGAGCGTTGGAGGGTTGGGCGGCACTCGACTATCGTGGTGGGCCGGCGTCACGCCGGGGCCAGCAAGTAGCACATTCATGCGGTCGTCTCGTCCGTGAGCCGGCAGTCGGTGCCCGTACGGGCCGAACCAACCAAATCCACTATCCACACTCGCCGACGGCTGTCAACGCCAACACCCCATGACGAATTCGCCTAGCGGCCAACGCCTGGTTTCGCAACAATCGCGACATGAGCACCCTGCTCTCCTCCCCGCGACTGCGCCTCCGACGGCTTTTCTGGCCAGCTCTGGCGGTCGTTGTGTTGGCGTGGCCGGTGTTCGAGATGTGCCGTGTGTATGGCGGGCTGAACGACCATACCGTCATCCCTGGTCGGGTGTACCGGTCGGCTCAACCAGACCCCCGTGAGATGCGTGAACTCGTCGCCCGGCACAGCGTCCGCACCGTGCTGAATCTGCGGGGGACGACCCCGTGGGATGGGTGGTATCAGGGCGAGTGCGGGGCGACCGCCGCCGCCGGTGTGTCGCAGGAAGACGTGACACTCTCTGCCCACACCCTGCCATTCCCGGCCGAACTGCGGCGGGTGGTGGAGGTGCTCGACCGCACCGAGTACCCGGTGCTTGTCCACTGCAAACAGGGGGCAGACCGCACCGGAATGGTGTCGGCGATGGCGCTGCTCCTGCACACCGACGCCACCCTCACCGAGGCCCGCCGGCAGTTGTGGCCGCGGTACGGGCACTGGCCGGTCGCCCGCACCGCCAACATCGACCGGTTCTTCGACCTGTACGAGCAAGTGCTGGCCGCCGAGGGAGTGACCCACACCCCCGATCGTTTCCGCCGCTGGGTGCAGAACGAGTATTGCCCCGGCCCGGCGCGGTCGCAGTTGAACTGGGCGAAGGCTCCGCCCGCCGAGGTGGAGGAGGGCACGACGTTCACCGCCGTCGTTCGGTGCGAGAACCGCTCGGAGACCCCGTGGGAGTTGAAGCCCGGCCATTTCGCTGGAGTCCATGTGTGCTACGCCGTCTACGGCGAGAAACCGCCGGCGGCGTGGGAGGGGCGGGCCGGCTTTCGGCAGGAACGGGTGCCGCCGGGCGGGGTCGTCGAGGTGCCGATCCCCGTCGGGCGGCTGAAGCCGGGGGCATACCGACTGGTTGTTGAGTTGCACGACGCCACCGGTGCCGGCATCCCGTTCCGCACTCAGTCGTTCACCAAGTTCGGCGACGACTCTCTGGTGGCGGAGTTTGTAGTCCAGTGATCCCAGCGGCAGGAAGCCCAAGAGGTGCGGCATGAGGCTGCTATCCGTTGTCATCCCCGTGAAGGACGAGCGGGCCAACGTCCGCCCACTCGTTCAGTGGCTCCGCGACGCCCTCACCCCCGCTTGCGACTGGGAGGCGGTGTTTGTGGACGACGGTAGCACCGACGGCACGCACGCCGAACTGCTGGCGGTGGCAGCCATCGACCGGCGGGTGAAGGTGGTGCGACTGCGGAAGAACTTCGGCCAGTCGGCCGCGCTCCAGGCCGGGTTCGACCACGCCGCCGGCGACGTGATCGCCACCATGGACGGGGATCTGCAGAACGACCCGGCCGACTTGCCCCGAATGCTGGCCAAGCTCGACGAGGGATTCGACGTGATCCTCGGCGAGCGAGCCGCCCGGCACGACCGCTTCCTGCTACGGAAGGTGCCGAGTTGGTGCGCCAACTGGCTCATCCGCAAGGTCCTCCGCGTACCCTTCCGCGACTTCGGCTGCACCCTGCGGGTGATGCGACGGGAGGTGGTGGAGGAGATGCAACTCTACGGCGAAATGCACCGGTTCATTACGGCACTCGCGGTCCAGCAAGGGGCGGCCGTCGCCCAGGTGCCGGTGCGGCACCACCCCCGCACCGCCGGTGTGTCGAAGTACGGCCTCGGCCGTACCGTGCGGGTGGTACTGGACTTGCTCACGGTCAAGTTCCTCGCCAGCTACAGCACCCGCCCGATGCATCTGTTCGGCGGGCTGGGGCTGACGGCCATGGCCGCCGGGCTGCTATCGCTGATGGTCACCGTTGGCATGAAGTGGGCGGGCGGACAGTGGATGACGGGCAACCCGCTCCTCCTGCTCAGTGTGCTCCTCGAAATGCTCGGCGTGCAACTGCTCTCGCTAGGCCTGATCGGCGAAGGAATGACGCGGTCGAACTTCGAGAGGCATGGCCGCCGCCCGTACCTCGTTCGAGAGACGGCGAACGTGGGCGACCACCGCGAACAGCCAGCGGAGTACCAGCGAGCGGCGTGATCACGGCTACATTGACACAATGTCTACTCCCCGCATCCATAGCACCCCGGCCGAGGCGTTCGGCCAGCGTGTCCGCGATCAGGTGGCCGTGTCTGGCCGTACCTTCCTGTTCGACCGCCCGGCCGGCCTGGATCACCTGTTCGACCACCCGGCCGTCCGCTCCGCCTACGCCGCCGACGAATACATCCCGTACTGGGCCGACCTTTGGCCGGCGGCCGTCATGCTCGGCGAGGTGGTGCTAGCCGAGCCGTGGGAGGACCGCGGCGACCACCTCGAAGCGTTGGAGTTCGGCTGTGGGCTGGGCGTCAGCGGCATGTGCGCGCTCAGCCGCGGGCTGCACGTCACCTTCTCGGACGTAGACGAGGCAGCAGTGCAACTGGCCGCCCAGAACGCCCGGCTGAACGGGTTCAAACACTTCGAGACGGCCGCTGTGGACCTGCGGGCGAAGCCCGACCGCCAGTACCCGGTGCTGCTCGCCGCCGACGTGTGCTATGAGGTGCGGCTGACCGAGGCGGTGGCCAAGTTCGTCAAGGCCGCCCTCGCACCTGGCGGGCTGGCCCTGCTCACCGACACCGACCGATACTCCGCCCGCTCGCTGCGGTGGCTGCTCGAACAGGAGGGGCTGTCGGTCGTCATTACCCCGATGAAGGCCGGCCCGCCGAACAACGTGCAAAAGGGCTACCTGTACCGCATCACGCACCGCGGATGACACCGGCGACACCTCTCATCACTTGTTCAGACTTCCCATGCGCTCACCTTGTAACAATTAGAGCACTTCCACCGTCACCTTTTCCCATCCTATCATGAAACGACTCCGCGCGCTCGCCTTCCTTGCCCTGTTCCCGCTCGCCGCCCCGGCACAGGACCCCAAGTCGACCGAACCCAAGAAGGACGAGGCCAAGAAG
>JALOQR010000378.1 GCA_025459365.1 Fimbriiglobus sp.
GAAGAAGGATGAGAAGAAGAAGGACGACAAGAAATGACCGACGGCCCTCGCGGGGAGATGGCGAGCGTGCCGGTGTCGCCGCTCGCCATCTCCCCGCGAGGGCCGTGGGTCATTTCTTGTCGTCCTTCTTCTTCTCATCCTTCTTCACTGGCTCCGCTGACTTCACGTCTTTACTCGGGAACGGGTACTTCCCCGCTTTCAGGTCGGCGAGGGCGGGAGTGATGACGTCGGCCGGGAGGGCCCACGTCTCTACCCGACCGGCGCGGGCGATGTTGATGCCTAGCACCTTGCCGTCCAGGTCGACCAGTGGGCCGCCGCACTGCCTGGGGAGTAGCACGGTATCGTGCTGAATGACCCGGCTGAATCCTCCGCGGCGATCGGACAGGCTCCCGCCCATGCTGTTCTGCAACGCCCCGCGGTCCATGTTTGCTAGCGGAATCGTGGTGACTTTCAAAATCACCTCCTCGTCGCCGTCCTTCCCCTTTCGCCGCACCTTCACTTCCAGCGTCTCACCGGGGCGGGTGAGGTTCATCACGTCGAAGATATCGTCGCGGTTCTTCACCGCCCGGCCGTTCAAACCGACGATATTGTCCCCCACCTTCATGCCGGCCTTCTTCGCCGACTCGTTGGTAATGTTGCCGACCCCTGTGTCGCTCTCGTTCGTCGGGTTGGCGAAGGTGATGCCGAGGTAGCCGCGGTTGGAGTTCTCGATCCGGCTTTCCGGCACATAGAGTGGCCGGCTGGTGGCGCTCACCACACCCACCGCCACCGCTTCGAGTGTCTCGGCACCGGGCGTCCTCGGCCCTGGCACAGCCACCCAGTTGCCCGGCTCGGCCGACTTCGCCTCGGCAAACGTCACCTGAGTAAGCGGCCGGTCGACGTCCACCTTGAGCAGCATCAAGTCCGACTCACGGTGATACCCTTTCACCTCGATGTCGTAGGCCGAGCCATCCTGTAAGGCCGGCACCAGGCAGGCCAGGTTCTCGCGCAGCTTGCCGTCCTTGCCGAACAGCTCGCTCCCTTTGGTGAGGATCAGCCCACTCTTATCGACCACCGTACCGAGGACGATATCCTTGCCGTCGGCCTGGATCCGAACGGTCGCTTCTGCAGCGGTCGCCAGCGACGGATCGAACAGCTTGGTGAGAAGTTTCTTTCCCTTGTCGTCGGCCTTCTCGACGGCGAGCAGGGGGGCGGCCGACAGGGTCAGGGCGAGCAAGGCGAGGCAACGGTTCATGGCTGTGGGTGCTGGTGAGGTGTGGGTGGTTCGGCGCGACCCGGAGAGGAACTCGTGGTGTGGCGTGATCCTCTCCGAGTCGCGGCTCAGCAAGCAAGTGTCACTTCTTGGCTTTGTCGGCCAGTTTCAGATCCACGGTGATGTTGGCGCCGTCGCGGCTGACCTCCACCTTCACCGTCTCCCCGACCTTGTACGACGGAAGCATGTTGGCGAGGTCGTCGGCCGACTTCACCGCGAACCCATTGAACTTGGTGATCACATCTCCGGCTTCGATGCCGGCCTTCTCGGCGGCCCCTTTGCTACCGTTCACATCCACCAACTCCTCAACCTTCGCCCCCTTCGCTTTTTCGTCGAACTTGGCGTTCAGGGTCACCTTGGTGGCCTGCTCGCGTCCACCCGAGCGGCGGTTGAAGAACAGGATGTCGCCGCGGGCCATGCGGTCCCATTCGTCCTTGAACTTCTCGGTCGGCACGTGCCGGTTTTCATCCAGAGTCATGCCGATTTCGCTGTGGATGCCCACCACCTTGCCATCGAGGTCGAAGAGTGGGCCGCCGCTGTCGCCGCCCACCAGCGTGGCATCGGTACAGAGCAAGTCGTTCCGGCGGAACGGGGCGGACGCCTTGTCGTAGCTCAGGAACCGGCCGGTGCGAACGGGCGGCGGGCGATCCCGCTTCGGCCCGCCGGGGTGCCCCATGCTGACGATCCACTGCCCTTTCTTCAACTCGGCCGAGGTGCCGATCTCGGAGAACGGCCACTTGCCGTCCTTCGCCCCAGGGAAATCCTTCGGCGGCGGATCGGTGATCTTCGCCATGCCGCTGTCGTTCTGCGAGTTCAGCCCGAGGGTGATGCCCTTGACGGTGCGGCCATCGGCCAGAACGAAAGCGACCGCCTCACGGGGCCGGCCGATGACGTGGGCGGCGGTGAGCACCAGGCCATCCGCCGACACGATCACGCCACTGCCAGCACTGCCCCCGCCCTGACCACCGAGCAACAGCCCGACTGTGGTTGGCAACGACTTCTGATAAACGGCCTTGACCTTGGTTTGCAGGGCCTTGAGCTCGTCCACGGTCTCCGGGGAAGTGATGCGACCCGTGGCCCAGGAAAGGGCGGTGGCAGGGGCGGGAATGGAGGTCTGTTTGGGCGGTTCGTCGGCCAGGACCGGCGAGGCGGTCAGAGCGGACAGCCCGAGTGCCCACAGGCGAAGTCTCATCGGTGGTGAACTCCCTCGCGACGGGGCGAGGGGCGCAGCGTCACCCTCTCGACTCCCGTCTTCTTCATACATTGCCGCGCCGCCGGCCCTTTCGCAAGCGCCGACTGCCCGGTGAGACGGTTTTCACCCCTCCCGGGGGTTATCCAATCGTATGCGGCGGCGCGGCCGACAGGGTGGCACCCACCGCAAGAAACCAATCCTCCCCACCCGCCGGAGTGCCCGAAGGGCGTCCGCTATAATCGCGGCATCCGCTGCGAGCCTGCCGCGATGAACATCGTCAAGTGCCCGAACCCTTCGTGCCCGTTCCAGTTCGATGCGGCCCTCGTTCCGCCGGGGGCAGTCATCGCCTGCCCGCAATGCCGGCTCCAGTTCCAACTGCCCCAGGCTTCCCCCCCGCTGGCCCCCGCCGCCGAACCCGAGGAGTTGAACACCGACCCCGAGCCGGAAGACACACGCCCCACCCGCACTCGCGGTGCAGCGAAGCGGGCTGGTACGTCTCGCCGGAGAGACCGCGACGACGACGATGCCCCGCCGCGCCGTGGCAGCATCGCCCCGCTGATTGCCCTGATGGCTGTCGGGTTGGTGTTCGTCTGTGGCGGCGGGCTGGTGGGTCTCCTCTACGTCGCCGGGGTCTTCCAGAAGAAGGCGGCGAACACTAGCCCCTACACCTATCCGGACTACTCGCTCTCGTTCCAGGGGCCGGGCGAGGGCTGGCAGGAAGACAAAGAAACGCAGGGAATCTGGAAGGTCCGGCTGGCGTGTTTCAAGAGCGTCTCCCCTGAAGGGTACATCGCCGTACAGGTGATGAAGACCGAAGGAGCCGCCAACAAGGGCGACCTCCTACCGGCGGTGAAGGCCCAGATTGGCGACCCGAACAACGGACCCTTCGACGATGTCGATGAGGAACTCCCGAAGACCGACGCCAAACTCCTCGGCACGGCGGCCGAACGCTACGAATTCCAGGGGCTTTACAAGCCCTCCAAAACCGGTTGCCGCGGGGAGGTGTATGCGGTGGCCGTGCGAAACATCAAGGTGTGGGTGTATTGCTGGGCGGCGCGAGACCACTTCGACGAACTCGCCCCGGCATTCCAGAAGTTCCGCGATGGCATGCGGCTGGAGGCCCCCTCGGGCGAAGTGAAAGTTCAGCGGCAAAAGACCGAGTTCCGCACCAACGCCGGGTTCTACACCCTCACCGACACCGACGGCATCTGGAAAAAACAGGCCGATCCGACTCGCCAGGACGCCGCCGCCGACCTGTGGCTGGCCGGCTACCGCCGTGTGCCGACCACCGGCCAACTGGAGCCCAAGCCGAACGCCAACCTGGTGGTCGCCATCCTCGACCCGCAGGGGGAGGCGAAGGCCCAGGCCCAGGCGCACATCATCGCCCAGGACACCGACGGCGGAGTGGTGCAAGAGCAGGCCGGCGACCCCGTCGGCGAACCGCCGGCCGATGGCCCGGTGGCCGCCAGCGACGATGTCGTCCGCTTCACCAAAAAGTACCCGAACACCACCGGCAGCGCCGACAAGATGATCGTGTTTAAGGTGATCGATGCCGGCGGTAAGCGAGTCGTGGCTTATGCCTGGAGCGATCTGAAA
>JALOQR010000095.1 GCA_025459365.1 Fimbriiglobus sp.
AGGAGGGTCACATCCACGCTCTTGGCCCCGCCGACGGCCACCGCCCCGAGGTCGGCGACGCCGGGGGTGGCGGCGATCTTCGGCTCGACGTTCACCGTCACCGGTACCCGCATCTTCTCGATGCCGAGGGCGTTCGTCTCCACCGTTAGGTCGGACATCCAGTTGCCGGTCGGGCACTTCTCGCTCAGCTTGCAGGTCAGTTCGTAGGTGGTACTTGTGGCGGTGCGGGCCTTCAGCTTTGGCTCACACGTCACGAACGCGCCACTGCTCGTCACCTTCTTGATCTCCCAGTTCCCCTGGTAGAGGGTCACATCAACGGTCGCGGTCGCTGGCTTGCCTTTCGTCACGGTGCCGAACGTCACACCATCTGACGTACTCCACAGCAGATCGGTGCGGGACAAGCACTTCACCGTCACCACCACTTCCTCGAACGTCGGGGAGGTGAACGGCACGGCCACAGTCACGCTTTTCGACCCGTTCAACTGCGTACTCGGGATCTTGGCGGTGTTCATGTAGGCGACGAGGTAGGTAGTTTCGCCGGGGGCGAGGTCGCCTTTCATGAGGGTGGCCGACACACACCCGCACTGGATGCGGGGGGTGCCCATCGTCACCTTTTGCTTGCTGGAGTTGGTGATCGGGAAATAGTGGACGAGCACCGGCCCATAGGCGGTGACGCCGAAGTCTTTCTCTTTCTCGGCGAAGAAGGTGGAGACGGCCGAGGCGGCCGGCTGGGCAATGACCCCACCCTGGGGAAATACGACACCGGGCTGAGTGACGACACCGGGCTGAGTGACCACGATGGGCTGGGCGACAGCGACAGTGGACGCGGCGGAGGCTACGAACAGGGCCAACACGGGACGGGGCATCTGGGTCGTCTCCACGGGATGGGACGGTGCTACAGGTGGCGAGGGGGCACTCGTCTGGTGGTTATTAAACAGTGCCAGCGGCGGGGGCACATCAGGAATTTTTCTTTTCTCGGCGCCGCCGAACTGGCGGATGGGCCACACTCACGGAGGAAACCGGACAGATTCACCGGCCGGTGCATTCGCGAGTGAACGAAACGCCGCATTACTATCGGTGAGCGAGGGCGGCAACGTGGACTTGCGCCGCCCCGGCCTTCCGTAAGGCGGCTGCGGCAGCGTCCGCAGTCGCGCCAGTCGTCAGCACATCGTCAACCAGCAGAACCCGCACCCCCGTCACCCCTGCCCACGGCCATGTCCGGAACGCTTCGGCAACGTTGTCCCAGCGCTGCTGCCGGCTCGCCAACCGCTGAGAAATACCCTTCACACGCCACACTGCCCGGCGGCGGACTGGCACACCGAGCGCCTCTCCCAGGCCGAGGGCGATGCCCTCTGCCTGGTTATGCCCCCGCCCCCACCAACGCCGCCAGTGAAGCGGTACCGGCACAATCACCTCCGGGCGAGATGCCAACAGTGCCGGGCCACGGGCATCAGCGAACACCCGGCCGAGTGCCTCGGCCAGCCCATCGCCGCCAGGTTGTTTCGCCTTCAGGATCGCTTCCCGCAACAGGCCATCGTACTCGCCCAGGCGTACTACCCCGTCGAAGCGAAAGCGAGAGGTACGGCAGGCCGGGCAACCGCCGGAGGCATCGACGTGCGGGCCAATCGTGGTGCTGCACCGTGGGCACGCCGGGCGGTCGTCGGTGGTGAGGGCCGACTCGCAGACCATGCAAATGCAGTGCGGCCGTGGTTCGAGAATCCGCCCGTTGCACAGGAAACAGTCCCGCGGCCAACCCCAGTCGGTGACCGCCTGGACGATTTTGGCGAACTGACTCGGCATGGGATCGGGTGGGTTCGGGGGAACGTGCGGAATGTTTGGCCGGGTAGGGGTCCCCGACACAGCGACGACGGGCGGGTCGGGGGCGTTCGTCGGCTAAACTTGAGCGGGCGAGGTGCTCAGCACCAGACACCCGCCCGAATGGACTCCCGCCATGCTCCGCCTGTTGCTTGCCACGCTGGTTTCGGTCGTGGTCGCGTCCACTACCTCGGCCCAGATCGTTTACATCCAGTCTGGCCCCGTCGTAGTGTCGCCGCAACCACCTGTGATGGTGTCGCGGCCTCAACCGCAACCGCCTCTCCAACCGGCGATTGGCATGGCGGGGGTGAATAGCCCGTTCTGGTTCGGCACCGATTTCAGCATCGGTGGGCCGGGGTATCAGTTCCGCGGGTACCCGCCCTACAACGGGTGGTCAAGCGGATATCGCGGGGCCTACTACGGCACCCCGGTGCCGCCGAACTTCACCCCCCGCCGCCGGTGGTAATTGAAGCCGGCGATGCCAGTCGCTGGGTGTTCACCGAGCCGACCCCACCAGGGGTCGGCTCGTCACCCGGCGATGAAGTGCCTCCAGATGTCCAGCCCGATGGTGAACGTCATCAGGCACAGGACCGCCACTAGCCCGAGGATCGTCAGCCAGAAGTGGATGAACGTCGGCGGCGGCTTGCGGAAGATCGCCTCGTACAGCAGGAACATCATGTGACCGCCGTCGAGTACCGGGATCGGCAGGAAGTTGACGACGGCCAGGCTCACGCTGATCAGCCCGAGGAACAACACCAGTGTCGTCAGGTCTTCGCCGGCGAGCTTGTAGCTCATGCTCGCCAGGGTGATCGGCCCGCTCATGGTCAGCGGCGAGATCCGCCCGACGGCCATGCCGTACAGCCCCTGGTAGTTCGTCTGCAACCCACGGACCGTGCGGCGAGTACCCAACCGGAGGGCATCGGCGAACCCGTCGGCCTTCTGCACCTTCAACTCCCGCAGGAAGTTCAGCCCGGTGTACGGCACCCCCCAACTCACATCTGTCGTGGCGCTGACCGTTCCCTCGACCAGCACTCCGCCGCGGTCGGCCTTGAAGTCGAAGCTGTGCGGCGGCTGCACCTGGAGCTTGTAATCGAGGAACGCCCCGTGGTGGCTCTTGACCCTGTCCCAACTGCCAGCCTTCGGCTTTGGTGACACGGCTCCGCCGTCCCGCTTGAACTCCGTCAGGTTGAAGCGTACGTCGGTGAGCGTGTCGCCCGCTTTCAGTCCGGCGGTGGCCGCCGGCGACCCGGCCGCCACGTCGGCGATCTCGTTCGACACCCGGTAGGCCAACCCTAGCCCGCCGAGCGGGAGCGGGGCATTCGGGCTACCCAGTTGGAAGCCGTCTTCGCGGGCGGCGTCGTCCCAGGCCAACTCGACCGTCCGTGGGTCGCCACCGCCTGCCGGTTGCACGGTCACGCTCACCATCTTGTCGCCCGGCGTGTTCGTCGCCCATTTGTTCAGCTCGAAGGGCAACCGTAGCGGGTTGTTCGCCGCCTTGTCGGTGGGGTCGAACACTACTCGCGTGCCGCCGCCATCGTTCACGGTCACCCTGGCGATCACGTCGCCGTCGCTCAGCACCTTCTCGCTGTCCATCTTCTGCAGGTTGAAGTTGGCAGCGGCCGCCGACGATCCGGCTCGCACGGCAGCGATCTGCCCCATCTTGAAGCGAATGCCGCTGTCGTGGCGGAAGGCGGCGGGAAGGGTCACCTTCACCCGCTCAGCGGAGTCCTGACGTTGCAGGTCGAGCGTGATCTCCTTGCCGGCGAGGGCCGACAGCCGCCGGCGGTAGTCGAACGTCTTGCCCGGCAGGCCGTTCCAGTTGTCTTCGAGTGGGGTCACCTTCGTCGGATCGGCCGGGTCGGTCATGCCGATGATCGTGTCGCCCGGCTTGATGCCGTCTTCACCGGCCGGGGTCGCCTTGTCGGCCGGTGAGCCGGGGGCGAACGGCGGGAGCGGGTCGCGTTTGGCGGTGTCGAGTTGCACGCCGGTCGGGAACGTCAGCCCGAGAGTGGGGTTGTAGGCTCCCTCCGCCACTTGCGGCTCGATGTCGAACGCCGTGGGCGTGCCGCGGTAGGTGGTTTCGAGGTGGACAGTGCTGCCGCGGTTGGTGCTGGCCACTTCAGGTGGGATGTCGGCGAACCACGGCCCGTGGATGCCGTTGATGCGGGCGATCTCACTGCCCGGCCGCAGCCCCGCTTGCCACGCCGCGCTGCCCGGCTCCACCGCCTGCACCACCGGCGGCATCTCCTTCACCCCGAACGAGTACGCTACCACGAAGCAGACCGCCGCCAGAATCACGTTCATGATGACGCCGGCCGAGATGATGATCATCCGCTGCCACACCGGGCGGTTCTTGAAACTCCGCGGGTCGGTGTCGTCGTCCACGTCGTCTTTCTCGGCGTCTGGGTCGGTCTCCCCGGTGTTCTCGCCGGCCATCGCTACGAACCCGCCGAGCGGGATCATGCCTAGCTTGTAGTTCGTCTCGCCGTACTTGAACTGGCAGAACGGCCACGCCGGGCCGAACCCGATGCTGAACGTGCGGACGTACACATTGCACGCCTTCGCCGCCAGGAAGTGCCCGAGTTCGTGTAGGAAGATAATGCCGCTCAGCCCCAGCCCGGCGAGCAGGACGTCGAGCCAGTAGTACTTCCAGCACACGAACGCGACGATGGCCACCATCACCAGCAGCTTCCAGCCGTTCACCTTCACCCACGCGTTCACGTCGTTCTTCGGAACGGGCACGGGGACGAGTGGTTCCGGGGGCAGGTGGCCGGGGTCGGTGGCGGGCTTGCCGTCGTGGGCGTGGTTCACCGGGTTCGGGGTGGGGTCCACCGGGCTACCTCCTGGCGTGCCCACCCGTCGAGGCGGAGCAACGTGGTCAAGGTCGGGGTCGGGTCGAAGTCGTGCGCACCTAGCACCGCCCGCACACATCGGGCGATGTCCAGGAATCCTATCTGGCGATCCAAAAACCGCCCGACGGCGGCCTCGTTCGCGGCGTTCAGCACGGCCCCGCAGGTGCCCCCACGGGCGGCCACCTCGAACCCCAGTTCCAGGGCCGGGAAGGTGGCACGGTCGGGCTGCTCGAATTGCCACCGGTTCAGTTCTTTCCAGTTCAGCCGCTTGGCCGGGCCGGGCACCCGGTGCGGGTAGAGCAGGGCGTACTGGATCGGCAACCGCATGTCGGGCGGGGAGCACTGGGCGAGCACCGACCCGTCGGCGAACTCCACGAAGGAATGCACCACCGATTCCGGGTGGACGATCACGTCGATCTGGCTCGCCTTCAAGTTAAACAGCCAGCGGGCCTCGATCACCTCGAGCGCCTTGTTCATCAGCGTGGCGGAGTCGATGGTGATCTTCGGCCCCATCTGCCAGGTCGGGTGCTTGAGCGCCTGCTCCGGGGAGACGGATTCCAGCTCATCGGCGGTTCGCCCGCGGAACGGCCCCCCGCTGGCGGTCAGTACCACCCGCTCCACGTCCGCTGCGGTGTGCCCGGTGAGTGCCTGAAAGATGGCCGAGTGTTCGGAATCGACCGGGAGCAGCACAGCGTTCCGCTTCGCGGCCAGTTCGGTGACGAGCGGCCCGCCGACGACCAGCGATTCCTTGTTCGCTAGCGCCACGGTCTTGCCGGCGTCAATGGCCGCCCAGGTGCCGGCCAGCCCCGCCGCCCCGACCACCGCCGAGAGCACCACGTCCACGTCTGCGCCGGAGGCCAGCTCGCACACCGCGTCGTCGCCATACTTCAGTTCGGTTTCAGCGGGGAACGCGGAGCGGTCGAGTGAGTCGAACGCGGCCCGGTCGGTGACGACGGCGACACGCGGGCGGAACTGATGGCACTGCTCGGCGAGGAGTTGGCACTTGGAATGGCAGACCAGCCCGACGACCTGTACGCGGTCGGGCAGGGCCTCGGCCACGCTCAGGGTGCTGGTGCCGATGCTCCCGGTGCAACCGAGCACGGCTACGCGGCGGGGGGCGACTTCCGAACTCGGGCGGGAAAAAACCATCCCATGATTGTAGTCCGCCGCCACGGGGGGTACACTTCCCCCCCACTTCGGACGGTCGGGGTTTAGCATTTCTGCAGTAACGCAGATGGCCGGTGTTGCGTCGGCCGAGCGCATGGCTTGCCGTGCTTCCCAGCGACGGCTGTTCCAGTTCCGCTATCGGTACCGGTCACCCGGTCAGTGTCGCGGACTGGATCAACCCCGCGGTTCGTGGTTCCGCGACACTGACCGGGTGACCGGTACCGGCGGACCCGTGAGCCTTCGGTGTCCCAGGTGGAGAGGTAGATTTCGGCCGTCCGAAGCACGCCGGGCCGAGGGGTGTTCCCCTCGGCCCGGTTCGTTTCCCCGATTCGCCGGTTGCTATTCCGCCGCCGCCGGCACGGCCGAATACCGCTCGTGTAGCCCTTCCATGACTGCCACGGCGGCGGCGCACACGTCTGCCTGCTGCTCGGTGGTCAGCGGCACGGTGGCCAGCTTCGCCCGGAACTGCCCCCACTTCTGCGGGCGGGTGGCGATGCCGTCGAGGTGGTAGTCCAGTCCGGCCCCCGCCTGCGGGGCGATGCCGAACGCCCGCGACAGGTGCCGCACCAGCACCATCGACCCCATCCGCGACCCCTCCAGCACATACAGTGGGGCGATCAGCTTCCACGGGGCGACCGCCCGCCACTCCGCGAACTCGGCCGCCAGCCGGGTGATGCTCTCGTGCGGCACGGCGAGGGGATCGGTGGGAAAAACGGCCCGATCGCGGTCGATCAGCCGACTCCGGGTCATCTCGACCGGGTCGAAGAGGCCAACGGCGAGCGGGCAGTCGGCGAGGGCATCTTCGAGCGCTCCGTGAAGATGGTGCATGTCGACGAGCCAGTCGCCGTAGGCTTCGCGGGTGACGGTGCCATCGATCATGGCCACGGCCATCGGGGTGGCTTCGATGGCCGTGTGAGCGTCGGCGATGGCGGACCGCAGGCGGTCGGGCAGGGTCATGATTTTGGCAGATCGTGGGAGGAACGTCGAAAACGGCAACATTTCTTAGCATCGGCCAATGCCAAAATCCTGATTATTCAGTCGGTTTTGATGTGGTCACAAAAAGTGCCAGGGTCGGATCGTTTTTTTTTCGGACCACGCGTGGTGTCGTTTCATCCGGCGAAAACGGTTCTATAAGCCCTCTATCCGAAGCGGCCGCATGAACCCACCGGTCGCCGAGTTATGCCTCCTGTCTGCCCAGGTGCCCTGATGACCCTGTCCCTGCGAACCCGCTTGCTGGCTGTGGTGGTGGTGCCGTTCGTGGCGATCGGCGGGCTGGCGGCGGCGAACCTGCCCAGCCTGTGGGTGGTGGCCGGGGCGGGGGTGTGTCTGCTGGTGGCAGCAGTGGGGGTGGTGCTCCTCACCCGCCCATTCGAGCGGCTCACCCGGTATGCAAGCCAGGCGACCGAAGCCGCCCGCAAGCTCGGAGCGGTGCCTGAGCCGCCGACCGGGGGCGACGGAACCGAGCGTGTGCGGCACGCCCTGACCGCCCTGTGGCAGCAAGCCGAGGAAACGCACCACGCCGTCATCACCCGTGAACACGAGTTCGAGACTGCCCTGTACGACGTGACCGCCGCCCTGGCAGGGCTGGCGACCGACGCCCGGAAGCCAATAACCCTGGCTCCGCCCGTTTGTCCCTGGCCGGATCGCGCCGAGGCGGTGACGGCCGCAGTGAAGGCAGTCGGCGGGCTGCTGGCCAACGCTCAGCGACGCGCGGCCGGGTTTCAGACCGTGCTCAACGACCTACCCGACCCCGTGGTGGTGGCCGACGCCGATCACAAGGTGCTGGTGGTCAACAAGGCGGCCGCCGAGCTGTACGACCTGGAGTCGAATGAAGCGGCCAAGCGCCCGCTGGCCGAATTGTTCCTGCACCCGCCCGCCGATCTGCTCGAACCAGAGCAGGCCCCGCCACTCGGGCCGCCTCAACTGGCCGCCTGGCTGAGCCAGCCGAACGGAGGCGGGTGCGAGGCGATCGCCGCGACCCCGGAAGAAGGCGGTACGCGAGTGCAAGTGACCGTTCGCCCGCCGTCCGACCGAACCGCCAAGCAGTTCACCGTGCTCCTTCTGCGCGACCTCACCCGGCAGATGAAGAAAGATTCGGACGTGCGGCTCCAGCACCGCCGGCAGGTGGCCCAGCGGCTGTGCCTGCTCATCGAAAACGAAGCCAAGCCAGCACTGGAAGCCATCCGCACCAATGCCACGCTTCTCGCCCAGGCGGCCAAGCAAGCTGGCCAGCGGGAGCGGTTCGTCCCGAAAGTTCAGCGGATGATGGACGAACTGTCTCGGCAGGAGGTGGTTATCACACTCCTCGGCTGGCTCGGCCGCCTCACCAAGACGTTCGGTAGCTCGCAAGACCTGGGCGAAGTGCGGCTGCGAGCGGCGGCCGACGAAGTCGGCGAGAAACTGACGGCCGTGTACGGCGACCGCAACAACGAACTGGAGGTGACCGGCGACGCCGGCTGGCTGATCGCCGACGAAGAGTGGGTGACGGTGTTGCTCACGGGGCTGCTCCTGCACGCCAACCTGAGCTGCAAGGGCGGGAAGGTTACGGCCGAGCTGCGCCGGCGGTCGCTCGTCATGGCCGATCAGGAGCAGGGCGAAGTGCTCGTCCGCTACCCCGGCCCGATGCTCTCCGACGAGGCCCTGGACGACGTGCGAGAGCCGTTCCGCCGGCCGAACTCTCTCGCCCTTGAATCGACCAGTGAACTCGGCTTTCCCCTCGGGCTGGCGGTGGCCAACCGCATCGCTGCCCTCATGGGCGGACAGTTGGGCATCGAGGCCGAGGGAAGCGGGTGCTGCGTGCGGGTCACCTTGCCCACCCGCGCCATCAGTAGCCGCATGGAAAGTAAGGCGGCGGGGCTGGCGGCCCCGGTGGCTGTCACGGGAGCGGAGAGCGGGGATTTGCTCTCGGAGTGGACGGTCGGCGGGCAATCGACCGGGCTGGAACTGGTGAGCACTGCCACGCCGAATGTTGTGGCCGATACCCCGCCCCCGGCCGCCGAGCCGTTTGTCGGCGACACCCTCGGCGACTGGTTCCCCGCCCCGAACGAGTGAGCTTGGTCAGTGCCGCCTCGGCGGCAGCGCTAATGTCTGGTGCCGCCCGGTAGGCAGCCTCCACCCCCACGGCCCGCCATGAAGATCGCCCTTCACCCGATCAACAAGACGCTCGACCTGGATTCCGGGGCGAACTTGCTTGCCACCTTGCTGGCGAACGAGGTGGGCATCCGCTCGGTGTGCCGCGGGCGGGGGATCTGCGCGACCTGTCAAGTGACGGTCAAGGGAGCGCCGAACGGCCTCAGCCCGAAGACACCACAGGAGCTAAAGACCCTGTCGCTTATCGATGGGGCAGGGCCGAACACCCGGCTTGCTTGCCAGAGCCGCGTACTCGGCGATGGGGTGGTGATCGAACTGCCGTCGGCTGTGTTCGTCGAGGCGCTCGACGACCTGCTCGCTCTCGTCGGCGAGGAAGCTGTCACCGACTACCGCCACCCGATCAACGGAAGCCTGCTGATTCCCAAAGACAAAATCATCACCCGCAGCCTACTGCAACTGTTCAAGAACCTGACGGAAGAAGTGAACAAAGTTTCACAATCGTGACTGGCGTGCCGAGGTCTGTGACGATTCGGTTTCGCTCGCCCGACCTACCGGCCCCTGACGGGGCACGGCTTGCCCGAACAGAACTGCCCCCCGAGGATCATCCGTGAGCCGCGCTGCCATCGACACCGAAGAGGTGCTGGACAAGCCGTCGCCAAAGACCCTCCAGATGATCTGGAAGGAGGGGGCCGACTGGAAGGCGGTCAACCTTCTCCGCCGGCCGACGGCGGTGGGTGAGCTGAAACCGGCGATCGAGGTGATCCCCGGCCTCCAGCCGTTCGAGCACAACTACTACACCACCCCGGCCTTCTTCCGACACGACGCCGACCGCGGGGTGCTCACCAACGTGTATGGCCAGCGCTGCATGCGGGTCAGCGAAGACTTCATGATCGCCATGCTCGGGGCGCTGGAAGACGAGGTCGGGCAGGCTGGCGCCACCGAGATCATGTACAAGTGCGGGTATCGGTGGGGTCTGGAAGACATGCGGTCGTTCTGTGGGCGAGCGCAGGCCGAGTTCCAGGTACAACTGGAGAAGATGCGGGTCGGGTTCATGCTGGAGGAATGGTGGTGGCCGCTCACCATCACCGGCTGGGGCACCTGGCGATACGATTTTCGGCAAAAGGACAAGGGATTACTCTACGTCGAACTGTACGAGAGCGCGGTGGCCAAGAGCATCGGCGACATCGGGGCGGCGGTGTGCTACTTCTACGCCGGCATGTTCGCCGCCGTCTTCAGCGTCCTGTCTCGCCGCAACCTGGCGAGCGTCGAGATGCAATGCTACTCGATGGGCGAAGACTACTGCCGGTTCGTCATCAGCGATTACGACAAGGTAGACGCAGCCGCGTTCTGGCGGAGCCAGGGGGCGACAGCGAAGGACATTACCAAGAAACTCCAGGCCATGTGAGGCGGACCCCACTCATGCCGACACCCCGCCGCCGCCCGTGGGGGCAACTCTGGGCCGACGCCCCATGGGACGGGAAAGCCCGCCCACCCGCGCCGGTTCGCGCCCCGCTCACCGAGGCCGCGCTCATCGACACCCCGCCCCCGCGGGGCACGCTGAGCCTCCGCCGCCGGGCGTGGGGAAAGCTGTTCCAGGCTGTCCCGTGGGAACGCAGACCGATCGTACCCCCGCTCGCCCCCACCATGCCCCCCCCAGCAACCTCCCCGGACGCCATCGAGTTCTGCTTCACTCCCACCGGGGAGGCCGACGAGACGAGCCGGTTGGCTCCCCAGCCCCTCCACGAGGTGCCGTCATGACCGCCGTCGCCGGCAGCTACGTACGCCTGCTCAACGGATATTTCTCCCGACCCGACTTCTTCCGCGAAGACGTCGAGAAGGGGACTATCCGCACCCCCACCGGCACCCGTATCTGCGCCCTGACCGACGACTTCCTCCTCGGCTTCCGCTCGGCAGTGCAGTTCGAGTGCGGAAAGGCGACCGATCGGGTGTTCAAGGCCTGCGGCAAGAAGTGGGGCAAGACCTTCGTCGAGCGCTTCGACCGCGAACTGACCGACCACTTCGGCGTGCCCCTGACCGACGTGAGCGCCGGCCTGGTCGAGCGCTGCCTCGACGAAGCCTTCCGCTTCTACGGTTGGGGCAAGCCGGCCATCGACCTGACCGACTACGACGCCGGGCTCGTGGCGGTGAGCGTGGCCGATCCAGTGATGCCGACAGTGGTGGGAGCGGCCGACAAGCCGACCGACGCTCTGTTCGCCGGGTTCTTCGCCGCCGTTTTCACCCACTACGCCAAGACTGACCTGGACTGCCAACAAACCGACTGCCCAAGCCGCGGTGCAGACGCCAGCCGGTTTGTGATCGGCCTGGCGGCCCGACTCAAGGACGTGCCCAAGTGGGTGGGCGAGAACCTCCCACACACCGTCATCCTTCGTCGCTTGAAGGCGACGAGCGAATAAGTGCGGCGTGAGCCGTCGGTTCGTCGTCTCACCCGGCGGCTCATGCCGCACGGTTCGCCGCCCGGACACCCGAGGACTTCCCGTGAACCCGTGGTTGACCCAACTGGTCCACGCCAGCAACGGCCGGCCGTTCACCGCCGATGAACTGGACAAGATCACTCAGTATGTCGAGTTTCTGCCAGATGCACTGGCAGCAGTGAAGAAACTCGACGAAAACCAGAAGTGGCTGGTGCGGCACCTGGGCGAGTGGGTGGCCCCGAAAGCGCAGGAGTGGGGGCTACCGAAAGACCCATTCACCACCGACTTTGCTGCTTTCCTGGCCGCCGTCGGGCACGCCCTGCTTTGCGACGACATCACCCTGCTCGATACCAGCGTCATCACTCCGTGCCGTGGGCTAGCCGACGCCCTGGAAATCCCGGCCGCGGAGTTTGCTGGGCTGTTCGACGAGGCGTGGCGCGTGCTTCAACCGCGGCTCGACCCGCTCTCCGCTCAACTGATCCAGCCGTTCCTCGGGCGAGTAGCCGGGGCACTACGGGGCGATCTGGTCGCCGACATCGCCCCTGCCGTCACGCCCGCTCCTGCCATGCCCGCTCCTGCTCTGGTGGAGGTGTAACCGATGCTGAGCGTCATCCGCCTGGACGCCTTCCGCGATCGCTTCCCGGCCCCCGCCGAGCGGGACCGACTGGCCACCTACGCTGAGGGCATTGGCCCACGAGTGCTCGCCGCCCAAGAGATGGAGCAGATCAAGGCGGAGTGCGTCGAAGAATGCATGACCCAGATCCGTCGGCTGTACCCGAACATCCCCCGCTTCCACGCCAGCGGGTTCGAGAAGGGCACCCGCGACAACACTTTGCTCCTCGAGTACATGACCAAGTGCATGCTGCTCGACGATGTGAAACTGCTCGACGAGCAGGTACTCACCTGGGTTCGCACCCTGTTCAAGAGCTTCAACTTCACCCCCAAGTTCATGCGAGACAACTTCACCTTGCTCCGGGAGGCGGTCCGGCAGCGGGCCAAGCCTCGTACTTACACCCTGATGGAGCCATACCTCAACCACACCATTGAGTACCTGAGCGACATCCCCGAGCCGGTCCGTCCCGAGGTGTGAGCCTCACGGGTGCGGCCGGCTGACGCCATGCTTGGCGGCCAGGTAGTTGCCGATATCGGCGGGGCCGTCGAGGTAACGCTTGCCGGTGGTGGCGGTGTGTACGGTGATGCCGGCTGGGGGCGTACTGGCGTCGTCGAGCACCAGCACCGGGCAGCCAGGGTGCTGCTCGCCGAGCACTGCCGCGACCGGACCTCGCGGGCGGGGGAAGTCGACTTCGGTCACCTCCAGGCCGGCGGCCGCCTGGGGAAAGTACCCGAGAAACCCACGTACGGTGGCACATGGCGGGCAATAAAACGTGCCTGGGCCGGCCTTCGCATCGCTGAATGTTGGCTTGAGCAGGAAGAGAACATCGGCCATGACCGGCCTCCCGAGGTGATGTCCACAGTCTGGCCAATCGGGGTAGGTTCGGCAAGGTGGCGGAACAAGAAAATTCTTCGCAAGTGATTTCCTGGCAAAGGTTTTCGGCAGATCTGGCAGGCTCCCATTTCCCACGCCGACGGGTTCCTCATGGTCTTGAGAGAGAGTGGCGGGAACTCACCTCCGGGCCGTTTTCCAGCGCAAGCCGGGTGGCCGGAACCCGTTCGCAGGGTGAAGATGCCCGTAAAGCCTGCGGAGAGCCGCCATGACCCCGTTCAGCCCACCTTCGATCGCCGAACTCACCGACCGGATGATGAAGGTGCGGGCGGGCGAACCGGTGGACACGGCCGAGCCGGAAGTGGAACCCTACGAGGTGCTGAACGGATTCCGCACCGATCCGCGGACGGCATTCGTCGACGCGGTGGCGTCGCTCAAACTGCTCGGCGTGAACGACCTGCCACGCAGCTTGCCGCCGGAGTGGGCCGCCTACGTCCAGATGATGCCGGCCACGGTAGCCGTACCGATGGCCGCCGGGCGGTTCCCGCAGCAGGTACGCGACCTGGCCGAACTGCTCGATGGTGAGGCGGTCCACAAGCCGACGCCACCGAGCGAGGCGAGCGGGTTCACGACGCTACGCCAATGGGTGGCCAAACAGGAGAACGGTGGGGCGAAACTGGCGGCGGGCATCGCCCGGAGCCTGGGCGACGACCCAGCCGTGCCGACCGGCAGCGATGCGGTGTCCGCCAACGAGCGGGCGGCCGCCCTCTGGACGGTGGGCGACGTGTCCCCGGCGGTGAAGTTGTGGTTGGCCATGCCGGACAGCCCAGTCGCGTGGTTCAACCGCGGCATGTGCCTGCTGTTCACGGATCGTGCGGCGGAAGCGATCCCGCACCTGCGAAAGGCAGTGGCCAGCCTACCCGAGACGAGTGGCTGGCAGCACCTCGCCGAACTGTACCTCGCCGTGGCCGAAAGCCGGGCGTGAGCAGGTACGACCACAAAGAAGGGGCACCCAAGCGGGTGCCCCTTCGGCCAATTTATGGGTATCATGAGGTGGCGCTTCTTGATCCATTCGGTGCCGACATGATCCAGACCGTGGAAGCAGTCATCGAACCGGATGGGACGGTTCGCTTGCTCCAACCCCTCCGTGTGGACGAACCCCGGAGAGCCCTCCTCACCATACTTCCGAGCCACCTGACCACCGACGAAGTGACCCTATTGAGCGAGCCCGCGCTGGCCGACTGGAACCGCCCTGAGGAGGACGAGGCGTGGTCGTACCTCAACCAGGGCAAGTAGTGGCCGTTCGGTTCCCGTTCTCCGACCTGTCGGCCAGTAAATTCCGACCGGCGATCGTGCTGGCCGACGCCGGGAAAGGTGACTACATCCTGTGTGCGATCACGAGCAACGCCTACGCCGACCCGCACTCGGTGGTCCTACAGGCGAGTGATTTCGCTGCCGGCGGACTCCGCCTGCAGAGCTACGCCCGGCCGGGCAAGCTGTTCACCGCGGCTATCTCCCTATTTGGCCGAATCGAAGGCCAACTCTCCGCAGACGCCCTCAAGCAGGTTCTCGACGCGGTCGTCGAGATCGTC
>JALOQR010000096.1 GCA_025459365.1 Fimbriiglobus sp.
TCGGCGGCCTGAGCGATGGCATCCGCAGACGGAGTGGACGGAGCGGCGGTGTCGGTCATGGCAGGCCCCTCCGGTGTGGTGGCGATTGGTGTACAAATTAACATTTGGTGCAAACGGGGCGAAGTCAACCCGATTCGCTCCACGACGCGCGGAATCGGGGACCTCAGCTCTCGTCTACTCACCTCGGCGTGAGGGTGCTTCCCACGCCCGTCGGCCCGGTTGGCCGTGAGTGGTAGACCAACCGGCGGGCTCCCGCTCGTCTGCGATTCGCGGCAATCCGTTCCACCTCCGCCGCGCGAAGATGCCCTGTTCACTGGGAGGGAAGGTGAGGTGCGCCCCGACGCGGAGCGGCGGCAGTCGGTAGCCAGGGGTGGAGCGAGCGGAACTTTTCGACCCGATGTGAAAACCTGCCACCACCGCCGCCGCGGCGCCGGCCTTGCGTTCGGCTCGGCCGACCTACTTGATCTTGTCGATCCGCTCCGGCGTTTCCCGCACCAGCGGCGGGGCGGTGCTGTCGGTGTTCACCCACTTCGCTAAGTCCCACAGCAGCGTGCCGAGCTTCGCGTCCACCGACACCGTCTTCGTGCCACTCGGGGCGAACGCGGCACTCAACACCGCCGACGTGTGCTTGCGGAACGCGGCGACCTCTCGCTTCGCCGGCACGTCCCACAGCCTCACCGTGCCATCACTGCCGGTGCTCAGGAGCCACCGCCCGCCGGAGAGCATCGCCAGCCCGCCGATGCCGCCCTCGTGTCCGGCCAACTCGGCCAACCACTTGCCGGCCGCGTCCCACACTCGCACCGCCCGGTCGTCGCCGCCGGTCAGGATCAGCTTGCCCCCTTCGGCCACTGACACCGCGGTGACACTGCCGCCGTGGGCTTCCCACTTCGCCCGCACCTCACCCGTGCTGAAGTCCCACACCACCACTCGCCGATCGGCCGCGATCACGGCGAGCTTCTGGCCCGGCACGAGCACCACCGCGTGAATCGCCTTCAATTCCAGGCCTTCCAGCCGACGGAGCTCGGTGCCTTTCGTGGCGTCCCACCAGATCACCGCCCCGTCGAACCCGCCGGTGATCGCCCGCGTGCCGTCGGCGTTCAGCCCCACTGCCGACACCAGCGACAGGTGGCCTTCGAGCTTGGCGAGTTCGCGGCCACTGGCCACGTCCCACACGCGGGCGGTGCCGTCCATGCTGCCGCTGATCGCCTTTGTGCCGTCGGCGTTCAGCCCCACTGCCCACACGCTCGCGGTGTGCCCGACCAGCCGTCGCACGTCGCGGCGGCCCTCCACGTCCCACACCCGCACCCCGCGATCCGAACTGGCGATGACGGCCCGCTTGCCGTCCGGGGTGAATACAGCGGCGTTGTGCCCGTCGCCTTCGAGCGGGTCGAGTTCGCCGGTGTTGTCGGGGCGGTTGCCACCGTTGGCGTTCGCCTGGAACAGCGTGCCGAGCCGCAGTTCTCGCACCACCTCGCCGAACCCCTGCTGCCAGATCGGCCGGCTCACGGTGCCGCCCGCCACCCGCAGCGCCCCGACGTTCTTCTTCAACACTTCGCTCGCCTCGATCCGCTGCCGGAGCGTGTCGGGGGCCAGGCCGACCTCCGCCGCAGCATGCGTGAGGTCGATATCGGCCTCGAATTTCAGGGTGATCGTGCTGACCGCCTCGAACCGGCTGACCTTCGCGCCGGTCTTCGCCACCGCCACCGCGTAGGCTTCGGCGTCGGCCTTCATGTGGGCGAGCACCGGGTCTTTGCCGGGGTACAGAGCCGCGATCAGTTCGGCGTCGGCCCGGCTGAACGCCTTCGGGTTCTTCTCCAGGTGGTCGCGCACCTGATCGGCTTTTTGCAGGATGCCCGAGACGTGGCAACTCATGCACGAAACACCGGCCTCCACCGCTTTATCCGGCCGCTTCGGGTCGCTCACGATGGCGACGGGGGCCTTGTTCAACCGCTCGTTGGTGGCGTTCACGATGTAGTAGGCGTGCAGGCCGTTCGGCAGGGCGAAGATGCTCTCCCCGCCGGCGTGCTGAAACGAACTGTCCACCGCGCCGGGGCCGAGGGGGAAGGCGAAGACGTTGCGGCGGTCGGGCGGTTGGTTCTGCGTGCGCTCGGTCAGGTTCTGCGGCGGCTCGTCGAAGTCGTAGGTCCGCCAGTACGCCCCGTGAACGGAGTCGTGCCGCTCCAGCACCCGGTTGAACCGCGACACCCCGGAGCCGTTGAAGCCCGCCCGTGCCACCCGCTCCTGCTGGATGTTCACCGCGGCGTCCACCTTCAATTGCCGTTCCAGCTCCGGCAGGTTGCCCGGCAGTTGCAGTAGCTCGTAGTAGAGCGGGGCACGGCTGGCGGTGGCCACGAACCAATCGGCCCGCACCGCTGGCAGTTTGCTCAGCGTGTTCACCATCGCCACACGGTCGGCGGCGGTGTCGGCGAGCACACCGTAGGGGTAGTCGGCGAGCACGCGGTTCCACAGGGTGGCATCCCACAAGTACCAGCGCAGGTCGATGCGGAGGACGGTCTTCGCGGGGTCGATCGGCTCGGGGTTGCGGACCTTCGGGTGCCACGAGAGCGAGTTGACGAGCTTGGCAAGGGCGTTGCGGTAGGTCTGGAGTTCGTCGTCGGAGAGGCCGGCGTTGTGCAGGTGGTTCAGGGTGAAGTAGCGGACGAACCGGCGGGCGCGGCGGTCGATCTTCTCCAGATCGGTGACAATGGCCTGTCGCACATCGTCGGCGGTGATGGGGATGCGGGTGGGCGCGGCGTCCAGTTTCGCGCCGGCGTTCACCCAGGCTTTCAGGGTGGCGAGGTCGGCGGCACTCACCGGCGGTTTCTCACCGGGCGGGGGCATGGTGCCATCGGCGATACGGCGCAGCAGTGGCGAGCGATCGGCATTGCCGGGGAGCAGTTTCTTGCGGTCGAGCAGTTTCGGCAGATCCAGAACGTAGTTGAAGCCACCTTCGACGGCACCATCCTGCCCGTGGCAGCGGTGGCAGTGGGTGTCGAGAATTCGCTTCACGTCGGCGGCAGTGGGGTCGGCGGCGGCCACGACCGCGGGAAGCACGAGGGCGAGAAGCAACGCGATCCGACGCACGGCAAGCCCTCGGGGTACACCATTCCGACGACGGAACGCAGCGCGTGGTTTCGTTCACCGTGACTCTATTGTGACGTGTGCGGGCGGTCGGGGTAAGGTGGCTCTGCCGTTTCGAGGGACCGCCGATGACCACGATCCGCATGGAAACGATTCCCGAACCGACGCGAGAGATGATCCGTTCGCTGGCGCGATCGCCGGAGGGGGTGGTGTTTGAAGAGAACGGCCGGCCGGCGTACCGTCTGCTCCCATATCCCACACCGACCACCGCGGAGCCGGAGTGGACGGCCGCCGACAACGACCGCCGGTGCGACCTGATCGACAAAGACCTGGACGGGTTGCTGACCCCCGACGAGCGAGCGGAGTTGTCGACACTTCAACGGCGTTTGAGCCGGTACATCGACGCGGTCGCCCCGTTGCCACTCGAACCTTTGCGGAAACTCCACCAGCAGTTACTCGACAAGGCGGCGCGGGCGAACGGGGGTGTGTCCTCGTGACTGCCCCGTTCACCTACCCCGACCGCCCACACGGCCGCCGACACGGCCCGGTGGGGTACGCCGACTACACCAGCTACCGCCCGTGGCTGCGGGACGAATTCGCCTTCCGCTGCGTGTACTGCCTCCGCCGGGAGACGTGGGGGCGTGTGTTCGGCGAGTTCGCGGTGGATCACTTTTTGCCGGTCAAGCACCGTCCCGACCTGACGACCGTCTACACGAACCTCTTGTACGTCTGAGTCCGGAAACACACGCCCGGAAGGGGTGTTGGAATCGCACTTCCGACGCCGCGAGCGCGGCGAACTGCCCCAGGTGTATTGAAGCGTCGCGATCCGGTCGCACTCGGCGTTGGCTCGTGGCTACCCAGGGGTGCGTGCCCACCGCAGTTTGGCGCTGCGTGCCCGCGGGTTGTCGAGTTTCTCCTGCTCACTTGGGCGAATCGGGTCGTCGGTGGCGGCGGCGTACACCCCCGTTCGCAGCCCATCGCGGAAGGCGTTCTTCACCAGCCGATCTTCCCCGCTGTGGAAGCTGATGATTCCGGCCACCCCGCCGGGCTTCAGGATGGTCGGCAGCACACGTAGCAGTTGCGTCAGGTTCGCCAGTTCGCGGTTCACCAGAATCCGTAGCGCCTGGAACACCCGCGTCGTCGGCAGCATCACCTGCTTGCGGATCGGCCCGTGGCCCGGCCCAAGCAGCGGCGTCACCGGCGCCGCCCGCTCGATCAACTCCCGCAACTCGCCCGTGCGCTCCAGTGGCTTGGTGTCGCGTTGCGCCACGATCGCCGCCGCGATCTTCTCCGCCTCGGGTTCGTCGCCGAGTTCGGTGAAGGCCGCCGCCAGTTCCTCGGCGGTCAGCGTGTTCAGCAACTCCGCCGCCGTTCGCCCGCGGCTGCGGTCCATCCGCATGTCGAGCGGGCCGTCTCGCATGAACGAGAATCCGCGCTCGGCGTCGTCCACCTGCATGCTCGACATACCCAGGTCGGCCAGCACGGCGTCGGCCTGCTGCACCCCGGCTGTTGCCAGCACCCCCGGCAGGCCGGCGAAGTTCCCCTGGTGGGCGTGGAACGGGTGGCCCACCGCCTTCAGCTTCTCGGTGGCCCGTGTGATGTTGTCCGGGTCGAGGTCGGTGGCGACGAGCAGGCCGGTCGGGCCGATGCGTTTGAGCAGCTCGCAGGAATGCCCGGCGAAGCCGAGTGTGCAATCGACGACCACCATCCCCGGCTTCGGGTCGAGTGCGGCGAGCACTTCGGCCAGCATCACGGGGAGGTGTTCGCCGGCGGGCGTGCTACGATCGCGGCGGGGCGGGCGGCGCTTTCGGTGGTACTTACGGGCCATGCTGGTATGTTAGCCCGACGCGTGCGAGGGGTGAATCATGCAGTGGTGGCAGGCGGTGATTCTCGGGGTGGTGCAAGGGCTGACCGAGTTCCTTCCGATCAGTAGCACGGCGCACCTGATCGTGGTGCAGCACTGGTTCGGGCTGCCGGCCGATGGGCCGTTCACCACCGTCATCCAGCTTGGCACCCTGGTGGCCGTGGTGGTCTACTTCCGCCACGACATCTGGCAGATCCTGGCCGCCGTGTGGGCGGACGTGCGGGCGCGGCAGTTCGGCAGTTCCACCGAAAGCCGGCTGGGTTGGCTTATCCTTCTCGGCACCCTGCCGGCGGCGGGGGCCGGGGTGGTGCTGGGAAAGAAGATCAAGGCTCACTTTTACGACCCGTACTACATCGGCGGGGCGGCGGTGGTGTTCGCCCTGCTCATGCTGTCGGCGGAAATTTGGCACCGTACGCGGAAAGAAGATCGTCACCTTCCCGAGTTGGTCGATGCCGACCTGACGTGGAAGGAAGCGTTGTGGATCGGCCTGTGGCAGGCGTTCGCCCTGATCCCCGGTGCGAGCCGATCGGGCACCTGCCTGACCGGGGCGCTGTACGCCGGGCTGGGTCGGCCGACCGCCGCCCGCTTCGCGTTTTTGTTGTCGTTGCCAGTCATGATGGCAGCCGGGGCGAAAGACCTGTACGACGCCGCCAAGCAACCCGGCCTGCACAAGGAAGCGGTGGCGTGGCAGGCGGAGGGTGCCCCCGCCCTGCCCGAAGGGAGGGACGAGAAACTGCGCGAGGCCCTTCGCGTGGGGCCGGGGCTGTTCGGCAGTGGCGCGGAAGTGGGCAACCTGTTGCTCGCCACGGCGGTGAGCGGGGTGGTGGGCTACGCCGCCGTCGCTTGGCTAATCGGATACTTGAAAAAGTACACCATGAATGTGTTTGTGTGGTACCGCATCGCCCTCGGGGTAGTGCTGATTGGCTTGTCTGTCGCGGGTGTGCTTGGAGCGAAATCGACCCCACCGGTGGTCGATTCGCGTTCTACGGTAACAGCGAGCTTGCCCCCGCCGTAACTTCGCCCGCACGGACTTCCTTCCGATGCTCTCGCTGTTCGCCCGCTCCCAATCGAAGGTTGGTACCAACACTCCCGCTCCCCGGGGCTCGTTCGACCAGGGGAAAGTGTTCGCCAACCTCGACAAGCTCGAAAATCTCCCGCACCTCTCCGACACCGCCGTGCGGGCGATGGCGCTCTGCAACAACCCCGATGCCAGCCTCGCCGAGATGATCGACCTCATCCGCCGCGATGGGGTGATGGTCGCCGGCCTGCTCAAGCTGGCCAACAGTGTGGTGTATCGTGGGTCGAGCGAGGTGAACGACCTGCAACAAGCGGTGGTCCGGATCGGGATGAAGGGGTGCCGCAGCGTGATTGCGGCGGCCGGGATGCGAAACCTCTACGCCAAGATGCCGGGATCGGTGAAGGTGGCGTGCGAGAACGTGCTCCGGCATTCGCTGTTCGTCGGGGGGTTGGCCACGGCGATTGCCCGCTCGCTACGGCTGTCGCTCAGCGGCGAGGAGTACACCGCCGGCCTGCTCCACGACATCGGGCGTGTGGTGATGTGCGTCAACGCTCCGGAGCAGTACGCCACCGTGTTCGGATCGGGGAACGACGCCGACCCGGCCCTGCAGGCGGTTGAGAACCAAACCTTCGGCACCGATCACGGCACTCTGGGCAAGCTCTTCGCGGTGAAGAACAACCTTCCCGCCGCCATTGGTCAAGCCATTCAGCACCACCACACCCCGGAAGCCGAAAGGGAGTACCGCCCGCTCACGGCGGTTGTGGCGCTGGCCGATGGCGTGGCGAACCACCTCCAGCAGCACCGCACCCTGGAAAACTTTCCGCTCGACACCAACCCGGCGTTCGAGATGCTCCGCCGGCTGGTGGTCTCGGAGCGAATCGGCACGTTCCCCACCGAGTTGAAGGCACTGGTGGTGGCGTGCGTCCGCGACACCCGCTCCACCTTGAAGAGCATGAATGATTGACCGCTGGCGGGCGGGCGGGGCGTGCCTTACAATCTCAACCTCCCGCCGGTGGGCCTTCCCGTGCCCGCCACCCGCTCCGATTCGGTTGACTCATGGCAGCCCTTCCCTCGCGCCGCGACCTCGTTCGCGCCGGCTCGCTCGGCGTCCTCGGCCTCGGTTTGTCGTCTGTACTCGGCTCGACGCCCCCGCCTCGCCGGGCAAAGTCGGTCATTCTGCTGTTCATGTGGGGCGGGCCGAGCCACCTCGACACCTGGGACCCGAAGCCCGACGCCCCGGCCGAGGTCCGCGGTGAGTTCGGCACCCGACCCACCACCATCCCCGGCCTGCGCATTGGCGAGCACTTCCCGAAGCTGAGCACCCGCACCGGCAGGCTCGCCGTCATCCGCTCGATGGCCCACACCGACGTGGCGCACCTGAGCAGCGTTCACCACCTGATGACCGGCCGCCTCGCCCCGAAGCCAAACTCCGACGCCGACCCGCCCAGCCGCCACGACACCCCGCACGTCGGTTCCATGCTCGATCACCTGAAGCCGCTCCCGCCGGGCGTGCCGGGGTTCGTGAGTTTGCCGTGGACCGTCTCGCACCCCGCCGCCCCTGGTGGTGTGGCTCCGGGTCAGCATGCCGGCTGGCTCGGGGCGGGGTTCGATCCGTTTCTGGTGAGCGGCGATCCGAACCGCCCCGACTTCAAGCTCGCCGGGTTGGGAGTGCAGTCGGATCGCACCGGCGCACGAGCCGAACTCCTCCGCCACCTCGACCGGCACGTTCACGATGCTGGCTACTCGTCGGCCCAGCAGAAAGCGATGCACTTGCTCTCGGCCCCGGATGTGCAAAAAGCCTTCGATCTGAGTACCGAACCACCGAAGACCCGCGACCGCTACGGCCGCACGACGCACGGGCAGAGCGTGCTACTCGGTCGCCGGCTGGTGGAGGCGGGTGTGCGGCTGGTGTGCGTGAACTGGCCGAACGACGGGCAAAACTTCTGGGACACACACGGCGACAACTTCCGCCAGCTCAAGACTCGCCTCATGCCCGCCGCCGACGCGGCCTTCTCGGCCCTACTCGACGACCTGACCGACCGCGGACTGCTCGACGAAACGCTGGTGCTGTGGGTGGGGGAGTTCGGCCGCACACCGAAGATCACGGCAGGGAACGCTGGGCGGGAGCACTGGGCACGGTGCTACTCGGCGGTGTTGGCCGGCGGCGGGGTGAAGGGCGGGCAGGTGTACGGGTCGAGCGACCGCATCGGTGCGGAGCCAGCCGAGAAGCGGGTGAGTCCGGCGGACCTGACGGCGACGGTGTATCACGCGCTCGGTGTCGATCCGGAGACGACCGTAAACGACCGCCTCGGCCGCCCACTCGCCCTCACCGAAGGCACACCACTGCAAGGGTTGTTTACGACGGGGTGAACGAGTAGCCCCGCCCGCGATTGCACGCTCACCGGGCGACCACCAGAACTAGGCGGTTGGTTTCGCCCGGCGCACGCACAACACCCCGCTAATCCCCATCAGCAGCACCCCCGCGACCGACACCACCAGGCCCAACCGCACCACGAACCACAGCCGGTCGAACTCGCCGAAGGCAAAGTCGCGGAGCAACTGAATGATCATCGAGCCGGTGTACCCAACGCCGTCGGCCAACTGAATCGCGAACGCCGCCGTGCCGACGAACCGCCCCGCCGCCATCATCCGTTCGAACAGCATCGCACCGTAGGGCACATAAGCGAGGTACAACCCCACGGCGAACAGCAGCATCATCCAGAAGCCATCGATCACCCCGCTCAGGTAGAGTGTCGCCGCCACCCCCACCAACGCGAACCCGCCGACGATCACCGCATACACCGCCGCCAACGCGGCCTGGTGCCGGCGGATGAGGAACAGGCAACCGAGCGCCGCCAGCACGCTGAACCCGGCGGGCCATTCCGTCTGGGTGAAGATAGCCTTGCCGTCGGCGTACCCGAGGGTGCGGAAGATTTCCTTGCCATAGTGGTCGCGGAAGTCGCGGAACATCGTGAGGAAGAAGTAGGCGGCCAGCAGCATGGCGAACCCGAAGCCATAGTGCCGCAGGAACGCTCGTCGGTCGGTGCGGCTCATCTCGGAGCGAAGCCCACGGGCGGCGACATCGGCGGCGGCCGGCGCGGGAAGTCGGCCGAGCAGCCACACACCAAGGGCAAACGGGAGCAGAAACAACGCCCCGGTGACGACCGGCATGAAGTCCTCCGGCACTCCCCACTGCTTCATCACCAGATCGCGGCCGAGATCGCGGGTGATCGCCCCAGCGATCACATAAGAGCAACTCAGCCCGGCGATCATCAACTCCGTCGCCCGCCGCCCTTCCAGGTAGCGCACACACAACCCCCACACCATGCCGAGGGGTAGCCCGTTCAAAAACATGGCCAGTGGCTTGAAGTCGTGTGGCAACACGCCAAACAAGGCCAGTGCCCCGCCGGCCCACAGAATCAGCCCCAGCAGCAACCACCCGCGGCGAGCCGCGCTCACCTCCGAACAGACCCGCGTGCCGATGTACTTCGACAGACAGTACCCGAGCACCTGGGCGATCACGCACGCCGTCTTCAACTCGACAAACGACCCGAAGAACCGCCGGCCGGTGAATTCGGTGGCGTCGAACGGCTTGCGGAAGGCGTACATGCAGAAGTAGGTGAGGAACGCCACCGCCATGCTGAACACGACGACCACCGGCAGTGGGGCACGCGCGAGCAGGCCCGACAAACCTCCAGGCGCAGGCGGGGCGGGCGATTCAACAGACACAACACACCCCCGGAAGGATGCCGGGAGTGTAGGGAATCGCCGCACGGGAAAGGTGAAGATTCGGCGTGGTCACTCCGGGGCGTACACCGTCCGCCCGCCGTCCACCGGCAGAACGGCCCCGGTGACGAAATCGTTTTCCACCAGCGCCAGCACCGCCGCGGCCACGTGCTCCGGGCTGCCTTCGCGCTTCACCAGGGTGCCGGCGATCGCCTCGCGTTTCTCGGCTTCGGGCAAGTCGGGCGGTAGCATCACCGGCCCCGGCGACACCTGATTCACTCGCACTTTCGGGTTCCGCGTGCCGAGTTCCACGGCCAGTGTCTTCGTGATGGCGGTCACGGCCCCCTTGCTAGGAAAGTAGGCGGCGTAGTGCTGGTACGGCCGCACCTCGGCCCAGTCGCCGATGTTCACGATCACCCCGCCGTCGGGTTGCGTTACCATCGTCAGGCCCACCTGCTGACACATCAGGAACGTGCCGAGGGCGTTGGTGTCGAAGTGTCGGCGAACGTCGGCGGCGGTCACGTCTTCGAGTGGTTTGCTCTCCCAGATAGCGGCACAGTTCACCAGGACATCGACCCGGCCGAACCGGGCCACCACCTCGGCGGCCAACCGACGCACGGCGACCTCGTCGGCCAGATCGGCCTGGAAGGTAGCGACCTCGACCCCGTGGGCGCGAAGCTGTTCGGCGGTCGCTTCCGCCTCCGCCGCCGACGAGCGGAAATGCACCGCCACCGCGTACCCTCGCCGGGCCAGGGCATCGGCCACCGCCGCCCCCACCCGCCGCTTTCCGCTGCCCGTCACCAGTGCCACCCGCTGCGTTGTCATCGTCGGCCCTCGGGAGTTCTCCTACTCGATGGTAGGTGTGTACCATGACGGCATGTCGTACCGTACCTTTCGGCGAATCCTCGGCGAGACGAACCTGGAGCGGAAATGCCGCTGGCTGCTCGGCGTCGGCACCCTCGTGCTGATGATGACCAGCTTCATCGTGTTCGTCCGCCTGACCGAGGGCCTGGCCAACGATCAGCCGAAGTACACCGGGCGGGCCGTCGTTGGCCCGGCGGTCGCTCGCCATCACATTCCGCCCAACCCCGACCTGACAACCAGCCTCGACGACCTGCACCGCCGCAACCGAGACGACTTCGCCGAACACCTCACCGGCTATGCCTATGCCGTTCTTCCGCCCAGCGGCGACGGCGACCCCGACGACCAACCGACCCTGCAAGAACTGGCCGACAACCCTGGGCTGAACGACAAGCTCCAGTGGCGACCGGGGCAATCGGTGGCGGTGTACTACGCCCGGGTGCGTGCCGAAGCGGCTTGCGTCGACTGTCACCGTCAGGCAGACCGGTTGGCCGGCTTCCTCGGTGGCGGGCCGCCGGCCATCGCCCGTGCCGCGACCCTCGCCCGCCCGGATTTGCAAGAGGGCGATACCCTCGGAGTGGTGCGAGTGCGGATGTCGTCGGCCGCCATCGACGAGGGCATCGATACCAACCGCGCCTGGCTGATCGCCTTTGCAGTCGGCACCACCATCCTCATCCTGGCCGGCACGTACCTCATCATCCGATATGTGGTGGTGAAACCGGTGAAGGTGCTGAAGGGCACGGCCGACGCCATCGCCGCCGGCGACCTCGGGGTGCGGAGCGATCTACACACGGGCGACGAGTTTGAAGACCTGAGCCGAGCCTTCAACCGCATGCTCGCCAACCTGATCCGCACCCAGGAACACAACCGCGGGCTGATCGGCGAACTGGATGGCAAAGTCGATGAACTGGCCCGCATCAACCTCGAACTCCACCGCACCAACGCCGTGAAAACGGAGTTCCTCTCGACCGTCAGCCACGAACTCCGCACCCCACTCAACAGCATCATCGGGTTCAGTGAAACGCTTCTGGCCGCCGACAATCTCACCGAGAAGCAGCACCGCTGGGTGGCCAACATTCACGACAACGGCAAACGACTCCTGGCGCTCATCAACGACGTACTCGATCTGGCCAAGGTGGAAAGCGGCCGGATGCGGGCACGGGCCGGCGTGGTGGCCGTCTCGCCGCTGTGCGAGGAGCTAGGCTCCCTCTTCCGCCAGCAGGCGGAGAAGAAAGAAATCGAACTGGTGGTGCAGGTGCCGCCCGACACTCCCGACGTGCGGCAAGATGGGAACAAACTGCGGCAGATCGTCACCAACTTGTTGTCGAACGCCGTCAAATTCACCCCGGAGGGGGGGCGGGTGACGCTGCGGGCGGCAGTCGAGAACGAGCAGTTAGTGATTCAAGTCGCCGACACCGGCGTCGGGATTGCTCCCGAGCATCAGGAGATGGTGTTCCAGAAGTTTCGCCAGACGTCCGGCTCACTCACCCGAGAGCAGGGCGGGAGCGGGCTGGGGCTGAGCATCGTGCGCGAACTGGCCCGGCTCCTCGGCGGCGATGTTGAGCTGAAAAGCAACCTCGGCCGCGGGAGTACGTTCACCGTGAGGGTGGCCGCCCGACTGACCGAAGACCCACTCGCGGCCTTCTCGGCCGAGTGATCGAGCACCTCCCACCCGTAGGCCGGGGCGGGGGCGGATCGTGCAAAACGGCGACTCCCGCCGCCAGACAACCTCTCCGCGAGCAGGAATGCAGGTGCCGTCACTCGATACCGCCACGTTGAAAGCTCGCCTCCGCTGCCAAACAGAAGCGGCCGGCTTCACCTTGTTCGGGGTCGCGCCCGCCACTGAGGCCGACGGGTTCGGCCGCTTCTGCGACTGGCTCGATCGCGGATTCGCCGGTGAGATGAGCTACCTGCACAAGTACCGCGAACACCGACGACACCCGCGGGCGGTGGTGGAGGAGGTGAAGAGTGTCGTCATGCTCGGGATGGAGTACGGGGGCGTCTCCGGACCTCATCCCTCGGCCCCCGCTCGCGTCGCGGCTTATGCCCACGGCCCCGACTACCACCGCTTCATCTGGGACCGGCTGAACGAACTGAGTGCATGGCTGATGGCCGAAGCCCCCGGCAGCTACGCCCACGGCACCTGCGACTCGGCCCCGCTGCTCGAACGCGACTTCGCCCGCCGCGCCGGCCTCGGCTGGTTCGGCAAGAACACCATGCTCATCCACAAGCGCCGCGGTAGCTTCTTCTTCCTTGCCGGTCTGCTGACGAGTTTGGAATTGCCGGCAGATAAACCGCACACGGCAAGTCACTGCGGCACCTGCACCGCGTGCCTCGACGCCTGCCCGACGAGCGCCTTCCCCGAACCGGGCGTGCTGGATGCGACCAAGTGCATCAGCTACCTGACCATCGAACTGCGCGGGCCGATCCCGCTGGAGTTGCGCGAGCCGGTGGGCCACTGGCTGTTCGGCTGCGACGTGTGCAACGACGTCTGCCCGTGGAACCGCGACCGCCAGGGGGCTGACGCCCCCCGCTCGCCCTTCCCCACTAACCCCGACCTCGCTGCCCTCGATCCCGTCGAACTGCTGAGTCTGTCGAAACGCGACTTCGAGCGCCGCTTCGCCAACACCTCACTGCTACGCACACGGCGAACAGGGCTACTCCGCAACGCGGCGATTGTGCTCGGCAACACCGCCGACGAACGGGCACTGCCGGCACTGGAACAGGCGACGACGGACGCAGATGAAGTGATCGCGGAAGCGGCGAGATGGGCGGCGGGAAGAATACGAGAGCGGATGAAACGAGGCGAGCCGGGAGCGTGAGCGACCGGAGGTGATTCGCTCCGGTCGCTCACGCTCCCGGCTCGCCGTCACTCCTTGCCCAGCAGCAGATCGACCACCCAGCACCCGCGGACGTGCGGGCCGTCGCCCCGGCAGTGGGAAAGGATGTCGGCGTGGTCGCACCCGGCGTCTTCGAGTGCATCGGCGAGAATCGGCATGCGATCAAAGGCACTCTCGGCGTAGATGCCTGTGGCGAGCGCGACGACGGTTTCGGTCCGCCAAGTCGGCTGGATCATCACCGGGCGGAACCGCAGCGAGCCAAACACCTCCCGGACGAGTTGCGCCTGCACCGCGAGTTCGGCGGCGTCGTTGCAGTGTGTCGGGTCGCGTGCCACCCGAGCCGCATTCCGGAACACGTCGTTGACACAAGTCGGCAGATCGCGGTTGGGGACGCAAACGAAGTGGGCGGCGTTGTCTGGCGTGCCAGTCGTCGATGAACAGGCCGGGCGTGCGCGGGCGAGCGCCACCCCGTTCACCTCACCGTCGGCGTATCGTTCAGCGACGGCGACCCCGTGCCGGCCGAACCCGGTGAACTTGTCCCACACCCGACGGCAGCACGCACAGGCGAGCAGGCGGAGTTTTCGGTGCGTCCGCCACTTCCCGCGTTGACGGTACAGCATGAGGAACGGCTCTGGGCTGACGTTCCATTCGGCCTCAGTCATCTGCCTCGCCGACATGGCTTCCCCTCAATCGAACAGCCCCGGCCCTTCCGCTTTCGGCTTCGGTGGCATCTTGCCGAGCAGCACGAACGCCTTTTGGGTGGCCACCCGACCGCGGGGGGATCGCACGATGTACTGCTCGCGGAGTAGGTACGGCTCCACCTCGTCGCTCAGCGTGTCGGCGGCGATGTTCATCGTCGCGGCGATCGCCTCCACCCCGGTCGGCCCACCGCCGAACACATCGATGAGGATTTCCAGATACCGCCGGTCCTGGCGGTCGAGTCCTTCCGTATCGACCTCTTGCATGTCGAGCGCGGCTTTCGCCGT
>JALOQR010000379.1 GCA_025459365.1 Fimbriiglobus sp.
GATGTCGCGGTGAGTGAACAGCGGGGTGGCGATGATGACCGCTTCCAACTTGAGCGAGTCTTTCTTCGCCAGCAGTTCGTCCACGCTGTCGAACTTCTCGATCTTGGCCGCTTCGGTGCCGTAGATCTTGTTTAGCCCCTTGCGCGGACCGTTCGGCTCGCCCTCGAACACACGGGCCTGGTTGTACGGCCGCACGTCGCACACCGCGACGATCTGGTTGTACTCCTTGTTGTGCTCGCCGATGAGCACCCCGCCCTCGTCGCCAGCCCCGATGAGAGCGGTGCGGACTGGTTTGTTCCCCTTCCACTGGTCGTAGCCAAAGTAGACCGCCGCCGACACCGGGACGATGCCGCCCGCTGCCGCAGCCACCTTGAGGAACGTGCGGCGGTCGGGTTGGTTGGCGAGGTCACCGCGGGCCTGGTTGAAGTTGCGGGCGCCGATTGCCTTCTCTTCGTCGGAGAGTTTGGTGGACATTGTGAACTCCGGGGGGGAGGGTGGTGTTCGGTGAACGGGCGTCGGCGGGATGACGACCACGCCCACCTCTCCTCGCCGGGGAGGAGAGGTGGAGTCAACTCTCAACGCGGCGATGCTTGTGCTTCTGCTGACTTTTTCGCAGCCGTGTTGTGCCAGATCGCATCGATGACTGCATCCAACCCGAGCCATCGGCCAGTCGGGTGGCAAAGCACGGCGAGTAGCGCGATCGCCTCAATCAGGTTCTTGTTGACGAACAGTGGGTTGCCTTCGCTTGGCGGCGGTGGTGGTAGCCACGGCCACGGCGGAGCGGTGAGGTACGTCATCACCAGGAAGCCGATGCCGGCCACGCACCACAACCGGGTGAACAGGCCGATCAACAAGCCGACGCCGATAGCGGTAAGGCCGTAAGCGGTCACCTTGTCGAGCAGCTTGATGTCGGCGTACCACGGCGGGGCCGGGGTTGTTGCTTCAAGGCCGGCGTCCTTCTTCAACTCGGCGAGAAACTCGTCGGTCGCTTTGGCGAGGTCGGAGCGGGCGGCGTTCAGGTCGGCCTTGATGGCAGCCGTTCGCTTCACCTCCAGACCGTTGCCCACGCCCAGGTCGACCTTCACCCGCTCGTGACGGCCGGACAGTTCCTTCTCCAGCACGGCGATCGTGTCGAGCCACTCTTCGGGGGTGGCGGGGGTGTCGCCGGTAATCGCCTTGAACTTGGCGTCGCGTTTCACCGCTCCATAGACCCAGGCAGCGTAGTCGGCCTTCATCGCCTCGCCGTTATTGCGTTGACGTTCGAGTTTGGCCTTGGCACTATTCATCTTCGACTCGGCGGTCGCTTTGGCCGCCTTCTCGGCGTCGGTGCCAGAGGGCAACTTGTCGGCGTCGGCCTTCGCCTGGTCGTAGACCGCTTGCGCCTTGGCGAACGCCTCGTCGGAGACATCGAGCAAGCGAGCAGCGGCGTCCGGGCAGAGGGCGGCCTTTTCGGCTACGCTCTTTGCACGGAACTGCTCGGCGGTCACCTCTTCCTTCTTTGTCAGCCGCTCCGTGTACGTCTTCGCAGGGTCGCCGAGGAACTGTTTGCGGGCCAGTTCGGCACCCGGTCCATCGCCGGCGTTGAAGTAGTTGGCGCTGGTGAAGGGCCGGTTCGTGTCTGTTTCACCGACCCAGTGCGAGTGGATCTTGTTCAGCCCCTCGAAGCAGAAGTGCCAGCCGATCGCTAGCCGCAGCAGCAGCAGGGCGAACACCCGCGGCTGCCACTTGTTCTGGGCGGTGGCCACAAACAGGGCGATGACGACGCCCACGAGGCCGACGTAAACGGCGATGTCGAGTGGGGAAAGCGACATGAGAGAGGTCACAAAGGGCGAGTGGGGGGCCAAGAGCAAGTCAGTTGTCGAACCACCAGGCCGGTGATTCCTCCCGCCAGCCGGGCGGGTCGTACTTTGTCACCGGCAGGTTGTGCGTCGTCGGGGTGTCGGCGTCGGCCAGCACGATCGCTGACAGGTGCTCGCGGGTCCGGCAGTGGTCGGCTGTCCAGTCCGGTCCGGCCACGAAAAACGCCGTACTCAGAGCGTCGGCATCGGCGGCGGTCGGGGCGATGCAACTGGCGCTGCGGGTGCCAATCACCGGGCGGCCTGTGCGGGGGTCGAGCACGTGCCCGTATCTCTTTCCGTTGTACTCGAAATGCTGGTAGGTGTCCGCCGACGTGCCGAGGGCTTCGCCGTTCAGGAACACACTGCCCAGCGTTCGACGGTCGTCGTGCGGATGACGAACGCTCACATTCCAACCGCGAAAATCGTTCGGCGGGCAACCCACTGCCCGCACGCTGCTCCCGCCGGCGTGCAGCAAGGCCGAGCGAATTCCGAACTCTGTTCGTAATAGGTCGGCGGCACGGTCGAGGGCGTACCCTTTGCCGACCGCCCCCAGGTTCAATTCGACTCCCGGCCGGGCGAACCGCACCGCCCGCGATTCCGGGTTCAGGATGACGTGCCGGAAGCCGGTGCGGGCCATCGCTGCGTTCAACTCCGCTGCGGTCGGGATGCGGCCTTCCCGCTTGTAGAAGCCCCAGCACTTCACCAACGCCCCCGCGGCCGCGTCGAACGCCCCGCGAGTCTCCCGCGTCAGCACCGCACACCGTTGCAGGAGGGCGAACATTTGCGGTTCCACCTCGTCGGCCTTGCCTGCGGCGTTCAGCCGGCTTACCTCGCTGGAGTCGCGATAGACGGTGAGTTGTTCTTCCAGTTGGTCGATCAGGTCGAGGGCAGCCTCAGCGGCGGGGAGGGCGTGGGGGGTGCCGTAGGGAATGGCGATCTCGAAGGTAGTGGCCATCGCCCGCCGGCTGACCCGCAGCAGTGTCAACCCTCCGGGCGGGGGTGGGGTCGGGGCGAATGGGTCGATCAGGAGCATGACTTCATGCTAGCAAACGGGGTGGCACTGCTGGTAGGAGCGGGCATACTGTAATCAGCACAGCGGAGGTTGCCGAATGCCCAGCCCTTTCCCCGGCATGGACCCGTGGTTGGAGTTGCCGGGGGTGTTTCCCGACCTCCACAGCAGTCTCATTTACCTCCTCCGGGAGGCGATCAACGCCGAACTCCCCGACGGCTACCTCGCTACCACCACACAGCTCGTGTGGGTGGACGACGAGTTGAAGCGGGAGCCAGACGTTGCCGCCTACGGCCCGGAACACCGGCCAGACGGGGAGGTGAGTGGCGAACTGTTCGCCGAGGAGGGGATGGTGGCGGTGGCCGCGGACCCGATCGCCGAGCCGTGGGACGAACCGTACCTGGAAATCCTCTCCGGCGACGGCGACCGGTTGGTGACGGCTTTAGAAATCCTCAGCTTGGCCAACAAACGGTCGGGCGACAACGGCCGCACGTCGTACCTACAGAAACAGAACGAGTTCCGGCTGGGGAACGTGAACCTCGTGGAGATTGACCTGCTCCGCGGCGGCACGCACACGACCGCCATTCCCCTCCCGCGGCTGCGGCAGGTGGCCCCGCGGTACGACTACCACGTGTGCGTGACAGTGGTCGGTGACCCGACGCGGTTCGAGGTGAAGACGTTCACCCTGGCCGACCGCATGCCGACGATCGTTATTCCGCTCGACCCAGGTGTCGCCCCGGTGAAAGTTTCGCTCCAGCCGCTGCTCGACCGAGCCTACGACACCGGGCGGTACTCCCGCCTCGCCCGCTACTCCAGCAAGCACCCCGACCCGCCGCTGACGCCGGAGCAGCAGGCCTGGGCCGAGGGCATCCTGCGGGAGAAGGGGGTGCTGGCATGACCGAGGACGAGGCGTTCATCCGCACCATCGTGGACTCGCCTGGCGATGACCTGCCGCGGTTGGTGTACGCCGACTGGCTGGACGAGAGGGACGACCCCCGCGGGGCGTACCTGCGGGCGGAGTTGGAGTGGGCGAAGGCGAAGCAGACGGCGGGGTTCCTGGTGCTGCGGCTGAACGGGTTGGCCGAGGGGCTGGACCCGGTGTGGGTGGCCCGCGTCAGCCGCCCGCCGGTCGGGGTGTGT
>JALOQR010000380.1 GCA_025459365.1 Fimbriiglobus sp.
CCGGTCGCCCGGGTCACTTGATCGGCGTCACCTTCAGCTTCAGTTCCTTGCCAGCCCGCATCACGGTGATCTCGACCTCGGTGTTCGGCTTCAGTTTGTTCAGGGCCATGGTGTAGGTGGTCATGTTCGTCACGGGTGCCCCATCGACCCCGACGATGTAGTCCCCCTCCTTCAGCCCGCCCTTGTCGCCGGGGCCGCCCTTGGTCACCGGGCCGACCAGTACTCCCTTGCCCTCCTCGCCGTAGTTGTCTGGCATGAACCCCATCCGCGGGCCGCGGAAGCTCACCCCCTGGTTCGGGTCGGTCGGGTCTTCGGAGCCGCCTTTCGTCTTCAGGTAGTCGGGCCGCTCCTTCACTACCGAGAAGTGAGTAGCGAACGCTTCCACACCATCCACCACTTTGAGCAGGCCGGGAATGTTGATCGTTTCGGGTACGTCCGTCGGGCGGTGGTACTCCTTGTGGGTGCCGGTGAAGAAGAAGAGTACCGGCACCCCTTTGCGGTAGAACGACGTGTGGTCACTCGGCCCCGATCCGCCGGGGATCTTGAACAGCTTGTAGTCGCCCTTGGCCAGGGTGTCGTCGACCAGTTTTTCCAGGCCGGTGCTGGTGCCGGTGCCGTAGACCACCAGTCGATCGCGTTTCACCGTCAGCCCGTCCTTGTTCTTGTCGTCCACGCGGGTCATCCGGCCGATCATGTCCATGTTGATCATGAACACGGTGTCGGCGATGGGGAACGGCGGGTTGGCGGCGTAGTGCTTACTGCCGAACAACCCCTGTTCCTCTCCGCTGAACGCCACGAATACCAGCCGCCGCCCCTGGCGGTCTTTCTTCGCTCCGAACCGCCGGGCGAGTTCGATCAGCCCGGTGGTGCCGCTGGCGTTGTCGTCGGCCCCGAAGTGCGGCTGGTCTTTCTGGTCTTTGGCCGCCAGGCTGCCGCGTTCACCGTAGCCGAGGTGGTCGTAGTGGGCGCCGATGACCACCGTCTGGTCCTTGAGCGGCCCGGCCCCTTCCAGCACCCCGACCACGTTGCGAGTGGGGAACTTCCGCTGCGTGAGACTGACCTCGCTCTCGGCCTGCCACCCGGTCAGGGCGAAGCTGTTCGGCTTGCCGCTCTTGTTCACCCCGGCTTCCCAGTCGGCCAGGGTGGTGCCACTGTCCTTGAGCAGAGCGTCCACGACTTCGCGCTTGAGGTGCATGACTGGCCCGGCCGGCACTTGAAGGACTTCGTCGTCGAGCTTGCGGATGTAGTCGGGCAGGAGGTGCGGGTCGTCCTTTCCGGCGGTGGCGGTGTCGCTGACTACGAAGACCCCAACCGCCCCGTGATTGATGGCATTTTGCACCTTGTCGGCCAGGGCACCGACCGAGCTATTCGCCCCGAAAAGGCCCTTGGGGTCGTCGGCCTGCGGGGTGCGGCGAAGGATCACCACCATTTTCCCTTTCACGTCGAGTCCGGCGTAGTCGTCGTAGGCCGGCTTCTCGCTGGTGATGCCGTACCCGGCGAACACCAGTTCGCCCTTCGCCTTGCCTGCGGCCGACGACACCAATGCCGCGTATCCGGCGTTCACTTTCGGTTCGAGGGTCTGCCCCCCCTTTTTGAAGGTGAGCGTAACGGGGGTGCTCAGTTTCCGCGGGCCGGGCACGTCGAACGGCTGAAAATACCCGTCCTTGAAAGCCGGTGTCAGGCCGGCCGCCTTGAACTGCTCGGCGACGTACTCGCCGGCTTTCAGGATGCCTTTGGTTTCCAATCCGCGGCCCTCGCACTCCTTGCCGGCGAGGAACTCGATATCTTTCTTCACCCGCTCCTCGGTGGAGGGCGGCTTGGTCTCGGCGGCGATGGCCGGGAAAACAACGATGAGGGCGGTCAGCAGCGAACGCATGAGGGGGGGTGTCCCGGTGCGGAGGGGTAGAAGCGCCCACTTTAGCACGCCCGCATCGGGTTGGGGAGGGGCAGGCTCGCCCGGCCGACGGCAGAAGACGCTAGCCAACTCATCCGAACACGGCAACGGAATCGCCCCGGTCCACCGGCAACTTCCTCTTCTCACGCCCCGCAACTCACGCTATGCCCCCGTCCATCGCGGTTGCCGCTCGACCGCCGGATTCACCATTCCACCCGCACGGGGTGCCCGATATGACTCACGGTTCGCTCTCCGCCCTGGCTCTGTCTCTCTCTGCTGGCCTCGTCGTCGCGGCCGACCCGCCCCGGCCGACCGATCCCGTCAAGCCGGTGGCTGCCACGGAAGTGGTGCCGGTGTCGGCTCGAATTGAGATCGTCGAGGCGGGAATCAAGGGCGAGCAGGCCTGGGCGAAAGCCTTCGCCGATGCCAAGACCGCCTACTCCAAGACCCGCGACTATAGCGGGTACATGGTGCGACAGGAGCGAGTCGGCGGGAAACTCCTGGCCGAGCAGACGTGCGAAATCCGCGTTCGCACCGAGCCGTTCGCCATCTACAGCCTCACGCTCGCGCCGAAGGGCCTGTTCAACCAGGAACTGGCCTACATGAGTGGGAAGAAGGACGACAAAGTGCGGGCGAAGATGGCAGGCGTGGCCGGGGCGGGCGGGTTCGTGACGGTATCCGCCGACGACGCCAAGGCGAACGCCGAGAGCCGCTACACGATCACCAACACCGGCATCGGGGCGGTTCTCAAGCGGATCGAAACCGCCCTCGACGCCGAGCGTGTCGTCAAGAACACCCCGCAGGTGGTCGCCTCCGAGTACAAGTTCAACGACCGCCCGTGCATGCGGTACGAAATCTTCTGCGAGCGGGCGCACGCCAAGCGGTTCGCCGCTCGCATGGTGGTGTACATCGACAACGAATACAAGCTGCCGGTGCGGTTCGAGGCCTACGACGCCCCGAAGGTCGGCGAGAAGGCCGGAGAACTGACCGAGTGCGTCAGTTTCGTCAAACTGGTGTTCAACGCCGGCCTGGGCGACGCGGTGTTCGACAAGTAACGGCGTGACGGGCTACCCTCGGGGGAGGGGAACGACGGGTCGGCCGCGGGGGGCGGTCGGCCCGTCGGCGTTTTTTCACACTCCGTCGGGGCACTCACAAGGGGTGCCCCGACTTGGTTCGTCCACTTCCCGCGGCATACCATACTTGAACACTCCCGCCGCGAGATCGCACCCCCATGAGCGCGCTGTCCGACCGTATCGCCCAGTTCCGCAAGATGACCACCGACGACCCGGAGAACGAACTCGGCCACTTCCGCCTCGGCCAACTCTTGATGGAGGATCACCAACACGCGGAGGCGGTGAAGTCGTTCGAAACGACCCTCACGATCTCGCCGCAGTTCTCGAAGGTGTATCAGTTGCTTGGTGAGTGCTTCACGAAACTGAGCCAGCCGGAGAAGGCGGTCGAGGTGATGACCCGCGGGTGGACCGTCGCCGATCAGCGGGGCGACAAAATGCCCCGCGATGCGATGGCCAATATGCTCGCCAAGCTCGGTGCGCCGATTCCCAAGCAGGAAGCAAAGGTGGAGGACGACGGCACCGACACCGGCTTCCGGTGCTCGCGGCCGGGCTGTACCGAGGGAAAGCGGGCGTTGCCGGTCGGTAAGCCGCCGATCGGCGGGCCAGAGGGCGACCGCATCGCCGCCACCATCTGCGGGGTCTGCTGGAACGGCTGGCTCAAAGACTTCAGCATCAAGGTGGTCAACGAACTGCGGCTCGACCTGAGCAGCGAGGGCGGCCAGGCCGAGTACGACCGGCACATGAAGGAATACTTCGGCTTTGAAAGCTGAGGTCAGAAAAACAGTTCACCGCGGAGGGCGCGGAGGGCGCGGAGAAGAAGACAGAGAGAGTTCGGAAGGGGTCATCCCTCCATCTTCGTCTGTCTTTCTCCGCGCCCTCCGCGGTGAAATCCTCTTCTCAATCAACACCATGCCCTTTCACACGCACACTCTACCCTCGGGCCTCACGCTGATCGGCGAGACCCTC
>JALOQR010000097.1 GCA_025459365.1 Fimbriiglobus sp.
CTTTGGCCGGCCAAGTGCCCCTGGATGCCGCAGCGTCGCTCGTATTTCCGTTGATGTGTCATGTGTACCACTGCACTCCGGCCACTCACCTCTGATCCAGGTCGGCACACTCGGTGAGAGAGAGACGATCCGATCGCCCACACAACCTTCCTGCTGATGCTCCTGCTACCCCGGGGCGAACCGAGTTGAGCCATACCGAGCGTAACGACTCGGCCGCTCGCCCAACCACCCGTATATTTCCCTTCAGACCGCCGCCCGTTCGCACAGGAGTTGCCATGTCCCGGTTGCTGCTCGCCGTGCTCGCACTCGTCATCGCTTGCTTGCAGTCTTTCGCTCAGGCTCCTACTGCCGACACGGTCAAGACCGACCTTGGCAAGTTCAAGGAAGAGCGGGCCGACGCCGCCAAGACGTTCACCCCGGCCGAGTTGTCCGCTGCCGATGAGCTAGCGGTAAAGGCTGAAGCGGCGCTGGCGGGCGGCAACATCGAGCAGGCCGGGCGCTTCATCACCGACGCTCGCTGGCAGTTGCCCATCCAGCAGAAAAACCTGCCGGAGAACGTATCCCGCATCCTCGGGGCGGCCCGTCTGCGTCACGGCGACCGGGTCAATGCCGTGGCCTACTCGCCTGACGGCACCCGGTTGGCCAGTGGTTCCCGCGACGGCACCGTGCGGGTGTGGGACGTGGGTAATGGCCGTGAACTGGTGGCGTACCGTGGGCATGAGGCCGCTCCGCATGATGACCCGGAGGCGAACACAGAAAAGGGAAAAGAGCTCGTTAATGTCGATCGGGTGGCGGCGGTGACGTTCAGCGCCGACGGCAAACTCATCGCCAGCGCCGGGGCCAACGAGATTCATGTCTGGGCGGCCACCGATGGGAAACTGGTGAAAACACTCAAAGGGCACAAGGGGGAGGTGCGATGCCTCACCTTCGCCCCGAAGTCGGCGACGGTACTGGTGTCGGGCGGGGCCGATAAGAAGTTCGTGATCTGGGACATCACCAAGGATCAACCGACATTCACCTCAACTGAGTTCGCGGCGCCGTTCGTGGCGGTGGCGTTCAGCCCCGACGAACGATTCCTGGCATTTGGCGACCCGAGCGGTCAGGCGATCATCTACCCGGTCGGCAAGTGGGAGAAGTTTGTGTTCTCTGGGAAGGCGCTGGAGGCGAAGGGATTGCGAGTGCTCGGCTTCAGCCGTGATGCCATCGGCTTGCTGGCGGGCGGCGACGGTAGCCAGTTGCGGATGATCGGCGCACCGGGCGGCCCGGAGGGGGCGGTCAGCAGCACACTGACCAACTTCACTGCCCACACTAGCAACGTGGTGGGTGCGGGCCTGACCCCGGATGGCAAACTGCTCGCATCCCTCGATGAGAAAGAGATGACGGTGATCATGTGGGACGTGGCCACCGGTCGGCAAATCCGGGCATTTCGTGGCGAGTCAGCAGCCAAGAAGGGGGCTTGCCTGGCGGTCCGTCCGGACGGTCGGCAGGTCGCGGCCGGGTTCGAATCGGGACAAATCCGCCTCTTCCCAATCTCCGACTCCGACGACCACCGCACCTTTGCGGAGAGCAAAGTGAAGTTGATGGCGGCAGCATACAGCCCGGACGGCCAGCGGTTCGCCACCGCTGGTGGTGACGCCGTGGTGCGGGTGTACGACACCGCCACCGGAACACTGACCAAGGAGTTGAAAGGGCACAAGATCGCCGTCACCGCTCTGGCATGGGTCACGCCGACCACCTTGGCTTCCGCCGGAGCCGACAAACTCGTGAAGTTGTGGGATGTGACCACTGGAACTGCCAAGGATGCCGCCGGGCACACGGTGGCGGTCTTGGCGGTTGCCGCCGACCCGGCTGGCAAAGTGCTCCTTTCGGGTGGGGCCGACATGACAGTGCGAGGTTGGAACCCGACCACCGGTGAGCCAACTAAACTCAAGTTCGATGGTACGTCGGCGGTGTGCGCCCTCGCGGTCAGTGCTGATGGGAAGCGGGCGGCCGTCGGTTTGGCGAGTGGCAAACTGCGTCTGTTGGCCATCAAGGAAGATTCCTTAGCCCTGTTGGGTGAGGTGACGGCGGCTCACAGTGCTGGGGTGGCGGCTGTCGCCTTCTCCCCTGGCGGAGACAAACTGGCCACCTGCGGCGGAGACGGGCTGGTGAAGGTGTGGACCGCCCCGGACTCTGGCGTCCCGTCCAGCGTGAGCACTTTCACTCCGCCGTTCAAGGCATCGCCTACCGCACCGCCGATTCCCGTCACCTCGGTCGCCTTTTCTCCGGACGGCCGACAGGTGGCGGCCGGCGGCGCTGAAGGGGTGGTCAGGGTCTGGGACATTTCCAACGGGGGCGAGGTCCGCGGATTGCGAGGGCACGCGGCCTGGGTGACGAGCGTGCAGTTCGCCGCCGACGGGAGGACGGTCCTTTCAGCAGCCGTCGATGCCACTGCCCGCATCTTTGACCTGCCGCGGGCCGATACTGCCACCACCGGGCACTCGGCCGCCGTGTCGTGTGTCGCCGTCAGCCGCGATGGAAAGTATGCCGCCACCGGCAGCGGTGACCGGACGGTCAAGGTGTGGGATCTGGCGAGCGGGCGAGAGGTTGCCACTCTGGTAGGCGAAGGGATGCTGAAAGACAAAGATGTGGGCATCCTCTCGGTGGTGTTCATGGGGAACGACAAAGTCGTCGCGAGCGGGCACGAACTCCTATTGCGGACGTGGTCCATCACCTCGACCAAAGTGCTCGGCACCCCCCGCAAACTGAACGAACCGGCGTTTGTGCTCGCCTCGGATCCGGAGGGTAAAGTAGTGGCTGGGGCGTGGTTCAAAAACGGCGACAAAACGAAAGCCGGCTTCGATCTTTTTGCCACGCCGGACGTTGCTCCCTTGAGCGTCACGGTGGAGTCGAATGGGAAGGAAGACGCCACCACCGCCGCTGCCCTGTCACCCGACGCCAAGTGGGGGGTCATCGGCGGCAAGAACGGCGTGGTAAGCATTTGGGACGTGGCGCGAAAGGAGCGAATCGGCGGCGACTGGCCACTGCTGAACAAGACAATGGTGATGGACATGGGCGTGACACCCGACCGCAAGACGGTAGTGGTCATCGACGACACTGGCGAGGTGAAAGTAGCCGACACCGACAAACGACAGGTGAAGGCGAGCGTGAAGGCGGTGGATGGTGAAGTACGCGGCGTGGTGGTCGCCCCCACCGCCGATGCCTTCGCCACTCTTGGCGGAGACGGCACCGTGAAGGCATGGGACATGGCCTGCAAGGCGATGCGCACCTGGAAGCTTCCGCACGTTCCCACCTGCGCCGTCTTCACCGCCGATGGGAAGAAGCTCATTACCGGTAACCAGGATGGCACCGCTTTCGTACTCGAAATGCCGGCGAAGTGATTCCGAGGGTGAACCCGACTCATGAGAGCCGGGTTCACCCACACCAACTCCACGGCTTCTCCTCATCAAGACAGCACTTCTTGGGTACAACTTCGCTGCAAGCCGTCGTTGAGGACCCGTTTGCACCCGTTCCCCCTCGAACGTCCCAGCGGCCGACCCCTGCTCCTCGAATTCCTCCCAGGCAACTGCTCGAGTACTAGAAGCCTCTTCCCGATGTCGCGCCAACGATCCCTCTCCGGGGATGACAGGCTCGATCGAACACCTACTGCTTTTCGTGTTGCTGGAAGAATTTGACGATCAACTTCGGTGCGTCGGCCGGGAACTGGTGCCCGCCAGGGCCAATGAGCGACACGAACGGCGTACCTCCCTTCGATTCGTACACTGTGCCGACCAACTTGCCCGCCTTCTCCCATTCCTTACCTGTCTCCACGCACCCATTGGTCTTCCGCACGGTCGCCATCGTGGCCTTCTGCCACTCGTATTTGACCAGTTCATCACTCTCGCCAGCGACGTGAAGGCATGGCTTTGGTTTCAGGTCCTTCGCGTTCTTGCCAGCAGCAGCGCTGGGCGCTACCGCCGCGAACACATCGCCCCGCTGCTGCCACAGCAGGTAGGTGAAACTGCCGCCGTTCGAATGCCCAGTGGCATACACTCGCTTCTCGTCCACCAGGTGGTCCTTCTTGAGCCACGTCAGCATCTCGTCGAAGAACTTTAGGTCGCGGTCGCCCTGGTCGCCGGCAGTGGCCTGCCAGCCGTTCTTCTTCCCGTCGGGGTCGGTCAGCCTGCCGGGAGTCGGTAACCCTTGCGGATAGACGACAATCGCTTCTTGCCAGTGGGTTTGGAGAGCGAAGCTGCGGGCTGCATTCTTGGCGGTGCCGCCATGCCCGTGGAAAGCGAAGACCACCGGCACCTTCTTTCCCGGCTTCGCCGGGGCGTATACGAGGGCCTCACGTTTCAACCCTCCGACGGTGAACTCTTGGGTTTTCGGTTCTGGGTCGGCGGCGAAGGCGAAAGCGAGCAGCGGGAATGCAAACATGATGCAGCCTCGGGGATAAGCCGTGAACACGGGTCAGAAGCAAGAATTACAAGAAACGACGCTGTCACCAGCAGCCGTCACCCCTTGCCGAGCCTGCAAATCGTGCCTATCCGTTGATATGCTCCGCAGACGCACACCCCCGACGACCGACCGGGACGTTCCATGATCCGCGTCGAGAACCTGGTGAAGTACTATGGCGAGTACCCGGCCGTCCGCGGGGTCTCGTTTGAGGTGCCGAAAGGGCGGGTGGTGGGGTTCCTCGGCCCGAACGGGGCTGGGAAAAGCACCACGATGCGGATCCTGGCAGGATTTTTGACCGCCAGCGGGGGGAAGGCGAGCATCGCCGGGCACGACGTGTTCCGCGAGCCGATCGCCGCCCGCCGGAACATCGGCTACATGCCTGAAAGTTGCCCGCTCTACCCCGAGATGCGGGTAGTCGAGTACCTGAAATTCCGAGCTGGGCTGAAGGGGCTGGGGTGGGGCGAACGACGGAAACGGATCGACTACGTGACCGAGCGATGTTGGCTCAAGGACGTCCGGACGCAGTTGCTTGGTACGCTCAGCAAGGGTTACCGCCAGCGGGTGGGGCTGGCCGATGCCCTTCTCGCCGACCCACCAGTGCTGATTCTCGATGAGCCGACCGCCGGCCTCGACCCGACGCAGATCCGCGAGACCCGCAAGTTGATCCGCGAACTCGGTCGCGAGCACACAATGCTGCTTTCGACTCACATTCTGAGCGAAGTGGAGATGGCATGCGATTCCGCCGTCATCATCAACCAGGGACGGGTACAGGAAGACGGCACCCTCGATGCGATCCGCACCAAGCACCGCACCGACAGCCTTGAAGAGGTGTTCGTGAAGTTGACTGGGCAGGAAGGTATTTAGGCGAGCGGGGGGTGTTTGCCCCCCTCGCCCATCGCCAAACCACCAGCCCGCTCACACGGGCCGTTCGCCAAGACGCTCACCATGCGACCTCTGCTAGCACTCATCCGCCGTGAGTTCACCGGCTACTTCCTGTCGCCGGTCGGATACGTCACGCTTTTCTTCTTCCTGGTAGCCACCGGGGTACTCTTTGCTGGAGTGGTCGATGGCCTCACTCGCTCCGGTTCGCAGGGGGTAGAGTACCCGTTTGCCGCCTTGTTCGGCGAGAACCTGTTCTGGTTCGTGTTCGCCTTCATCCCTCCGTTGCTGACCATGCGGTTGTTGGCGGAGGAGCGTGGCACCGGCACGCTCGAAACGCTTCTCACCGCCCCCATCCGCGATTGGCAGGTGGTGGCCGGCAAGTTCGTTGGGGCGGTGCTGTTCTACCTCGTCTTGTGGCTGCCCACCCTGGCCTACCTACCAGTACTCCTTAACCTCGAATGGACCACCGGCACCTCTGGCATCGACCCGGCCTACGCGTGGGTGAGCTACCTGGGGGTATTCCTGGCCGGCATGATGTTTCTGGCCATCGGTTTGTTTGTCTCGAGTCTGGTGAAGAACCAACTGGTAGCAGCGATGATCTCTCTGGCCGCCTGTCTGGTGTTCGTCGCCGTCGGGTACGCCACTCCGTACCTCGACGCCAACGGCTGGCCGGCTAGGGCGGTCATCTTCCTGAGTGTACCCGACCACTTCCGCCGTGATTTCACTCGCGGGGTAGTCGACACCCGCCCGGTGGTGCTCTACCTGAGCGTCACCGCCGGGTGCCTGTACCTGACCGTCCGCTCGCTCGAAGTTCGCCGCCTGCGGGCGTGACCTGCCGGACGAGCCGCGACCGCGAGGGAGCGGCCAGAGAACCCGAACACTCGGCCGCTCCCTCGCGGTCGCGGCTCGTACTCAGACCACCCCCATGACCGACATCCGCCATCGAACCACCCTTGGCTCCACCTTCCGGTTCGCCGTCCGGTTGCTCGGCCTTGCCGGGGTACTGACTGCCGCGATCGGTGGGCTGATCGCTTACGTCCAGACCGATGGGTCCTTGACTGACGAGGCCGGTGATCCTGTCGCCCGGATCGGCCGGCTCATGGTTGTCGTCGGGGGAGCGGCGGCCGCCTTGTGGGTGTTCGTCGAACTGGTGGGCGGGCTTTTCTTGGTGGCTGGGCGCAAGTCGGCCGAGGGAGTGGCGACGGGCGTGCTGGGGTTGTTGGCCGTCGTTGCCGTAGTGGTCGTGAACCTGGCGTCCGTCACATTCTATACCCGCTACGATGCCACCCGCGACCGCCGCTTCACCCTCGACAGGGAACTGATCGACGAGTTGAAGAAGCTCGACCCGAACACGACAACCACCGTCCTGGTGCTGCAACTCGACAAGACCTCGACGTTTGACCCCGATCAGCCAGACGCCATCACTGCCGCCGCTCAGCAAAAGATCACCGAGAAGGTGACCGACCTGATCGACGAACTACGGCAACATCCGGAACTGTCAGCACGGTTCGACGTGCGGGTGCTCAGCCGGCGAGATGAACGATTCGAGGAGCAATTGGCGACTGCCACCCATGACAAACCGGAGCTTGCAGCGGCGGTACAGGCCGCCCCGGAGAGCAGCATCTTCTTCGCCAGCAACGGCCGCGTCCGGCGGATGCCGTTTTCGTATTTCTACTTGCTCGACAAGACCGCGAGCCGTGGGAAGGAAGCAGTCGGTGGGTTGGCAAACCCGGCGGCCGCCAACCTGGTCCTCGCCCCGCAGGGGAAAGAGCGGTTCGTGCGCGCGCTCGTCGGGTTAGAGCAGCGCAAGCCGAAAGTCGGACTGCTCACCATCCACCCGTACTTGACAAGCCAGGACGCCGACGACGACGGGAGAGCACCCTACACTGCCGCAGGCTTGCGTGCCGCTCTCGAACAAAACGGGTGTGAGGTGGCCGACGTGGTCCTGAAAAAGGGCTGGGGTCGCGGTCGCCCACAGCCGTCGGCGGGTACGTTCGACGAGAGCAAGTTGGAAGAAAAGGAAAGCGAGTACCTCGGGGCGACGGGGCAGGCGCTCCAGGCGGATTTGCGACTACAGGAAGTGGAAGCGATGCGAGAATGGCTAAAAACTGCCCCTGTGGCTGCCGTTGAGCAGCGATTCCGCCGTTATCCGCGGGGCAGCATGGCCGACGCCGAGTACCGCACCAAACTCGACACGGTTGTACTCGATCCGACTGTCCGACAGTTGAAACTGGACGCCGAAGACGCTCGCCGGCGCGCGGCCGAAGCCGAGCCAGAGTACCGCCAACTCCTCGCCGACGACCGCATTCAGGCCGATCGTCGGGCGGCGGATGTCACTGCCAAGCTTCGGGCCGCCACAGCCGACTGCGATCTGCTCGTGATTCCACGCCTCACCACCATGAGCCTGGTGATTGGGCAGGTCATCCCGCCGTCGCTCTACCCGCTCGCGGAGTCGCAAACGGTAGTGGTGAAGGAGTTCCTGGCCTCCGGGAAGCCGGTACTGTTCGCCTTTGGGCCAACGGTTGATGCTGGTGGATTCGGTCCCGCCACCGACGCGAACGAGATCCTCCTCCAGCGGCTCGGGTTCGAACTCGGTTCACAGACAGTCATCACGACTCCAGAAGCAGTGGCCATGACCCGCCCCGCCACATTGGGCAACCGCTCGGTGAAACTGCCCCCGCTGGAAGTGGTGATGGCGGGGAACACAGTGGCGGCGGCGTTCGACCGCGCGAATCGTAGCGTCGATGGCACGTTGGAACTGAAGCGGAGTGGATACCGGCCAATTTACCTTGCCCAGCGAGACAGACCGTTCACTGCTCCGGCGGTGGTCTTGCAAACGACTGCCGATGCGTGGAACGAGTCTCGTCCGCTCGCCGAGGAGGCGGACGACGGGCCTCGGTCGCGGAGTTATTACCCGAAGTTCGAAGCGGCGCTCCCAGATGATCCGGCGAAGGGCACACGCGAGGAGGAGCGGAAACAGCGGTTTGTTGTCGGCGCGGCCGCGGAGGTGCCGGTGCCTGCGGAGTGGATCGATCCGAAGGCGGCGGCGTTGCAAGCTGCGGCGGTGATGGCTGGGGGCGTTGTGGGTCTTCCGCCGGGCGTGGCCAGCGCGGTGATGACACCCGACGCCTTCGCCGATAAGCCGTCCGCCCGCACAGCCAGGGTCGCGGTGTTCGGGCACGGTGGGTTCTTCGTCGGCCAGAAACTCGACCCCGGCCAGGAGGCGCTGCTCATAAGCACTGTGAACTGGCAACTCCGACGCGACGACCAATTACCCAAGCCGGTGGCCGACGCCGAGAAGTGGCGGTACCCTCGTGTGTCACTCGACGACAAGCAACGACAGTACTGGCAGGTTGCCGGAGCCGCCGGGCTTCCTCTGCTGGCCGCCTTTTTTGGTGTGGTCGCCCTGATGTTTCGCCGGCGAAGGTGAGGAACAGATCTTGCTCCCCGGTTCCCCTCTGTTGTGAGTGCGGAACCTCGGGGGAGGTAAGTTCCCTCCTCGCAAACGAAGTCGAAACCGAGATTTTCATCATGCGCTGGCTCATCGCTTTGATCCTGGTCGTTGTCATCGCCGGCGGTGTACTACTGCTGGTGTTCGCGCCGGCAGTGCGGCAGGCAATCGGCCTGTCGTCGCCCGCCCGTGCCACTGTTGTTGGCATCAACATCGATCCGGCCAAGGTGACCCGTGTCGAGGTGTCCGGTCGTGGGCAACCGCTCATACTCGTGCGTGACCCGGCCGGCCGATGGACGCAACCTGGCGACTGGCCAGTGCGAGAGAAGGAGGTGAACGACCTCCTCTCCATCGTCACTCGCATCCAGACTCGCCACCTGCCGGTTGCTCTCGGCACCGATCTCGGTCGTTTCGGCCTCTCCGACGCCGATCGCCCTCACAAGGTGACGCTCACCGCCGATTCGACCACAACCACACTGCTGTTCGGTCAGTCGGGCGATGGCACCGCCTATGTGCGTGTGAACGACGCAGCAGAGGTGCTGAGAATCGCTCCGGATGTACTCGTGGTCGTCTCTCGCCCATTCGACACTTACCGCCGCCGACAACTGTTCGCCGACGTCAGTCGGGTGAAGTTATTCGCCGACGGCGCGATTGTCGTCGGGGCGACTCCGTTACCTGGCGACGGGGTGACGAAAGTCGAGGTGAGCGGGCCAGATGGCGCTTTCACTCTCACCCGTACCGCCCCGAATCCCGCCCCACGCAGGGTGCTCGAACTCCCAACCGCTCCGCCGGCTGTGTTTGTCAGCCAGTTGGCAAACTCGTGGGAGGTGAGCACGGGTACTGTCCGTGACCGTGCCGAGCCGGGCAAGTTGCGGGCTGCCCTCTCGGCCGTGCCCGAGTTATGGGTGGAAGGCTTCCCCGACCCGGACGCGATCGGGAAGGTGGCCGCCGCCTTTTTCACTAGCACCAATCTGCCGTTGCAACCCGGTGGCCTCCTCGCCGCCGCTCACCCCGATTTGGAGAAGGACCTCGTCGCCCTGCACTCCGGGCTCACGGCGGAACGGCTGGCCGAGCGGCGCAAGAAGAACCCGACCGATCCGATGCTTGAGCAGTTCCCGAAGGAACGCCGCGTCGCTGTCACCGCCAACGGTTCGACGGTAGTGCTGCGGATCGGGGCAGTGTCGCGGGTGGAAAAGGGGCCGGAGCCGGAGGCCCCTCCGCCCGGTCAACCGCCGATGCCCCCGCCCGAAACCAAGTTCTACTACGCCCGACTGGAGAATAACCCGCTGGTGTTTGAAGTCCGCGGTGACCGCTTCGCCGACTTGTTCGCCAAACCGGACAATCTTCGCGACCCCCTTGTGGCTCGCTTCACGCCAGACGAAGCCCAAGAGGTGGAGATCACAACACCTAAACCGACGCAGTCGATCGCGGGGGTCGTCGGTGGGGTTGGCTTGTCTGCGTTCGACAACCGGCCAACGGTTGTGAGGCTCACCAAGAAGAAAGGCGACCCGTTCGCCGAGCGGGAAGACGACCGCTCCGACCGTTGGAAAGTGGGTGATCAACTCGCCCAGACAGACAAGGTGAACGAACTGCTCGAAGCCCTCGCCAAACTGGAGGCGAAGACCGCCGACGACCGCTCCGATGATGGCCAGTTACCGGCCGGTTTCGTCAGGTTCGACAACTTCACTGTGAAGGTGACGGCCCAGGCCAGAGTGGTGGAGGGCGACACCCCACCGGCACCGCGGACCTACACCATCACCCTTGCTGGCCGCGATGTCGCCAAGAAGAAGGTGGCCGTCCGCATGGCCGGGCTGCCGCGAGTCAGCCTGGTCGATGACGGCGTCGTAACGCTTTCCGAACGCGGGCCGCTGGCATATCGCAGCCGCCGTTTGTTTGATACCGCCGAGATGAAGTTGGAGAAGTTCACGGTTGCCAAACCCGATGGAACTGCGTTCGGGTTGGAGAGTACTCCCGATCGTGGCCAAACCAACTGGAAACTCACCACCCCGATGACCACCGACACCGACAACCCCAAGGCAAGCCGATTGGCCAACGACCTGAGCGGGCTGGAGGCTGTCGAGTTCGTGGACGAAGCCCCCAAGGCCGACAAACTGGCCGGCGAATACGGTCTGGTTCAGCCACGGTACACCGTCGATCTCGGGTTTGGCGGGAAGGGTGCGAAAACCGAAAAGTTGTTCATCGGCGCTGCCCGCATGGGTGCGGAGGAAGTGTTCGCTCGCACCTCTTCGGGAGGTGTGTTCACCGTGCCGAAGTCGCTGGTCGATTCACTCGATAAAGGTCCGCTCGACCTCCTGCCACTGCAACTCTGGTCGACCACCGCCGACAAGGTGCTGGCCGTGACCGTCGCCCGGGGGAAGGAGACCTACACCGTCCGCAAGGACGACAAGAAATGGCGGCTGAGCGGTCCATTCGATGCCGACGCCTCAGCCCTCGACGCGGAACCCCTCACCGCTGGTGTGGCCGCTCCGAAAGCGGAGCGATACGACGCAGTGAAGGCCGATCCGATCAAGCATGGCCTCCCTCCCGATCAGGCCTTGCGCCCGGCCGTCGTCGGTGGGGCGGCCGGTGACACCACTCTGTCACTGACTTTAACTGTGAAGTTCCGGCAGAGGGCGACGGACACCGACGACGATGAAGTGGTTACGCGGACGCTACTCATCGGCAAGCCAGCCGATGGCTCGTCACCTGCTTCCACACTCGGCCAACCGCCCGCTGGGCCGGGCCGGTATGCCCGCTTCGCCGACGGCCCGAACCAGGCAGTCTTCGTTTTGCCGGAGTCGGCGTTCAAGCCGGCCGATCGGGTGGCCCTCGACTGGCTTGACCGCGAACTGCTCTCCGTCGATCCGGGCAAGCTCGCCAAGATTACCATCGCCGGTGCCGAAACTGTCACACTCACCCGTGACGGGAAGGACAATGCCTGGAAAGCCGATGGGTTCGAGGTGGACAAATCGCTCGTCGGCGAACTGGTCTTCAACGCCAGCAACCCTCCTGTGGTTCGCCTCGCCGACTACGGCCCGAATGTCAAATGGGCTGAGTATGGACTGGACAAGCCAGCCGTCACGGTAACGCTCGCCATGGGCGGTGATAACCCCGAGACGCACACGCTCAAGCTCGGCAAGGAACTGCCCAGTGGCGAGCGGTTTCTCCGTGTGGACGACAAACTGGCGGTGGGGGTCGTGTCCGGCGCTGCCGATGCCGCGATCTCTCGCGGCAGACTCGCCCTGGCGGATCGCTCCCTGTTGTCGTTCAACCCCGCCGAGGTGTTGTCGGTCGCCCGCAAGAAGGGGAAGGACGAGTTCGAACTCGCGTCGGGCACCGGCTGGGACGTGCTCAAGCCGACCAAGTTCAAGGCCGACGAAGAGACCGTCCTCGATGCACTTGAACTGCTCAGTCGGCTACGGGCAGCGAAGGTCCATTCCCTCGATGCGAAAGACCTCAAACCGTTCGGTTTGGACGAACCGACCGAGCTGACCGTTATCGTTGGGATAGACAAGCCGAAGACGCTGACCCTGCGAGTCGGCAAGCCGGTCGACGACGCCAAGCCCACTGGCGACCGATTCGTCCAGACGGACAAGGCCGGGCCAGTGAAGGTACTTGCGGCGGCGGCGGCCAACAAACTGCTCGCCGAGCCGGTGAAGTTCAAGGACAAGTTACTCGGCAAGTTCGTCGATGCCGACCGAGTCACCATCGCTCGCGGCGACCGCACGGCCGAGTTCGCCAAGGTCGATGGCACCTGGAAGATGACGAAGCCGGTGAGTACCGACGCAGAACAAGGTGACCTCGACTCGCTCATCGCTGCTGCTGCCAAGCTGCGGGCCGACGAACTGCTGACGGACAAGGGAGCCGACCTGAAACGCTACGGGCTGGATACGCCGGCCGCGATGGTCAAGTTCTTCAACGGCGACAAGGAGGTGATGGCCGTACTGCTCGGAAAGAAAGAGGACGATGGGCGACGGGCGTTCGGCAAGCTGGCCGGTGGTGAGGCGGTCGCACTCTTCGACGCCGGGCTGACGGCGAAACTGCTCGGCGAGTATCGCAAGCGGGCGGTGTGGTCGGGCGTTGATGCCTCACAGGTGCAGTCGCTGGCGGTGAGTGCGGGCGGATCGAACTTCGCGTTCACCAAGGTCGGCCCGGCCTGGGTCGATCCAGCCAGGGCCGACGACCAGCCTGATCCGGCGAAGGTGACCGACACACTGGCGGTACTCGCCGGGCTGAAGGCCGAGCGGTTCGTCGCCGACAAGGACGCCAATCCGAAACTCTATGGGCTGGACAAACCGAGCCGGGTGATCGTGGTGACGTTACCCGGAGGGAACAAGACGCTCCAACTCGGTGGCGAGGTGGGCGGCACGAATGGCAAGCAGGTGTACGCGAAGGTGGAGGAGAAGGACCGCACCGACGTGTTCGTGTTGAGCGAGGCCGATACCGCCAAACTCACCCGCGACCGGGCAGGGTACAAGAAGTAACGCTCATGTTGGGTACCGGCCGGCGGCATAAGGATCCCGCCGGCCGCTGCCACCGCCGACGTCATCGCTTGTCTGCCTTAAACTTGAACACTGGCTTGCCGGTGAGGTCGGTACTCGCGAAACTCGGGCACCAGTACCGCTCGACGTGTTCCACGACTTTGTCTGTCCCTTCGAAGTGTGTCTTCGCCCCCGGCCGGTTCGGGTCGTACATTGTGTCGGTCATGTCTCGTATCAGGGCTACATTCTTGCCGAGTTTCACCATTTGGCGGATGGCAAACGGTCGCCCCAGCACGCACATGTTCAGGTGAACTCCACACAGGATGACGTTGTCGATCTTCCGTTCGGCCAGAAGGTTCCATGTCTCCTGGCCGTCGTCGGTGATGGCATCCTCGTCGGCGATGTCAATCGCTGCTGTCTGTCGTGTCCACGGTGAGCGAATCTCGCACTTCGTCTTGCAGTCGCATCCCATGTCTGAATCGTCGATCGGTAGCACGCCCTCTCGCTTCCCGTCCGTCCAGTGCCAGCAGGTGCCCCAGCGTTCTGTCTTGGCCAGTTCCACTGGCGTCTTGGCGAATGGGGCAGCCTGCGCCCGCTTCCGCTGCGGGGTCTCCTTGTAAAAGGCGGTGCAGGTACTCGGGGCGTGGATGACGAACACGCCACGCTTGCGGGCGACCTTCAACATGTCGTTCATCGGGCCGGCCAGTTCGCCGACACGCTCCTCGGCCGACTTACACCAGTGCTGATCC
>JALOQR010000381.1 GCA_025459365.1 Fimbriiglobus sp.
AAATGCGAGGCGTTCGAGCCGCTCCCGCCGTTGCCGATGACGAAAATCATTCGCCCGGCTTTGTACCGCTCCCACATCAGATCCGCGAGCAGACTCACACTGGCCGGATCAACGCGGGAGCACTCCTCTCCGAGTCGCTTCAGGAACTCGGTCGGGTTCAGCTTCGTGCCGAGCATACGGACCTCCTGATGAACCGCGACCGCCAGCGAGGGCAATCGCGTGACCGCCTCCGCGCAGTCGCGGCTCGTTAAATCGTGTCGGACAGTGCCCGCTCCACGCGGCGGAAGTAGATGCCGCCACCTACCACGGCGACCAGTGCCGCCGTCGCTGCGATGGTGAGTGATATCCAGTCCATCGAACCGCCCAAGGTACACGCCCGGAAGTTGTACACCAGCCCGAACACCGGGTTGAACTGAAGGAGCCACTTCCATCGCTCGTAGCTCTCCGGGGGAAGGTAAATACACGGTGTGGCGAACATCCAGAGTTGCATGCCAAAGGTGATGAGGAAGCGGAAATCTCGCTGGGCCGCCACCAGGGCCGAAAGGAACACTCCCAGGCCAGTGGCCAGAGCCGCCAGAAGCAGCACCACCACCGGCACCAAGAGCAGGTTCCACGAAACTACGACCCCAACACCAGTTGCCGCGTAGGCAATCGCGATGAGGGCAAACAACCCAAGGCAAATGAGGAAGTCAAAGAATGCGGCGAACACGTTAGCCGCAGGCAATGCGACACGCGGGAAATAGGTTTTCGTTACCAGCCGTTCGTTACTCACCAGGCTACCGCCCGCGTTCTGCACGGCACTGGCGAAGAAGTTCCAAGGGATAACCCCGGCGACGACGAACAGCACATAGGTCGCCCGATCCATGCCCCCGCTGGCATTCCCGAGAAACCCCACGAACACCACGAACACAATGATCGTGGCAAGCGGTTGGAACACCGACCAGCCGACCCCGAGGGCCGTCTGTTTGTACCGCAGGCGGATGTCACGCAGGGTGAGGTAGAAGAATAACTCGCGGAACCGCCACATTTCGGCAAAGTCTGCCCAGGTCCACCCGAGGCGGTTCTCGATGACCGTGAGCGGCAGATCATCGATCGACGGGGACGACGGCCCTGGGGGTGGGGTTTGCTCGGACAGAGGGCGATCGAGGGGGAGTACCTCGTCCGTCGCGGGACTCACGGTGGCGGCACCTCAGCTACGAACTTCGACACGGGAATGTATCGCTCGGTCAGTATAGAACACGCACTCCCGGCAGGCGCCGAGTCCGATAATCACTGCATGGCCGAAAACGCACTCGCTCTCGTCGTCCGCGGAACCGACTGGTCGGAGACCAGCCGCATTACCACTCTGTTCACTCGCCAGTTCGGGAAGGTTCGGGCGTTGGCCAAGGGGGGGCGGAGGCTGAACTCGAAGTTCGAAATCGCCTTTGATCTGCTGACCGTCTGCCGCGTGACCTATCTGCGAAAGGCGCAAGGGGGGCTGGATCTGCTCATCGAAGCCCAGGTGGCGGAGCGGTTCCCACACCTGCGAACCGACCTGCGAGCGTTGAACGTCGGGTACTACGTCGCCGAACTCCTGGCCGACGGCACGCAGGATTACGACCCGCACCCGGCCCTCTTCGACGCTGCCGTGGACGTGCTGCGGGGATTGGGGGGGACGACTCCACCGCCCGATCCTGTTTCGGCATTCGAGCTTGTTTGGCTCAAGGAACTCGGCTATAGCCCGCGGCTCGATGCGTGCGCCGTGTGCGCCCGGGGGTTGCCCGTGCCACCGCCGTCCGCCGTCCGGGTCGTTTACAGCCCCGAGGCGGGTGGGGTGGTGTGCCCGAACTGTACCCCTGGCGTCCGCGACCGCCGACCGCTGTCCGATCCGGCCTGGGCTGCGCTTGCTGCGCTGGCCGGGGCGGTGGACGGCCGCGACCCGCTGGCCCCCACTCCGCACCTGCGGCGGGAGGTGCGAGCGGTCCTCGGCCAGACGGTCGGATATGTGCTCGGTCGCCGCCCGCGAATGCTTGCCTACCTGGACGACGGGTGAGGCAGCTGCGGCATACGGCTCGCATCGATGCGTTCGGCCCGCCGGCCCGTTCGAGGGGACCGGGCGGTGGGCCGCCGGGGGAGCCGCGACATGTCCACCACCCGCCGACTGTTCGCCCCGCTAGCACTCGTGCTGGCGTCGGTCGCCGGTGCCGGCTGCACCACCCCCATCGGAAGAGGGGGGAAGGACACTCGATCTTTCAGCGAACGGGTGAGCGAGACGCTTCAGGCGACCCTGAACACGTCGTACCACGACCCCCGAGCGGCCGAAAAGATGGCCGAGGCGGAAGAGCTCTTCGCCCAAGAGAAGTACGCTGAAGCGCGGTCGGCACTCGGTGCCCTCGCCGACAACAAATACAACCCCGGCCAGATGGTCGAGAAGGCGCGGTTCTTGGAAGCCGAGTGCTGCCGGATGGAGAAGAAGCTGCCCGAAGCGGTGGCCACGTACAACAAGTACCTCCGTGACCACGTCGGCGGGGTCTATAGCCGGCAAGCGGCCGACCGTATGTTCGCGATTGCCGAGAGCTGGCGGAAGCACATCATGCCCGAGGACACCCAGGAAGTGAAACAGGCCTCGTGGATACCCAACTTCACCGACTCCACCCGCCCGCGGCTCGACTTCAACGGGGAACTGGTGCGGTGCTACGAACACATTGCCGAAGGTGCCCCACACGCCGATTGCGCCGACAAAGCCATGTTCTGGGCCGCTTACCTGCACTACGCGAGCGGGGCCTACGAAGATGCCGACCACTTCTTCAGCACACTGGCCGAGCAGTTCCCCGACAGCCCACTCCAGGCGGAGGCGGTCAAGTACGCCATCGACGCCAAGGCGCGGGCCGCCGGCGGGCCGTGGTACGACGGTAAACAGTCGGCCGAAGCCCAGGCGCTGCTCAACAAACTAGAGGCCAGCCAGCCCGAATACCGCCGGGACGAGGGAAAGAAGGAATGGCTGACCAAGCAGAAACTGGCCGTCCGCGATGGTCAGGCCGAGCGAGACTTTGAGACTGCCGAGTACTATCGCCGGAGCGGGAAGTATGGATCGGCCTTCTTCTACTACGAGCTGGTGAAACGGCGATATCCCGGCACTCGCTGGTCCGACCTGGCCGGGGTCCGGGTGGACGAGATGAAGAGGATCCAGGCGAAACAGGACGCCGACCGGGCCGCTGGCAAAGTGTCCACTCTGGAATCGGTCCGCCAAGGAATCGACAAACTCTTCAACAACACGCCCCCGCCCGAGGGGGTGCCAATCGACCCGACCATCCGCAAGCCGACTCGCCCACAGCCCGTTCCGGTGATTCCCGTTCAGGGGGTGAACGATGGCCGCTGACCGCCGCCGGTTCCTCGCGGCCCTGCTTGCGAGTACCACCGCCGCGGCCATCGGATGCCGCAATGGTGGCAACTTCTCGGTACTCGGCTACACCACGGAGCCACCGTTCGACCCGAACATCCGCAGTGTGTATGTGCCCACCTTCAAGCTCATGCCGGTGGTCACAACTCCGCTACGGAACCTGGATGTCGAACTAACCGACGCTGTGGTGAAGGAACTGACCGCACGCAAGACACCGATCAAGGTGGTGTCTGATCCGAGCCGTGCCGACACCGAATTGATCGGCACGATCTTGTCAGTCACGAAGCCGGTGCTCAACCGCAACCTGCAAGCCCTACCGCTCGAATCGGAGTTGGTGATTACCCTCGACGTGGTCTGGCGAGACCTCCGCACGGGCGAGATCCTGAGCAACCCGAAGATCGCGAAGCGAGCCAACCCGCCGGCCGAAGTCTTCGACCCTGGGCTTCAACCGCCCGCTCCGCCCGACCCGAACGCCAACTTCCCGACCGTCACCCCGGTGCGGATCAC
>JALOQR010000382.1 GCA_025459365.1 Fimbriiglobus sp.
TAGCCGATGTTCCCCAGGTGGCAGATGGTCGCACTGCGGTGCCCCACCTCGGCCGGGCAGATGGTCGGTTTGCCACTCACGATGGAGTCGAGCCAGTTCCCCTTGTGGTCGGTGGACGGGTAGACCCGCTCGGCCTTGTCGTCGAGTTTCTCGTTCAAGATGGTGTCCGGGAGGCTGCGGATGCCGTCGCGGCTCACCAGGATGATGCCATCGGTGCCTTCGAACACGCAATCGGCCCTCAGTTCCTTGCCGTCCTTGTCCTTCACGAACTGGTTGTGGATCATCTCCACCCCGCTGGCGTACACGAACTTCAGCCCGCTCGTCGCCTTCGGGTCGGTCGGCGGGATGACTTCCACCGGCCCGCTGGCATCCATCTTCATCGCCCACTGGGCGATGTCGAAGTGGTGTGCTCCCATGTCGGCCAGCCCGCCGCCGGCGTACTCCCGGTAGTTCCGCCACGCCGGGAAGTGCTTGTGGACGCCCTTCGGGCAGAGGTCTTCGTGGTAGCCGCGGTCTGGGGCTGGCCCTTGCCAGAGGTCCCAGTGGGTTCCCTTCGGTACGTCCTGCGTCGGCAGGGTGCAGGAGACAGCCGGCCCGCCGACGCCGATGCGGACGGTCTTCAGTTTGCCGATCCGCCCGTTCCAGACGTACTCGACCGCCTTGCGGAAGTGGCCGCCAAACTCAGTGCGTTGCTGGCTGCCGGTCTGGAACACCACCTTCGCGGTGGTCACGGCGTCGGCGATGGCCCGCCCTTCAGCGACGTGGTGAGTGAGCGGTTTCTCACAGTAGATGTGCTTCTTCGCTCGGGCCGCGGCGATGCACGGAATGGCGTGCCAGTGGTCCGGGGTGGAAATCACCACGGCGTCCAACCCCGGCATCGCCAGCAGTTCGCGGAAGTCGGTGAATTTCTTCACCCCAGCGAACTGACCGCTCTTCTTGCGCTCGGCGTACTTTTTCTCGACCATGTCGGCGGCGGCGTTGAGTCGGTCGTCTACCACATCGCACACCGCCACCACCTCGACGGTGCCCCGGCCGAGAAAGCCACCCAGGTGGCCGCGGCCCATCGTGCCGACGCCGATGAACCCGAGGGTGAGCTTGTCGGACGGGGCGGCGCCCGCCGTGCGGGGCCAGACAAGCGGAGCGGCGGTGGCGGCGGCGGCGGAAGCCAGGAACGAGCGGCGGGAGAGCATGGCGGGGTCCGGGACGGGGGGGAGGGAGGCCGAAACGATCGTACCCGACGGTGGGACTGTCAGGGTGCAGTGAAAGTGGCGGGAAACCAGGGGTTCGTCGGCTGGGAGTGACTCCGTTTCCGACCTGCAGACCACACCCTTGCCCCGCCGCCCCCCACTGTACGAGAGGACGGCTCACGTCGCCACTCGCTTCCCGCACCTGCCGCCGGGGGTTTCGGCGGGCCAGGGGGAAAAGGTGGGAGCGTGGCCGAATCGAGCCAAAGGCTGATTGGCACAACACTTAGGATGGCGGTGGCCGAGGGGGGGTATGTGTGTGGCAGGTGGCAGTGTGGCAGAGGGGGGGGTAGCCCTGTTCCCCCACGACCGAGTCTAGGGGTCGTGGGGGGATGGGAAACGGAAAGGGTGCGGCCCGCCGACCCATCGTGTGGCTGGCGCCGGTTGTGGCGCGGCGGGGGGTTTTTCCCGCCATCACCGGCGTAAGATTCGCTTGATCCGCCGGCATCCGCCGGGTATCGGTAACGAATACAGCCCAGGAGAGGAAGACATGGCCCGAAGGACAATCGCCACCGCCGCGTGTGCCTGCCTCCTGGTCGGCTTGACCACTGGTACAGCTCCCGCCCAACTGCCCAAGTCGCCGTTTCGCCCAGTCGATCCGGTTGCACTCTCCCTCGATGGGCAGGCGTGGACGATGAACTTCGCCTATGTCACCCCCCGAATCGCCAAGGTCCAGACGCCCGACCGCGGCGAGCGGACCGTCTGGTACATGCCGTACTATGTGTACAACAAGACCGGCGCTCCACGGGAAATCCTCCCGGAGTTCGAACTGGTGACTAAAGACCCGGACGGGGTCGTGATGACTTCTTTGGATGAGTCTCAGCCGTCGGTCGTCGAGGCGATCCGCAAGCTCGAAGACCCGGAAAACCTGCGGAAATACAAGACGTCAGTATCCGTCGCCAAGGAGAAGATCCCCGTCGCCCTCCCGAACACCTATCCGGAATCGCAGGCGGTATATGGCATCGCAGTCTGGCTCGATGTTCCCGAAAAGGCCAACCCGAACAACTTCAGTGTGTACGTCACCGGCCTGTCGGACGGGCTGGCCAAGAAAGAGGTGGACGACGGCAAAGGGGGCACTCAGGTTCTGATTTCCCGCAAGACCCTGCAACTCGATTTCCGGCGGCCATCAGCGTCTCGCACCGACCGCGCCGACGATATCAAGGTGAACGACAACAACGGCCTCGGAGCCGAAAGCTGGAAGTACCGCGAAACGTCGATTATCCCGAAATCGAAAGGAAAGGGCGACGGAAAGTGACACCGAGGTGTCGCGCTGACCGGGGTGAGTGAGTGTGGCTACGGGCCACCCGCTCACCCCGGTCAGCGTTTCCGGCTCCACTATTTCAACTTGGCCATGAGGTTCACCATCTCCACGGCCGTCACCGCCGCCTCAAACCCCTTGTTGCCGGCCTTCGCCCCAGCCCGGTGGAGTGCCTGCTCCAGCGTGTCACACGTCAGCACGCCGAAGATCACCGGCACCCCGCTGTTCAAACCGGCGTTCAAGATGCCACTCGTCGCCGATCCGGCGACGTGGTCGTAGTGATCGGTATCGCCGCGGATGATGCACCCCAGGCACACCACCGCCGCGTACCGGCCTCCCTTGCCGAGGTGCTGCGCGACGACCGGGATCTCGAACGCCCCCGGCACACGGACCACGTCGATCCGCTCCGCGGCGACGCCGTAGCGGTTGAACGCATCCAGTACGCCGGTGAGCAACTGATCGACCACCAGGGCGTTGAACCGGGCGGCGACAACCGCGAACCGGCCAGAGGGGGAAGAGAAATCGCCTTCGTAGTGCATCAGAAATCCTGGCGAACGACCCGCGTGAGCGGGCTGGTAATTGTGCGAACCGGGGAGGCTAACGCCCCGCGGTCGCTCGGTCAGAGTTCACCGGTGCCACGTTTCGACCACCACGGCAGAAACAGCCCGCCGTCCAGATGGAGCACGCTACCAGTCATGTAGGCGCTGGCCGGCTCGCACAGGAAGCGGATGCCGCCGGCGATTTCCTCGGCAGTCGCCAGCCGGCCGAGCGGCAACCCCTTGGCCGCTTCCTTGATGCTGGCGTCGTCCAGGAACTTCCGCTCACCGGGTGTGTCGGTCCAGCCGGGGTAAACAGCGTTCACCCGGATGCCGTGCGGAAGCAACTCGGTGGCCGCCGTTTTCATGAGCATGTCCAACCCGGCCTTGGCGATGTTGTACGCCATGCAGTTTGGGAAGGCGATTTGGGCATGCGGGCTGCTCACAATCACCGCCGCCCCACCCTGCTTTTGGGCCACCATGTGCCGGCCGCATGCCCGCAAGGCGTAGAACGCCCCCCACAGACTCACCTCGACCGTGCGGCGGAACCCGGCCATGTCGGCGGTGAGGAACGGCTCACGATCGGAGTAGGCGGCCGACGAGACGAACAGGTGAATGCCGCCCAGGCGGGATGCGGCCTCGTCGGCCATCCGTTCAACGGCCGGTTGGTCGGACACATCGATCGGAAAAAGCAACGCCCGCCGGCCGTATTTCGTGCGGATGACCTCGGCGACTGACTCGGCTCCCTCTGGAGCGGAGTAGTAGTTGAGGGCGACATCGGCCCCGGCTTCGGCGAGGGCAAGAGCGGCGGCCCGCCCGATCCCCGATGA
>JALOQR010000383.1 GCA_025459365.1 Fimbriiglobus sp.
TGGAGAAGGCTGGCATCAAGCCCTCTCCGCAAGCGGACAAGTCCGTCCTCCTCCGCCGCGTGTACCTGGACCTCGTCGGCCTGCTGCCGTCGCCTGCCGAAGTGGAAGCGTTCGTCAAGGACGACTCGCCCGACGCCTACGAGCAGGCGGTGGACAAGCTGCTGGCCAGCGAGCACTACGGCGAGCGGCAGGCCCGTCACTGGCTCGACCTGGCCCGGTACGCCGACAGCAACGGGTACACGGTGGACGGCGCCCGCAGCATCTGGCCGTACCGCGACTGGGTGATCAAGGCGCTGAACGCCGACATGCCGTTCGACCAGTTCACCCTCGAACAACTGGCCGGCGACCTGCTGCCCAAGCCGACGAACAGCCAACTGGTGGCCACCGGGTTTCACCGCAACACGGCGTTCAACGAGGAGGGCGGGGCCGACCCGGAGCAGTTCCGCGTCGAGCGGACGGTGGACCGCACCAACACCACCGCGGCCGTCTGGCTCGGCCTGACCATGAGTTGTTGCCAGTGCCACGACCATAAGTACGACCCGCTTCCGCAGGCCGACTACTTCCGCCTGTACGCCTTCTTCAACAGCGCCGACGAACCGAGCCTGACGGTCGGAGGAGCGCCCGAGTTGGAGAAGCAGGTGAACGAACTGACCACGAAGGCCAACGAGTTGAAGGCGGCCGGCAAGCTCGACGAAGGGAAGAAGGTGGAGGCGGAGATCAAGAAAGTGCAGGGCAAAATCCCGACGACCTTGATCGTGCGGGAGCGGAAGGAACCGCGGGAGACGTTCGTGCAAATTCGCGGCGATTTCCTCCGCAAGGGCGACAAGGTGCAGCCAGCGTACCCGGCCGCAGTCGGCCCCACCCCCGCCGGCAAACTCACCCGGCTCGACCTGGCGAAGTGGTTGGTGAGCGCCGACAACCCACTCACCGCCCGTGTGGTGGTCAACCGCGCCTGGCAGCAGTTCTTCGGCATCGGGCTGGTGGAAACGGAAAACGACTTCGGCATGCAGGGCAGCCTGCCCACCCACCCCGAGTTGCTCGACTGGTTGGCGGTCGAGTTCCGCGACGGCGGGTGGAGCCTGAAACGCCTGCACCGCCTCATCGTCAGCAGTGCCACCTACAAGCGGTCGTCGGTCGGCCGGCCCGATCTGAAAGACACCGACCCGCAGAACAAACTGCTCGCCCGGCAGAACCGCCTCCGCCTCGAAGCCGAGATCATCCGCGACGCGGCCCTCACAGCCAGCGGGTTGCTGTCGGCCAAGGTGGGCGGGCCGGGGGTCTATCCTCCGCTGCCGAAGGAAGTGTTTGCCTTCACCCAGAGCAACCACGCCTGGCCAGAGAGTAAGGGCGAGGACCGCTACCGCCGCGGGCTGTACACCTTTATCCGCCGGCAGAGCCAGCACCACCTGATGACGACGTTCGACGGGGCCGACGCCCAGACCGCCTGCACCCGACGCAACCGCAGCAACACGCCTCTCCAGGCCTTGCACCTGGCCAACGACCCGGCCTTCGTGGAGTTCTTCGACGCCCTCGGCCAGCGGGTGGTGAAGGACGGACCCGCCGACGACGCAGGGAAAGTGGCGTTCGCATTCCGTCTCTGCTTCGCCCGTGAGCCGAACGAGAAGGAACGGGCGGCGGCACTCGCCTACCTGAACAAGCAGACCGGCGACGAAGCCAAACGGTGGGCAGCCGTCGGCCGGGTGCTGATGAACCTCGATGAGTTCGTGACCAGGGAGTGAGAACAACACTCGCCGAGGGTCGCCCTACTTCGCCCTCAGCCGCAGCCCGGTGTACAGGCAGACCAACTTGCTCAACAGCGGCGGGAAGACGAGCCGTTTCTCCGTGACGAAGTACTCGGCGAGCGTCGGCAACACCGCCGCCCGGCGGTCGCCGTAGTCCTTCTTCGCACTGTTCCCGCTCAGCACCTTCAGCCCGAAGTCGAGCAGCGGCGATGCCCCCGGCGTCACCACGATCAGGCATCCGCCGGGCCGTAGCACTCGCCGGATCTCCTGGCACGCCGCCGGTAGGTCGGGGATGAACTCGATGGCGCTGATGGCCAGCACGCAGTCGAAGTGGGCGTCGGGGTAGGGCATCGCCTCGGCCCCACCGCTCACCAGGTGGGCCGTCACCCCGTTTTTGGCCAGTCGTTCGGTCACCGGCGCCGCGTGGGGATGCGGGTCGATGCCATGAATTTCCTTCGCCTTCGTGGCCCAGTGTGGCAGGTGAACCCCACTGCCGTAGCCGAGTTTCAGCAACCGCCCGACGTTCGGCGGAAGCAGGCGAGTGGCGAGTGCCAGCCGTCGGCGGCTGATCCACCCGAGCGGGAAGCGGTAGTTCCAGTCGGCGTGATCGACCGGGCCAGTGCGGACGAAGTCTTCGGGCGGGAGCAGTGGGTAACCGCCAATGCGGGCGAGCATCGGGCACCATCGGGCGGGGGGTGAATCCCACTACGGTATTGCCCCCTCGGTGGAACTCGACGGCAAGGTGATGAGACTTCCCTCAGGATTGGCTTCGTTCTCCAAAATGCTGTCAAGCGTGTTTCATCCGCCTTCAACGGCTCACACTGTTCAGCTACGGCCGTAAATCGGCTACACCTCTTCCAGCCCTTCAAACAGGGTGGTGCCGATTCGCACCAGTGTTGCGCCTTCTTGCACCGCCACTTCAAAGTCGCCACTCATACCCATGCTCAGGTGCGGAAGCGGCAGCCCGGTGCGGGTTCGCAAGTCGTCGCGGAGTGCCCGCAGTTCGGCGAAGGTCGGTCGGGCCGCCTCCGGGTCGTCCGAGTACGCGGCCATGGTCATCAACCCATCGACCCGCAGTCCGACCAGTGACATCAGGCTGTCAGCGAGTGTAGGCAGCGTTTCCGGGGCGAACCCACCCTTGGCCTCTTCGCGGGAGCAGTTCACCTCCAGCAGCACCGGCACCGGCACGCCCCGCCTCACCCCGAAGTCGTTCAGGGCGGTGAGCAGGCGATCGGAATCCACCGAGTGGAGGAGGGAGCAGAGGGGCACGGTCTTGTCGAGTTTGTTTCGCTGGAGGTGGCCGATGAGGTGCCAACGGGCGGGAATGTCGGCGGCCTTCTCCCACAACTTCTGAGGCCGGCTCTCCCCGAGATCGGGCACGCCGAGCGGCGGCAACAGGGCGGCCACGCGAACCGACACGCTCTTGGTGACGGCCACCAGCGTGACGGCATCGGGGCTTCGCCCGGTGTGCTCGCAAGCGGCGTTGATCCGGCCGCGGACATCCTCTACCCGTTGCCCCAGAGTTGCCCGGAGTTCATCGTCGGTCATCGCCCGTCCCTCATCAGCCGGGGGGCCAACTCATGGCCCGCCCGCCCATCAAGTGTAGGTGCAGGTGGGGCACAGTCTGCCCGGCCTGTTCATCGCAGTTGATGACGAGCCGGTAGCCGGCATCGAGGCCGAGTTGCTTGGCCAACCGCACGGCGACGAGGTGGATATGCCCCATGACGGCGGCGTCGTCGGGTGTGAGGTCGGCGTGGGTGCGGATGACTTTCTTGGGGATGATGAGGATGTGAACGGGAGCCTGGGGGCTGATGTCGTGGAAGGCGAGGCAGAGCTCATCTTCGTGGGCGATCCTGGCGGGGATCTCTTTGGCAATGATCTTGAGGAAGAGGTTGTGGGGCATCATGGCCATAGGGTGATCTCCGGGTGTGTGTGGGCGTGATAGAGCAGGCAGGCCGCTTCGCCCATGATGAGCGAAAGAATCGGGCCGGGAAGCGTTGACGGGTGCGAACGGCGGGCCTATAAAACGGAGTCGATTGGTAGGGGCAGTTAGCTCAGTTGGTAGAGCGAGCGACTGAAAATCGCTAGGTCCCCGGTTCAACCCCGGGACTGCCCACT
>JALOQR010000003.1 GCA_025459365.1 Fimbriiglobus sp.
AAACACCATGACGGCCATCGACCAGGGCAACGGGCTGTATCAGGAAGCCACCTTCGAGAAAGGCGGAGTCGTGATTCGCACGCCCACGAAGGACCTCGGGCTGCGGGTCGAACCGCACGACCTCCCCCCGCGGTCGGAATACCTGCGAAGCGAAGATCGGCTCATCGTGTCGTCGGCGAAACCGAAGAAGGAGGCCGAGGCCGACCAGCGCTTGACCGCCACCGGCAACGCCGAATTCCGCGACGCCGCTCGCACCGGCCTGGGGCACAAGATCGTGTTCGACGGCACGCGGGTAACTCTGGAGGCCAACCTGGGCGGGATGGCGTCGCTGTACTCCAACAAGCGGGCCGTCAACCAGCAGCAGGTGACCCGAGCGAAGAAGTTCATCTACAACAGCGTCACTGGTGTCGTCGAACTCTCCGACAGCAGCGGCGGCACCATCCTGCCGGGAAGGTAGTGCGGACATGAAAATGCAAGGGGCCGGCTCGAGTCATCGGGCCGGCCCGTGAGCAAGGTGTGTTTGCTTCACCAGTCGCCGAACACTTCGCCGCCGCCACGGGTTCGGACCCAGACTCGTTCTGTGTCGGGTTGTGTCAGGATCATTGCCCCGTGGAGAGAGGTCGAACGGGTTCAGCGTGGCCGACCAAGATCAACCACATATCTAACCGTGTGCAATACCAGGGCCAGCCTGTCCGGGGTCGGTGGCCGTGGCCAAATAGAGCCAAAGGCTGATTGGCGCAACACTTAGGGTGACGGTGGCTGAGGGGGGGTATGTGTGTGGCAGGTGGCAGTGTGGCAGAGAGGGGGGGGCCTGAGCCAGGCCCGGCGGTGCGAGGCATCCCCGGAACACCGAACACGCATTGGACACCCAAAGGGCGACCGACTCCGATCCGCCAGCGCCGGTCCACCGATCCCTGTCCAGACCTCGGCGGCCCATCCCACCTTTGCCCGCGGTGAGCGTACAATTGCAATTCAGACACTGAGCGTGACCTCCGGCGGCATACCCTATGGCAGACGTCATCGTCGGCATCGACCTCGGCACCACGAACAGCGAAGTGGCGATCGTGGAGAACGGTCGGCCGCGCGTCATCAACGTGGATGGCGATCCTATCTTGCCCTCCGTGGTCGGGCTGGCCGACGATGGCCGATTGCTCGTCGGCAAACCGGCCCGCAACCAGTTCGTGCTCGCGCCGGATCGCACGGTGAAGTCGATCAAGCGGAAGATGGGCCTCGATGTGAAAGTGCCGATCGGCGACCAGCAGTTCCGGCCACAAGAAATCTCCGCCATGATCCTGCGGCGGCTCAAGGAGGCCGCGGAGAAAGACCTCGGCAAGCCGGTGACGAAGGCCGTCGTGACGGTGCCGGCTTACTTCAACGACTCCCAGCGGCAAGCCACCCGCGAAGCCGGACAACTCGCCGGGCTGGAGGTGGTGCGAATCCTGAACGAGCCAACCGCCGCCGCTCTGACTTACACCCCCGACCCCAGCGGGACAGAGAAATTCCTGGTGTACGACCTGGGGGGCGGGACGTTCGATGTGAGCGTACTGACGGCCGAAGACGGAGTCTTCGAGGTACTGAGTAGCCACGGTGATACTCAACTCGGTGGCGACGACTTCGACGAACTGTTCTTGAACGCCGTAGCCGACGAGTTCGAGCGGATGTACTGCGTCGATCTGCGGGCCAACAAATCGAGCCGGGCACGGCTCCTGCGGGGGGTGGAGAACGCCAAGAAAGCGCTCTCCGATCATGCCTTCACCAAAATCGAAGAGGAATTCATCGCCGAGAAGGACGGGGTGCCGCTGCACCTGTCGCAGGAGTTCAGCCGCGGTGAATTTGAAGCACTCATCGCCCCGCTGATCGATCGCACCATGCAATGCGTGCAGAAGGCGCTCGACGACGCACGCCTGACCGCTGCTCAGATCAAGCAGGTCGTGCTGGTCGGCGGTAGCACTCGCATCCCGATGATCGGCCGGTTGCTCGAAGAGCGACTCGGTCAGCCGGCACACCGCGAGGTTCACCCAGACTTGTGCGTCGCCCTCGGTGCGGCAGTGCAGGCGGCGATCGTGGCGGGCGAGAGCGTCGGGGCGGTGCTCGTCGATATCACCCCGCACAGCCTCGGCATCAAGTCGTTGGAAATCCCGGATTCGTTCTCCCTCCATCCGAACGAGTTCAAGTTTACCCCCATCATCACCCGCAATACCCCCCTGCCTGCCTCGCGGAGCGAGGTGTTCTGCACCGTGTCGGACAACCAGCCGACGGTGGAGATTGATGTCTTCCAGGGGGAAAGCGGGGACGTGCGGCGAAACCACCGCGTTGGTAAGTTCATGGTGGAAGGATTGGCCCGCGTCCCGGCCGGAAACCAACTCGTCGTGCAGATGGACCTGACGCTCGACGGCACGCTCAAGGTGAGCGCCCGAGAAAAAGGGACTGGTCTACTTCGCCAGGTGACGATCGAGAACGCGATGGCCCGGTTCGCAGTGGAGGAACGCGACGCCGCACAGCAACGGCTCGACCGCATGTGGGCGAATCCGAGTTGGGACGAAGAGGCGGAAGAGAACGGCGATCCGCTCAGCGTGTCGGACATCATCCCCGACGACGAAGAGGAGGACTTCGACGACATTCCGTTCGGCGGCGACGACGACGACGACGACGAAAACCCCTTCGCAGTGGACGACGAGGAGGAAGACGAACCGGAGCCAGAACCGGCCGAGCGTTCGCCGCAGCCGCAATCGCGGATCAGTGGGCTAACCGCTCCAGCCCCGACGCCGCCATCGGCCGCCGAGGGGAGCCGCGAGACTGCCCAGGCTGATAGTCTGCTGGCGAAGGTGGCACGAATCCGCGAGAAGGCGTCGGCGGAGGACCAGGCCGAACTCGACAAACTCACCGGGCGGTTGCGGGCCGCGGTTGACGACCGCCGCTGGGCCGACGTGCAAACCGCATGTACCGAACTGGCCGACGTGCTCTTCTACCTGGAAGACAGTTGATCCGCCAACACCGCCCGCCCCAGTTCGCTTAGAATTCGACAGCGAGCCGGGGTCCGTTGGGAACCGGTTGTCGAGCAACCGAGTCCTAACGGACCCCGGCTCGCCGCTTGAGGATGCCTTCCATGTCTCGCTCTGTTCTCCCCGTCGCTGCTCTGGTTGTGCTGTTGTTGCAGGTGCCTGGCCCCGTAGCAGCGGCCCCGCCGATTGACCCAGAGATGGAAAAGGTCGCAGCGGTGAACAAGGCAATCGACGCCGGCGTGCAGTACCTTCGCCGCAACTGGAACGAGAAGGACCACTGGGAGAGTTTCCTCGTCGCCTCCCTCACCAGCATGGATGGCGGCATCACCGCACTCGCCACCCTGGCGTTGCTGAACAGCGGGGTGAAACCGACCGATGAGATCGTGGCCAAGCCGCTCGCCTACCTGCGGAGTATGACGCCGAAGAAAACGTATGTCGTCGCCTTGGCCAACCTGTGCTTCGCCGAGGTGCGAGATAAGGGCGACCTACCGCGGGTGCAGGAGAACACCGAATGGCTGCTGAAGACGGCAGTACGGCGGAACGGCCGGCTGATCGGATGGAGCTACCCGGACGGGAACATCCCGCGGGCCGACGCCTCGAACACCCAGTACGCCCTGCTCGGGCTGTACGCCGCCAAACAGTGCGGGGTGAAGGTTCCGGAGGAGGACTGGAAAGCCATCCTCAAGCTGTACACAGACACCCTGATCGAAGAGACGAAGGACACCGGCAATTGGAGCTATGTGGAGGAGCGGCGGACGGCGAGTTTCACGATGACGACCGCCGGGGTGTGCGGCCTGCTCATCGCCCGGATGGGGCTGGAAGATAGCGGTCAGGGCCTCGATCCAGATACCGGCAAGTCGGCTCGCTGCGGGGTCTACCCGGAGAACGAAGCGGTGCGGAAGGGGATGAACTGGATCGCCGGCCGCTTCGCCTTCGACCGGGCCGAGGCGTCCACCTCGACCTTCTACAACGTGTACGGCATCGAGCGTCTCGGGCGATTGTCGGGTCAGCGGTTCATCGGGAAGTTCGACTGGTACCGCGAGGGGTGCGAATACTTATTGAGGACTCAAAAGAAACCGGATGGTTTCTGGTCGGCCAACGAGGAGGGCGACTTCAAAGGAGTGAACGTGATCTCCACCTCGTTCGCGCTGCTGTTTCTGAGCAAGGGGCGTAGCCCGGTACTGATCAGCAAGATGGCCCACGGCCCGCTGAAGCTCGACGACAGCACGAAGGTGTACAAGGAGGGGAACGCCCGCGGCGGGGCGATCGACTGGAACCGCAAGCACAACGACGCCCGCAACCTGACCGACTTTGCCGCCCGCGAGTTGTTCAAAGGCCTGCCCCTCGGCTGGCAGAGCTACGACCCGCGGCGGGGCAAGGAGATGACGGAGGCCGATATCCTCGCCGAGGCAGGGGTACTAGTGCAGTCGCCCATCCTCTACCTTACCGGGCACGAGGCTCCGACGTTGTCTGGCCAGCACCGCAAGTTGTTCAAGAAGTACCTCGAAGAGGGCGGGTTCGTACTCGCCGAGGCGTGCTGCGGGAGCAAGGAGTTTACCGATGGCTTCCGGGAGATGATCGCGGCTCTGTTCCCTGGCAGCGAACTTAAGCCACTGGCACCGAGTCACGCGATCTGGTCGTCGCACTTTCTCGTCTCTCCTGCCGAGTTTCCCAGGCTGGAGGGGCTCGAGGTCGGCTGTCGCACAGTACTGGTGTTCAGCCCAGAACCGCTCGCCGGGTACTGGGAAGAAACGCGATTCATCCCGAAGCCGGGGCAGGAGCCGAAGACCCACGGAGAGAAGGCGTTCCACCTCGCCGCCAACGTCATCGCCTACGCCACCGGCAAGGAGCCGCCAAAGCAGCGGCTGGCCCAGCGGAAGTTGGTGGAAGCCGAGCAGAAGTCGCCCCCACCGGGATTCGTGCAACCACTTCAGCTCGATGTTGGCGAACCGCCGCCGGCCACCGCCGCATTGCGGAACCTCTCCGGCTACCTGAAAGAAACTGCTCGGCTCGACGTTAGCCTAAAGAGCGAGCGGATGAAGCCGAACAACCCCGATCTGTTCAAGTACAAGTTCTTGTACATGCACGGAAAGAAGGGGTTTGAGGTCGACGAGAAAGGCGTGGAGAACATCCAGGCAACGCTTCAGAGCGGCGGGCTACTCCTCGCCGATGCCTGCTGCGGAAGCAAGGCGTTCAACGATTCATTCAAGGTGCTGGCGAAGAAGCTGTTCCCCGACTCCGAACTGGCGACCATCCCGCCCGATGATCCGCTCTATTCCGAGAAGCTCAACGGCCGGCGGATCGACATGGTGGAACTGCGGGCGAAAGCGGGTGACGCAAAGGCGGGCAACGACTCCGGCTACGAGCGGGTGCCGCCGCAATTGCAGGGCATTAAGCTCGATGGGCGGTGGGTGATCATCTTCAGCGAGTACGACATCGGTTGCGCGCTGGAGAACCACAAGAGTACCGACTGTCTCGGTCACACGCCCGACAGTGCTCGCAAACTGGCCGGCGCGGCGGTGTTGTATTCACTCAAGCGGTAGGATGGGAACGCCAATGCCGTGAGTGGGTGAGACTGCTGCCACCCACTCACGGCATTTGAGGTATCTGTCGACGGTTGTTAACGTCCGACGGCCGGTGTCACGGTCAGTGTCACCTCCTTGCCGTCCCGCTGTACCACCACCGGCACCGCCTTGCCGGCCTTCACCAGGCTGGTGGCAACCGCGGCATCACCGACGCTGTCGGTCCACCGGCCATCAACGGTCAACAATCGATCGCCCGCCTTCACCCCCGCCTTGGCGGCGGGTCCGTCGGCGAACACCGCCTTCACCGTCACTCCGTCCTTGTCGTCGTCCTTGTCTTTGGCCAATTCCAGCCCCCACACCCCGGCCGGCTTTACCACTCGCGGCTTGTTCCGCTCTTCCAGATTCATAATGCCGGCCATCATGTCTTGCATGTAGTCGCCGGGCTTGTAGCCGTTCGGAGTGAAGGTCAACTCCTTCTTCTGGTAATCGACGGTCATCGAGTAGCGGGCAAAGAACGGGAAGCCGATCAGCCCCTCGACTGGCCCGTGATCCTTCTTGAAGGCATCGGAGATAGCCTGGACGGTCGGGTGGTCCATCACCATCGCGGGTGTCTTGTCGGCCTTGACGCTGCCGATCTCCATCGTCGGCACCTCCACCTGGTTGACCCCGCCGCCGAGCATGCCGAGTAACCCACCGCCGCCGCCCCCGCCTTTCTTCGTCAGCCCGGCGTCCTTGGCCGTCTTGCTGTTCATGATGGTCAGGGGAGCGCCAGTGTCGAGGATGAAGCGGTATGGTCCCTTGCCGTCGAGCATCACCTGCACCACGAAGTGCCGCGAAGGGAGAATCTCGATCGGCACAACAATCGGCGGGTCGGTCTTCTTCGGTTCGGCCTTGAGGTTCGGCTTGTCTTGGGCAACGGCTGGCACGCCGGCGAGCAAACCGATGAGGGCCGCGAACAGTTTGGCACGCATAATCATAGCCCCCCGCCGAGTTTGATGCCGAGCGTCTTCTTCTCACCGTTGCGTTCGATGGTCAGTTTTACCGTGTCGCCGACGCCGGCCTTGCCGAACGTCCGGGCAACATCGGCCAGACTCTCCAGCGAACTGTCCTTTACCGAGTCGAGCCGGTCGCCGGCTTTCACGCCAGCCTCGTCCGCGGGGCTACCCTTGAGCACCGTCTTGGCGAAGAGTTTCTTCTCCCTCTCCTCGATCTCCATCCCGACGAACCCACCCGGCTTCACCTCGAAGTTCGGCTTCACGCCCATCATGCCGCCTAGCATCTTCATCATGCCGCCCATCACTTCCAACCCGCCCTGCCCACCGCCCTTCCCCACACCCACCGGGTCGGGCGGATCGAAGGCGAGGGGAACGAACGCCAGTTTGTCGCCGGTGAAATCGTAGGTGATGCGAAACTTGGCCAGCACGTTGTAACCGATGACGCCGTGAAGTTCGACGCCGGCCAGGCCAAGTCCGTTCATCCCTTCCAGTTGAAACAGGTCTTCAACCCGTCCCTTGGCCTTGTCCACCTTCAACCCTCCCTCGATGACGAACGTGTCGAACATCCCCCATCCTTTGTCGTCTTCCTTCAGCCCGACCTTCTTGGCCACGGCCTTGGTGACAAACACGGCGGGCGCGCCGGTGTCAAGGATGAAGTTGAACGGCCCCTTGCCGTTAAGCTTGGCGCGCACAAGCACGTGTTTGGTGTCGGTGAGGCGGTACGGCACTTCGGCCGTCGCGTCGGGCTTGGGCTTATCGGCTTTGGGCGGATCGGCCGCCCACCCGAATAGCGGCAGGCAGGCCGCCGTCAGGGCGAGGAGTACTGGTCGCACGGTGTCCCTCGGGATGGTCGCTCCGCCGGGCAACGTGTCGGCGGATGATAAGTGATTCTACCCGCCCTGGTTTCGGCGTGGAGGAAATGGCACTCGCCCATTCCAACGGTCGCCGGCAACACTTGCGGCGAGCGATTCCACGAAATGCGTGGCAGCCGAGAGCGAACACCACCTTGACTGGCGGCATATTGAAGTGATATCATTTCGATATGCCGCTCCAATGGAGGGTTGATCCGTGAAAGACCGTGAACTGAAACTGCTGCCCGGTTTCCCCGTGCTGTTCGTATGGTTGCTGCTACTCGGCGGGGAGATTGCACTGGTCGGTCAGGCCATCGCAGCGAGGGATTCGACTTGGGCCTGGGCATGGATTGGGCTGGGCGTGCTACTGCTGCTGATGTCGTTCGGATTCGTCGTCAACAACCCAAACCAAGCGAAGGTGGTTCAACTCTTCGGCCGGTATGTCGGCACCCTCACCGACGTCGGCTTCTTTTGGGGCAACCCGTTCTACTGGCGGAAGACGGTATCGATGCGGGTGCAGACCTTCGAAACGGGAGTGCAAAAGACGCCGGAGGTGAAGGACGCAGCAGGCAAGGTGGTGCAACCGGCGAGCAGCCGGCGGGCGCCGAGCAAGGTGAACGACAAGGACGGCACGCCGATTGAGATCGCCGCAGTGGTGACGTTTCAGGTGGTCGCTCCGGCCGAGGCAGTGTTCACCGTTGACGACTACGAAGAGTTCATCCACGTGCAGTCGGACGCTGCCCTGCGCAACCTGGCCAGCCAGTACCGCTACGACGCCCGCCAGGAGGACGAGTTCAGCCTGCTCGGGCACATCGACGAAGTGGCCGCCCGGTTGCAGGGCGAATTGCAGCAGCGGATGACGCAGGCCGGCATCAAGGTTCTCGGGGCGCAGATCAGCTACCTGGCCTACGCCGCGGAGATCGCCGCTGCCATGCTCCAGCGACAGCAGGCCGGGGCGATCATCGCCGCTCGCCGGGCGATCGTCGAGAACGCGGTGGGCATGGTCGAGCACGCCCTCGCCGACCTGACAAGCAAAGGGTTGGTCGATCTCGACCCGGAGCGTAAAGCGGCGATGGTGAGTAACCTGTTGGTCGTGCTCTGCGGGCACAGCGTGCCCCAGCCGGTGCTCAACACCGGGACACTGCACAACTGACCGGACTTACACAAGCCACGAACGCCAGTGAGCGAAGTTGGGAAATCCGATCCCTGACGATCGCGACCGTCCGAACGGGACCACCCCATGCCGAAGAAGGAAGCGACCAAGTTCCTGCTGCGGCTCGACCCGACGGTTATGGCGGCGGTGAAGCGCTGGGCCGAGGCTGAGTTACGGTCGGTGAACGGGCAGATCGAATACATCCTGCGAGACGCGTTGACACGGCGGGGGGTGAAACTGACCGACCCCGAAGCGGCGGAGGAGGAGCGACCGCCCGACGGCACGTAGCCGCGTTCAACGGCTGCCGCCGCATGTGGTACAATTCATTCACTCCTTCCGCCAGAGTCCACACCCCCATGTCCCGTAAACCGGCCAAGAAGACGCAGAAGTCAAACATCGTCGCCTTTAAGGTGGAAGACGACTTGGCCGAGTTCCTGAACAATCTGCCGAACAAGAGCGAGTTCATCCGCAAGGCGATCCTCGCCCAGTTCGGCATGACGTGCCCGCTGTGTACTGGTAGCGGGGTGGTTCCGCGAGGCGTCCACGAGCACTACCAGCCCGTCATCCGAGATAACAACAAGCACCCGTGCGAGAAGTGCCGTACCCTCATCGAGATCCCGCTGAGCGTCGATGGGGTGACGGCCGGGCCGGACAAACCACGGCTCGAGCAGTTCCTCCGCGGCGGCCTACTGTATTGCTCGAAGTGCTACCCGACAGTGCCGGCGTGCGACGACTGCGGATGGCACGTGCCACACGAACGAGTGGCCGAACACTTTCGAGCCGTCCACGCCCACCACACCCATTGATGTTGATCGACCTGCTTCGTAGGAAGGCGGTACTTTCCCCCGTACTTCGAGGCGACCATGGCCAACCGCGACGACGAGGATGACCGCCCCCGCCGCCGTGATCAGGACGACGATGACGACCATGATGATCGTCCGCGCCGCCGCCGCCGTCATCGCGAAGAAGGGGACGTGACCGGAGGGCTGATCCCGTACAAGAACGGCATGGCCCTGGCGGCATACTACTGCGGGGTGTTCTCGCTCATCCCATGTGTGTGGGGCGTCCTGAGCATTCTGGCCATCATCTTCGGTATTCTCGGTTTGTCGCGGGCAAAGGAGCACCCCGAGGCAAAAGGCAAGGCTCACGCGATCACTGGCATCGTCTTGGGCTCAATCACCCTACTGCTGGCCATCGCTGCAACGGTGTTCTTCGTAGTCACCGCTGCAAAAACCAGATAGCGAGATGCTGAGCCATGCCGGCTGCACCCGATCCGCAGACCGACTACGAAGACCCGGTCGACCGGTTGTTCAACCGACAGCCGGCCCGCCACAAACGGGGGAGAACCGCGGCTGCGGACGACACCCCCCAGAAGACACCGAGCGCGACGGCTGCCATCGCCTACGCATTCGGCTTGGTGAGTATGGTGCCATTCGTCGGGTTGGTGTTCGGCCCGCTGGCGGTGGTGATCGGGTGGATCGGACTGACCCGTACACGCAACCCAGGTGTGAGTGGCAAGGAGAAGGCGAGGTCTGGGGTGTGGTTCGGGTTCGTTGGTATCCTGATTAACTACCTGGTCCCGTTGACCCTCTACCTCATCTTCCGGATCCGCTATTGAAATACGGCGGATACCAGTCTACTTGAGTTTCACCTGCACCTCGGCGTCGAACACCAGTTCCGGGTCACCACGACCAGCGAGAGTCTTCGCCATCACTGCCACTGTCCGAGATGCCACACCGGTGTAGACTTGTTTGCCAGCGTGGGTCACCGTCACTGGCTTATCGAGGTCAGCGAAGCGGTCATCGAACCGCACGATCAGCGTTTCTACCTTCTCGGCCGTTGTCACTTCCACCGACTGCTTGTCTCGCGTGGCCACCACCAAAGAATCGACCTTTGCTTCCTTGGCTGGCACAGCCAGCCAGTAACTCCGATCGTGCGGGGTACCGGTCTGTTTCCACACCACTTTGGCCGGAGCGGGATCGCGGGTAAACTTGGCCATCCAGGGTAGAGCGGCCTTGTCTTCCAGTTCCATCCAGTGCCCCTTCCCCTCATGGATTTTCACAAACTGCTCGTATCCGCTGGGATCGTCTTTGCGGTATTTCGCCAGTGTATCGCCGTATTCCTTGGCCACCGAGTTGCGGTTGTAGGCCGCATCCTTTCCCCCCACCTGAAGTGCGAACGGCACGTTCCGCAGCGAGAGCAGCGAGACCCCGTTCGGGTGCCCGGCCATCATGGCGGCGGCGGCCCAGTGATCGGCCATGCGTGGGGCGATCTGGTAGACGCCATCACCACCTGCCGAGTACCCCATCACGTACACCCGGTTCGGGTTCACCCCCTCCAGCACGATCAGGTCTTCGATAAGACGGGTAAAGAGGCGGTCGATGTGGGCTTCGTGCCAGAGGTTCCAGGTGTTCGTGGGTGCCCGTGGGGCAAGATAGATGCCCTCCTCCGGTTGGTAGAGTCGTTTCTGATTCTCCCACTGCTGGTCGTTAACCTTCGCGGGTGCTCCGCCGCCACCATGCAACGAGATCCACAGGCTCCAGCCGCCCTTCGGTTTCTTGCCGAAGGTCTTGTACTCGAAGGGCATCTCGAGTTTGTCGTCCTTCAGCACTTTCGCCTTGACCTCGTCGGCGCGATCTTTCTTGATGAGGTCGGTGTGCAATCCCCAGAGTATCCTACGCGCTTCAGCAGCATCCGCCTTGGTGAGCGGGACAGAGGCGAACGGCTGGTCGGTCAACTCGGCGATGGCCTTGGGTTTGGCATCGACGGCGGCCTTGAGTTGTTTGATCGCCTCGGCCGACTTGCCAGCGTCGGCGGCAAACAGCGGAGCCGTGCAGAGCAGAAGAGCGATCGTGTATCGCATAGTTTGGGACATCTTGGAGTGGAATGGGGGAATACGAATGTCATGAAGTACGCATGGCTGAAGAGAATCCGATCGAATCATGACTGATCCGTGTCGCCCCATGCTGAACTTCACTCGTCCGGGCGCGGGTTTACTTCACCTTGAATTCGAGGAGTCTGCCATCGCCGGCTTTGCCGGTGGTGATGGTCTGTTTCTGGTCGCCGACGGTCACTGTCACCTCAGCGTTCTCGGTCAACTCGAATGTGAGGTGATTATTGGCATCGGCGGTGTCATCATTCGACTTGCCAGTCAGTTCCTTCTTGGCGGCGTCGATGACGGTCACGGAACGGACCAGTCGCTTACCGTTGGCGTCGGTCACCTTGACCATTAGCTTGAACGCCGCCGCCTTCGGCTTGGCGTATCGATCGGTCACGTTCACCCCTGGCACGGTCTTGTCGCTCATGGCCCACACCAGCGGAAAGTGGGCTTCCGTTTTCTTGTAGCTGGCCGCGTAGATGGCGTGCTTCGGATCGTCTTTCTTCGCTTCACCCGCGTTGCCGACGAACCAACCGCGGTTCAGCCCGTCTTTGTCGGGCTCGCACGCCCCGGTGAATTTCCAGTCTTTGTCCCAGACCTCCACCCAGGTGTGATTACCGCTCTTGTTGGCCCACAGCGCGGTGCCCACGAGACGGGCCGGCACTCCAACGGCACGGCAAGCATCGACCAGGATAATGCTCAGCCCAGTACACGAAGCCATTTTGATGGCCCGTGATTCTGTCACGCTCTGGTTCGGCTTCTTCCGCTGGGTGGAGTACCGCACATCGACCAGTTTGAAGACCTCGGCATTCAGGGCCATGACCGCCTCGGTCGGCGTCTTGCAGTCCTTCACCAGGGGTTTGCAGAGGTCGTACATCTCCTGCCGCCAGGGGTCCCGCTTCTCATCAACGTTGGCGTAGGGGAGTACATCGTTCAGGAACAGGTCTTCGGGAATCTCTTTGCCCCACGGAAACTCGGCCCGTGCCGCATAGGCCAACTTGGTGTTGGCGAGCAGGAAGTCGGCCTTTAGCCCCTTCAAATCAGCGTCGGGCATGTGCTCGACCAAGAAGGCCATACCCGCTCGTTGGTCCTTCGGCACGCTGTACAGTGCCTTCTCGATCTCACGGCGATTGTCCCCCGCCTTGCCGAGCGACTTCTCGATGGGATCAGCCCACCACTTCACAGGGTCGGCGGCGGCCGACGGTAAGGTGGTAAAGGCGAGACACAGCAGGGCGATTCGGGCAGTCATGGGTGTCCCTCGGTGAGTGCGAGTCTAGTCCCAACCTACTCGGCTAGGCGGGTGTTGTCCGCCGACGAATCAGCCTCTCCCCCGCCCAATCGGACAGTTTCGAGCTCCGTGCCCGAGAAAACCGTTCCACAGTGTCAACTTTCCCATCACCGCTTCGATCCTATCGAAGGGCGGTTCAGCCCCGACAGGAGCGACTTTATGACTCCGAGACTGAAAGCGCTAGTCATCGACGACTCAGCGGTGATGCGGAAAATGGTGATGAAGGCCGTCACCGACTCTGGTCTAGGGCAATTCGAGTTTGTCGAGGCCGAAGACGGACAGGACGGGCTGAACAAGCTCGGCGGTGGCGAGTTCCACATCGCCTTCGTGGACTGGAACATGCCGAACATGACCGGCATCGACTTTGTCCGGGCCGTGCGGAAGCAAGAGCGAGAAAAGCGGCACGAGCCGATTGGAATCGTGATGGTTACCAGCGAAAAGACAATGGGCAAAATTCAGGAAGCGCTCGACGACGCGGGTGCAGACACATTCATCATCAAGCCGTTCACCGCCGCCGAGATGGGCCAAAAGTTGAAGAAGGTGGTGGAGAAAGCAGAGGAAGTGTGCCGTTGGCACATCCGCAACCGACGTGAACAGGCAACCGGTGCGCCCGCCCCGACCGAGTCCGGCGGCGGATTCTTCAGCAAGCTGTTCGGTTAACCCTACCCCCTCGTAATCTCCACCCATGCCACCGCCCGACCCCAACGCCGACGGATTCCCACCCGCCTTCGCCGAGGCTGTCAAGGCGGCCGTCGAGAACACGTTCAAAGCCATCGCCGGCGAGAAACCGGTACCCAAGCCGGATGTGGCGCACCCGCCCACTCCGTGCGTCGCCGGCATCATCTCGTTCATCGGCGACTCACCATGGTCGCTCTCGTGGTTCCTGCCGTCCGACACGGCCCCTGCCCTTGCCCACAAGTTCACCGGCCTCGAACTCACCTTCGATAGCCAGGACATGGGCGACGTGGCCGGCGAATTGGTGAACGTACTGGCCGGTGAAGTAGTGGCCCAACTCGACCGTCGGCGGGTGAAAGTGAAAATGTCGCTCCCGACCGTCGCCCGCGGCAGCCCGCTCGAACTCATGCCCGAGAAGGGGGCCGGCGTGGTGCGGATCGACTATGCGTCCAAGTTTGGTTCGTTCTGGCTTCAACTGGCCACGCCAGGCAAAGGTGGATCGGCACTCGTGCGGTTGCCAGGGGCCTGAACGCACTCGATCCAGTGAGGCACGCATAGATAGGCGAACTCGAGCAACCGAGTTTGCATTGGCCGGGCTGAGTGTGGCGGCCCTCGGCCCAGTACGACCGTTCGGCTCGCATCGCCCGGTTCTCAGGCCGGGCGACCATTCAACCCCCTTCGTGTCAGGTCACATTTCGCATCGCAGACGTGAACCAGCGAGAGAGTCACCGCAATAGTCGCTGGTTTCAATCGGCGGGACGGACCATTCATATCGTCTGAAAAGTGAAGCCGAGTCGAATGCGGGTGGTCTGGTGGAACGGAATTGAGACGACCGAAGTGCGACCCATCACTGTGAAGACCACCCCATAGGAACAGCCTGCGGTCGACCGAACCGAGCGATCCGTTGATCCAAATCAAAGCTGGAGGTGTCACACATTGCAGTCTTCGTCGGAGGAGTCACTGGCATGGAGAATCCAGCAACCCGGGCAGCGTGACTGGCGAACTCTGGCCCGCCACGCCCCCGGCTCATCCGCCGTGCTTACTTGTCCTTTTCGTCGCCCTTCTCGACAGTGACCTTGGCCGAGGACAGAATGCTCTTGAGTTCTTCGATCGCTTCGCGAGCTTCCTTCTCTGTCTCGAATCCGTTGCCAGCGGTCATCAGCATTCCTTTGCCGTCCGCATCCTTGATGAGCAGCCGATAGCGGCCCTTGGCATCGGGCTTGATGGTGATGCTTCCCTTGGAAGCCGCCGGCTTGGTATCCGCCGGCTTCTTCGGATCCGCCTTGGGAGCCTGGGCAACGGCGAGTGGCGCGATCGCGAACAGGCCAGCCAGAGTGAGAACAGCGAACACTTTTTGCATGGACGGATCCTCCGCGTGGGGCGGAAAAGGGAGGCGAACCCGCTAGGTCCCGCGAACCCAGCGCAAACGCATTATCCCGCGCTGCAACCCCTCACGCAACTCTCTGCCGTCACAGGCACCCTCACACCGTCCCGGAAAACAAGAACAATCGACCTGAACCACCTCAGTTCTTCGCCACAAGACTACACACTGCTCCCTTATTTCCACGAGTGGGCACAGTTGGTGACAGAGGCGTTCGTACCGGTGCCATCTCCCTACAATCCGTGCATGGCTTCCGTCCTCGCTCTGGTCGAGTCCGACACCCACGTTTGCTGTCGCTACCGCGTCCTGGCGTTTCGCCCTGCCCTTCAAGCTGCTGGCCACACGCTGACCGTCCGAGCGATCCCACGGGATATCGTCGCCCGGCTGCGACTGTACGCCGCCGCTCGTCAGTTCGATGTGGTGGTCGTGCAACGCAAGTTGCTCGCGTTCCCCGAGATCGTCATCCTCCGCCGCTTTGCTCGGAAGTTGCTATTCGACTTCGATGATGCTGTCTGGCTTCGCGACTCGTATTCCGCAAAAGGGTTCCACAGCGGCAAACGACAACGGCGATTCCGTGCCATCGTGAAAAACTGCGACGCCGTGACGGTCGGCAACCGCTTCCTGGCCGAACATGCCCAACCGCTCAACCGAAACGTCGTTGTTATCCCGACTTGTGTTGAACCGACTGCGTACTCACTCGCCCGGCACGAACGGACATCCGGCACCGCCCGGATGGTGTGGGTTGGCAGTGGCAGCACCCTCCAAGGGTTAGAACGAAACCGGGAGATGCTCGATGCTATCGGCCGAGCGGTGCCCGGAGTGCGCCTAGCTGTGGTCTGCGACCGTTTCCCAACGTTTGACTCCCTGCCTGTCGATCCAGTACGGTGGAACGCAACAACCGAAGCCGCAGAAATCGCCGACTCGGACATTGGGATCGGCTGGGTTCCCGACGACCCCTGGAGCCGCGGCAAGTGCGGGCTGAAATTGCTGCAATACATGGCAGCGGGGCTGGCCGTGGTAGCGAACCCAGTGGGCGTACAGGCCGGCATGATTACTCACGGCGAAACCGGATTGCTCGCCACAACCACGAATGAGTGGGTCAACGCGGTGCGTTCACTGACCAACAACCCGACGTTACGGAAACGGCTCGGGCGAGCCGGCCGGGAACGAGTGGAGCGAGAATACTCGGTCGCATGTGGCGGGCGGCGCTGGTTGGAGGTGTTGGCGTAGTGTTTTCCCACTTCCTACGCAAACTCGGCTCGCTTGTCGCCCGGCCCGATCCTGCGGCGGTGCGGGTTGGGGGATTGGTCTGGCACCCATCACCCTCAGCCACCGACCTCCTCCCACTGCTTCCCACACTGTTCACTCGACCCTCAACGGTGGTGGTGAAGGAAAACCATCAGCGGACCATTCTGCGGATCGACCTCCCCGCCGGGGGAGTATTCATCAAGCGGAGCCGCGCGAACACCCCGCGTGCGTGGATGCGGGAGATTCTCCGCCCGCCCAAAGCACAACTGGAGTTTGAAAACGCCACCCGCCTTCGAGCTATGGGCATCGACTGTGCGGAACCACTCCTGTGGGCCGAGACCGATTCACTCTGGCCCGGCGAGAGTACCGTTGTTACCCGCGAGGTGGCCGGGTCGGTACCGCTCCAGGAGTACCTCCGCGACAGTCTGTCCACCGTGGACCGGCGGACAATCGCCCGGGAATTAGGTCAGTTGTTCGCGCGGATGCATGCCGTGGGAGTGGCCCACCCCGATCCGCACCCTGGAAACTTCCTGGTGCGCCGGGACGACGGCCCGCGATTGGTGTTGCTTGATGTTCATGCCGTGCGATTCGGCCCACCACTCACCTGGACCGAGACGACAGCGAACCTGGTGTTGCTCAACCGCTGGTTTCAACTCCGGGCAAATAGAGCCGACCGAGCAAGGTTCTGGCAAGCCTACCTGGCCGAGCGCACGCGGGGCGCTGACCCCTTGATGATCGTGTCAAACACAAGTGGGCCAAGGCCCGCTGCTCGCCTGGAATTGGCCACCGCCGCCTCGAACCGCCGGTTCTGGGCCACCCGCGACGACCGCTATCTCAGCACCAACCGCCAGTTCCGCAAGGTGAAGGCGAAAGGCATCCGCGGACACGTCGTTCGTGACTTGCCTGACGAACTTGTTCGAGCATGGCTCGCCGACCCCGATGCTGTCTTCACACGGGCCAACGTGGCGCTGCTCAAAGACTCCCCCAGTGCAACGGTGGTGATCGCCGACGGTTTTCTTTTCAAGCGGTTCCGCCTGAAAAGCCGTACAGACACGGTGAAAAACCTCTTCCGCCGCAGCGAAGCTGTTCGCTCGTGGGTGTTCGGCCATGCCCTACTCGACCGCCACCTGCCCACGGCCCGCCCATTGTTCGTCGCAGAGCGGTATCGTGCTGGTGTGCCACACGAAGGATACGTGGTCTTCGAACTTGTACCTGGTGCGGTTGAACTGCCCGAGTTCGTTGGTTCGGCCAGTTTCGCCCAACTCCGCCGTTTGTGTGAAACCCTCGGCCGGCTCATTCGAATGCTCCACGATCGCGGGCTATCGCACCGCGACCTGAAGGCACCAAACATACTGTTGTCTGGTCCGGAGCGGATGCCGGTGTTCATTGACCTGGTTGGCCTCGCAGTTCACACAGAAGTGCCGGCCAAACTCCGACAGCGTGACCTCGCCCGGCTGAACGCGGGGTTCGTGCAGTCCCCGTATGTGTCCCGAACGGTACGCTTACGGTTGTTGCTCGCCTATTTTCGCGCGTGGCCGGCGATGGCCGATGACTGGAAAACGTGGTGGCACGCGATCTCGGAGCGGACCGAGGCAAAAGTCCTGAAAAATTTACAGAACGGTCGGCCGCTCGCCTAAACCCTCTTCGGATGAAGTGCCGGCATCGGCGGTGCCGACAATACGGGAGCGAACTCCGCTACCCACATACTGGGACGGCCGGTATGTTCGCGGTCCCGACGCCCCCGCGGAACCGGAACTGATGTCGGTCCGATCCTCCCGCACCCTCCGGTCTACGCTCGCCGGCTGGCTGGTCCTATCCGGTGTGATCGGCTGCGGGTCAGTGCCGTGGAAATCGGCCACACCGCGGCCGGCACCACCGGCCGAGGTACGCAACCCGGTCGCGATCGGTCCGGCCGAGAAACGGCCATCGGTCCACGCCACCCGCGTCGGGCGGTATGTCTTCCACACCGACTTCGAGTTCGACACTCACTCGGCTCTATTGCGTGAACTGGAAGAACTGCCTGATCAGATCGAGGCCGAACTCCGGGTACCGGCGTCCGACTCGCTTATTCAGATCTATCTGTTCGACCGAGAAGACAAGTACCACGCGTTTCTGCGAGCGAAGGACCCGAAACTGCCGTTGCGGAGCGCGTACTTCTTCGCTGAACCGGGCCGCGGCCTGGGCAGCCCGCCCGAACTGCACGTCTACACCTGGATGAGCGACCGGTTGCGCGTCGATCTGCGGCATGAACTCGCGCACGCCTTGTTGCACGGCACCCTCAAGACCGTCCCGTTGTGGCTTGATGAGGGGTTGGCTGGGTACTTCGAACAGCCACCGACCAATGGTGGAGTGAACGCCGCACACCTCGAAGCGCTCCGGGCACCCGAGTCAGGGGGCCGCTTCCGTCCGGACCTGGCCCGGTTGGAGAAGCTCAAGTCGGTGGATCAGATGGGGCGGCCGGAGTACCAGGAGGCATGGGCCTGGGTCCACTTCATGTTGCACGCTGACGCCAACACCCGCCAGGTTTTGCTGAACCATCTCCAGGCCCTGCGAACGACCGCCACTCCGGGGTTGCTCCTGCCCAAATTGGAGGCAGCCGTCGGCGACGTGAATCCCTTGCTCGCCGCTCACCTAACCCGGCTGGATCAGTCGGGCAAGGTGCGGCACGCCGGCCGGTGACGGGTCACTTGTTTCTCAACTGAAGCGGTAATGGTACACGCTGTCGGTCGCCTTCACTTCCTTCGGGCGGTCAGCGTCGGGTTTGGAGAAACTGACCCGTAGTTCATCCCCGTCCCACTCGGCCCACCCCTTGAAGAGTTCCCTGCGGTCGCCCTCGACGAACAGAAAGTCGAGTTCATCTGGCCTACCGTCCTTAGGCTGGGCCAGGGTGACAGTGGCAGTAGGGGCAGCGACTGCGGTCGGCATGAACACGAACCCGACGAGTGGGACACGCAGGATCAGCCCGCCTCCGGAACCGAGTACTATGGTGCCCGATTTCACACAAGAATTCACCCGCCCCCCCGAAACCCCCAACGTAAACTGTCGGCACCTTCGGGAACCTCGCCATGGCCATCCGCCCCGACCACGAAGCGTTCATCCCCGTCCGGGTGGCCGACCTGGTCGATATCCTTTGTCATGACACTGGCTCTGCCCTCGACTCGCCCCTCGCCGAGTCCGACCAAAAGGCGTTCCGGCGATTTGCTGACGCGGTGGGCGAGCACGTCCACCACGACTACCTGCAACGGCTCAGACGACTCAAGGCCGACTACGACGCTTTCGATCCAGACTGCGACCTCCTCGCCCTCGCACCCGAACCAGCCAACGCCCCGAAGAAGTTGGACGACCTCTTCGATCAGTTTGCCCGACTGCTTCAGCAGGCCAACTACCGCCGGCTCAACCGCGAAGAACTCGAAATGATCACGCGGGGTGCAAGCCAGTGGGGAGTCGATATGCGGGTGGAGTGGGAGGCATTCGACAAACTGGACGTGTACGTCCGAGGGCTCACCACCGGCACCCGCATCGTGCGGAACTGGAAGACAGTGTTCCGTAAACGTGAGGTACAGGTGCCGGTCTTTTCTCGGGTCGTTGTGATCCTTCGACAGCGGGAGCACAAGTCGCATGGCCCTGGAGCGGACACCAAAAACGTGTTCCTCAAGCTGTTCAAGGACATCCCACGAAACGACGTGGAGATGCTCCTGCCCGCGACCCGAATCCGCTTCGCGTTGTTCGATAAGGTACGGTTGGGGGGCACCGGCCTGGGGTCACTCGGGTACGTTCTTTTCAAGCTGACATCGCTCTTCGCTCCGCTGCTCAAGGTGGGCACGATGATCACCACAGGGGCGATCTTCGCCGACTTGTTCGGCGAGCGGGGCTTGTTCGCTTTGCTGGCCGTGTATACCCCGCTGGCGCTCGTGGGAGGGTATGCCTACAAGACGTACGCCAACTACGCCACCACCCGCCAGAACTACCAGTTGCAGCTCTCGAAGAGCCTCTACTACCAGAACCTGGACAACAACGCCGGGGTGCTATACCGCCTACTCGACTCGGCAGAAGAACAGGTCACCCGCGAGGTGCTTCTCGCGTACTACTTCCTCTGGCGGCACGCCGGGCGGGAGGGCTGGACGGAGGCCGAACTGGACCATCGCATCCAAACCGAGTTGCGCGAGAAGTTGGCCGTTGCCGTGGACTTCGACATCCACGATGCGGTGGGAAAGCTGGAACGGGCGGGGGTGGTGAAGCGAACCGGCGACCACTTGCGGGCTGTGCCTGTGGACGAAGCGACGACGCGAGTGGACGAGGCTTGGAACACCCCCGCCGAACCAGACGCCAAAATGACCAGCCGGGCGGCGGTAGGCTAACGAGGTGTTCCGCACCCTCCAGGCGCGAAGGTTGTGGAACCGCATCAGGAGATTGCGGAACACCTCACGCCCCCGCGATGATGATGAGCGGGCGGCGGTCGGGGTTCGGCTCCGCCTTCTTGAGCAGCGATCGCACCATCCACGGCACGTTCCCCTCGCCGAATAACAGGAACCCCAGCGTGCCGCTCATCGGGGATTCGTCCGTCCAGCCGAAGTGAATCTCCGGCGGGCGGCCCACCTTCGCCATCTCGAGTGCGAGTGCCGCCAGGGTGTGCGAGATGCTCGCCGCCTGCGTGACCTTAATCACGTACCGCCCCTGCTCCTGGGCGACAGCGATTACTGGCTGCGGGGCGAACTCGCTCGCATCGGCCAGATCCACTTCTACAAACACAACCATGAGATCGCGAGGGATGCGATGCTCGCGGCGGATGGCCTGTTCCTTCTCGGCAAGCGTTCGCCGGCCAGGGCGGTGTGGCACCAGGATGGTCAAGTCCAGGTGACGGATGGCATCCCAGAGCAGGCGTGAACTGGCATCGGCCAGTTTGAACCCGCCGAACCGCAACTCGCGGCTGCGGGCGAATCGCGACCAGAAACTGGTGAGCAGGATGGTGAGGATGAACACCGAGGCAATGAGTAGCCCCTTGAACTGTTTCTCGACTTCGTTCACCACGAAGGTGTACACAAACACCAGGGTAATGAGCAGGAACGGCCACGGTACCCGCTTGTACCATGGCCCGGAACGCGAGCCGTACACGTCGATGAGCGCCGCCATGCACGCACTGGTGATGAGCGCGAGCACGCCAGTGGCATACGCCCCGCCCTGGGCGTCCACGTTCGCCTCGAACACCAACGTCACGACAAAGTTGATGGCAGTGAACAGGAGGACCAACGGTTTTGTCGCCCGCGCCCACTCCGGGGCCATACCGTACTTGGGGAGGTACTGCGGCACCAGGTTCAGCAGACCGACCATCGCGCTCGCCCCAGCGAACCAGAGGATCACAATGGTACTCACGTCGTAGACCGTACCGAACACCTCGCCGAACAACGAGCTGATCTGCTTCCCGTGTTCCCCCTCCCCATGCGCCAGATACGCGAGTGCCCGCCCAGCAGCCGGCTTCTTCGGCCCGGGCAGTTTCTGCCAGTCGGCTACTTCAGTGATCGGTTTGCCCGAGGCGTCTTCCGGCCACCCACCCTCCGCCTTCACTGGGGTGATATCGTGCGGCGGGATGAGAGTGCTCACCACCAGCGAGGACCCGAGCAGGAACACCGACATAATGGCCGCGGCGGTGAACAGCAGTTTTCGCCCGTTGGCGATCCGCCCGGCCGGTTGCTTGGGGTCGTCACCCGGCTTGCCTTTTACGTTCGGCAGCACGGCTACGCCCGTCTCGAAACCGCTCAGCCCGAGTGCCAGCTTGGGGAACAAGAGCAGGCTGACAGCAATGATCGGGAACAGACCACCGACTGCGCCGATAGGATTGTGCGGCAAGTGCCACTGCCCAGCCTGCACCTTCTCCCACCAAACACGGAACAAGTCGGGGTGTTCGGCCAAGTACTTCAGGCCTAAGCCGATCACCACTGCATTCAGAACCAAGTAGACGCCGACGATCGCCGCCGCCAGCCCGATCACCTCCGAGAAGCCCCGCATGAACATGCCGCCGAGGAGGGCGAGCAAGGTGATGGTCACGCCGACCTGCTGCCAGGTCGAGTGTGTTCCACCTTCACCTTTGAACGGCCAGAGTGGGTTCTCGATCAAGTGGACAGCGGCGTCGGCCGCAGACAGCGTCATGGTGAGCACAAATCCGGTGGCGGCGAATCCGAGCAACACCAGTACCAACACCTTGCCCGTCCACCCGGACACCTCCTCCGCCAGCATGCCGATGCTACCCTGGCCGGTGAAGGACTTGCCGGCCACATAGCGATAGATTGGCAGTGCGCCGAGAAGCGTCAGAAGTACCAGTACGACAGTGGCGAACGGGGCAAGCAGGCCGGCGTTCTGGAAGGCAATGGAGGGCTGGTAACCAAGTGTAGAGAAGTAATCGACGCCGGTCAGGCACATCACCCATAGCCAGAACGACTGGTGGTGTTTGCCAGCGTGGGCGGAGTCGGAAGAGGTACTCATGGAGGCTGGGCAGAGCCGCGGTTCGGGTCGCCGACGACGAGTCGGGACGCACCGCCACGGACCGGGGCGGCCTATCAGCCCGCCCCAAACGTGAAGCGGCATTCTAGCAAAAGAGGCGAGTCCAGGCAGGATTTCACACGGGCGATCAGCGATGGCCGAAAACAGAAATTCTGTGTCATGGTGGTTGCAGAATGATTCACTGCGACGGTGATTGCAATCACGACACCAGCCCGAAAAAGATCTCTTCCAGATCATCGGAGCCGTAGGTGGCCTTCAACTCGGCGAGTGTGCCCTGGGCCATCAGTCGCCCTTTCGCGATGATGGCCACCCGATCGCACAATTTCTGCACCTCGGCGAAGTAGTGGGTACTGAACAGGATCGTCTTCCCTTCTTCTCGCAACCGTGCGATGTTTTGCAAGACCGCTCGCTGGACCAGCACATCCAGCCCGGCGGTCGGCTCGTCGAAAATGAGCACGGGTGGATCGTGAACGAGGGCACGGGCAATGCTGACCTTCTGCTTCATGCCGGTGCTCAGTCGCCCACCGACGACGTGCCGAAACTCGGTCATCTGGAAGCTTTCGAACAACTGGCGGATGCGGTCGGTGAGTTTCGGCCCGCTCAGGCCCGCAAGTTGACCGTAGTACTCCACCATCTCCCACGCCGTCATGCGGTCGTACACGCCAGTGTTGGCACTCAGAAAACCGATGTGCCGTCGGACCTCGGCCGCCTGCTTGACCACGTCGAACCCTGCAACAGTAGCAAACCCGGCGGTCGGCTTCAGCACCGTGCAGAGCATTCGCAGAGTGGTTGTCTTGCCTGCCCCGTTCGGCCCGAGAAGCCCAAACACCTCGCCAGGCTTCACGATCAACGACACATCCTCGACCGCCGGCTTGGGTTTACCATCGGCACCGGGGAACGACTTGGTCAGGCCTTCGAGTTCGATCATCCATCCCCTCCGCATCCAGTGAGTGCGGAGTACCTTAGGCCGGCGGTGGGTCGTCGTCCTTGATGTCGCGAAACATGTCCGGCTTACCGAACTGCGTTGGATCGAAGGTACCGCGGGTTTCGGCCTCCAGGATGCGCAGTCGCGTGTCCATGTCCCGCACCTTCCGCTCCAGCAATTCAAGTTTGACCCCGGCGTCGTCCTTTTTCGCCGGCTTGGGCACTTCGGGGTAGCCCAACTGTCGCTGGAGGGCGGCGAACAAGAACAACGGGTCGCGACCACGGCTCGCCTTGGCAATCCGACCTTCCTTTTCGCCGAAGAGAGGTGAAAGGCTGGGCGAGTACTCTGGGTTCTCCCGACGGCGATCAACGACATACTGCTCCGACCGCAGGTACACCAGTTCGGCGAACTCTACGATGCCGATCTGCCGTCGGGTGATGTTGGCATTCTCGCGCCAGTCGGCCGGGAAAAATGGTTCCTCACTCATCGCTACCAACCCATCGGTGTACCCAAGCCGGTTGCGGGTGATCGCCTCAATTTGGTAGACGAACAACCCGGCAGGAGTGGGAGTGGCCGACTTGTACGTCGCCTCGCGTTCGAGTACTTGGAGAGCAATCAGAAATGGAAACTTCGACTTATCCAGTTCGGACTGCCGGATCACGAACCGCTGAAACGGTGTGAAGTAGTGCGGCAGCTTGGCGAATCCGGTGGCGAGTTGGCCGGTGTGCCGCAACTCGCTAGCCAAAAACTGGATGGCCATCGGCAAGCGTGTGGTCGTGAGCACTTCCTCGGCGATGGCCGTGAGCGCGTCCTGGGCGGCGTTCTCGGACTGCACCCGCTCGCGGAGTGTGCGGAAGAAGTACGCCTGCTCGATGCACTCGTCTCGGTCGGGGGGCGTGCCGGCGGTCATGAAGGCATGGTACTCTGAGGCGGGTACAATACCAGCACTCACGCCGCGAGTCCGACCATGAGTACCCAACTGGTGACGGTGGCAACATTCGACCTGCCGCACAAAGCCGACCTGGCGAAAGCGGCCCTGGAGGAAGCCGGCATCCGGGCCGAGGTGAACGATCGCGAAGTCGTCGCGATGGACTGGCTGCTGTTGAACGCGGTCGGTGGAATCAAAGTACAGGTCGCCGAGGAGGATGCCGAACAGGCGGCGACCGTGATCGAGCCGTTCACCCGACCAGGGGCGTTCGAGCAGGTGGTATCTGACGAGGAGTTGGAGCGACAAGCACTGGAGGCGGGTTCGCCGGACGAAGCGGATGAAGACCATCACGACCAATCTCGCTGAACCGAGTTCGCCATGACCCCGCACCCGGACGACACCATTGTGGCCCTCTCGTCTGCCCCCGGTGCGGGGTTGCGGGCGATCGTCCGCGTGAGCGGTCCCCAGACTGCTGAGGTGGTGAGGAGGGTGTTTGTTCCGGATGGTATGCCGCGAGACGGAGGCGAGCGCGGGCGGACCCTCACCCCCGGCCACCTCACCCTCTCCGGTGTCCACTCCCCGCTGCCGGCTGATCTGTACTTCTTCCGCGGGCCGAACACCTACACCGGGCAAGACCTCGCCGAACTTCACACCATTTCCAGCCCCCCGCTGCTCGAACGGCTCATCGCTGATCTGCTCGCCGCCGGGGCACGCTCCGCCCAACCGGGCGAGTTCACCCTGCGGGCGTTCCTGGCAGGAAAGAAGGATTTGCCGCAAGCGGAAGCGGTGCTGGCCGTCATTGAATCGAAGACCGACGCCGACCTCCAAGAGTCGTTGAAACAACTCGCCGGTGGCGTCACACAGCCGCTCGCCACCCTTCGATCGGATCTGCTCAACTTGCTCGCGGACGTGGAAGCCGCCCTCGATTTTGTCGACGAAGATATCGAGTTCGTGTCGAAGCGGGACACACTCCTGCGGATCTCGGCCGCGCTCGCCCACCTGACGAACTTGAACCGTCAACTCGACGGCCGCACAGTCAGCGGCCGAACCATTCGCATCGCCCTGGTGGGCGAGCCGAACGCTGGCAAGAGCAGCCTGTTCAACGCCCTGGCTGGGAACCCTGCGGCACTGGTGAGTGATATCCCCGGTACCACCCGCGACTACCTGACCGCCGTCATCGAGTTGAACGGGATTCAGGCCGAATTGATCGACACCGCCGGCTGGCAAACGGCCACCGACACCATCGAAGCCCAGGCGCAGCAACTCGGACGCGAGCAAGGCGATCGTGCCGATCTGGTGCTGTGGTGCGTGCCTGTGGGGGAAACGCCAGGGCAACCGCCCAGTGGAGACGTGATCCTGGTCCGAACGAAGGCAGACCTGGTCGCCGGAATTGCAGACAAAGGGTACGTGTCGGTTGTCACCGGTGCCGGGCTGTCGGAGTTCGAGGAACTCCTTGCCGAGAAACTCACCACCCTTGCCCGTTCGCCGCTCGCCCCGAGTCAGGCCCGTTGTCGGGCGCACGTCGCATCGGCCCTGACGCACCTCCGCTCGGCTCATGCTCATTGTGTCGCCGACGACCCACCCGAGTTACTCGCACTCGCGCTCCGGGCCGCCCTCGATCAGATCGGCGAGATGGCCGGGGCGGTGTACACGAACGACTTGCTCGACCGCATCTTCAGCCGCTTCTGCATCGGGAAGTGAACTTCAGGCACAAAACGCTGGCAATTGCCGTGGAGGGCGATACTCGGTGAAGAACACCCCACGAATGTTCGGCCCTTCACAACTGTGCGACACCATCCGCGGTTCGTCGGGGTTCGCGACATTCCACTTCAACATCGCCGTATCGTCGCCGGGGTAGTTCGGGTCGTAGATGTGAACCGTCAATTCGTCGCCAACCAGGTCGTACCCGTAGGCAAGGACTTGATGATTCAGGCCGAGCTTCGCCACACTCCAGCCAGTCTGTTTGACAAGCCCCAGCGGAACGAGTTGCCCAGCCTCCAATTGCTCGCGGATCTTGGGCCACTCATTCTCGATCATCAAACTCGACACCCCACGTCGGACCCGCACACCACATACGAACATCGATCCATCCGGCCGGCGTTGCCAGTCCCAGTACTTCGCCCACGCGAATGGCAGCCCCCAACTGGTAAACAACCGCCGGCAGAAATGGCGGAACAACGGCTCGGTCGGCTCCTGTGGGATTGCCCTGACCCTGGCGTAAAACAGGTCGGCGGCGGTGAAAATCATGCCCCCACACAGCCCACGGGTCGCGTCGGCGAACCGCACTGGCCCCAGCGGGGTGTCGAACAGGAAGAATGGCCGATCTGGGGGAAAACTGTTCGGGAACGGGAACCCGTTCTCGCTCGGGCGGAAGCCGGGGACGCGGACTCTCAAGACCTCACCCCCTGGCCGCCTCTCCAGATTGAAGAGCGGATTTACTTGAACGCCTCGAACTCTTTCCCGAGCAGGCTACTGGCAATCTTGAGTTTAAGGATTTCGTCAGTCCCTTCGTAGATCCGACAGACCCGCGTGTCCATCAGGTGCCGGCCGGGGCGGTACAGAGTACTCCACCCTCGTCCGCCGAACACCTGCACAGCACGGTCGGCGGCGTCCCAGGCCGCGTTGGTGATGTAGAACTTCGCCTTCGCTGCAAGGATGTCGGCCTCGCTGGCCAGTTTTTTATCCGCTGGGTTCTCCTTGTAAGCTTGCAACGCCGCTGCAGCCTGTACAAGCAACGGCTCACTGCTGCACCGGGCCATCTCGATCATGGCGATGTGGTCCTGCACGAGTTGGTGCTTGGCGATCGGCTTACCGTGCTGGCTGCGAGCCTGCCCATATTCCAGCACCTCGGCCAAACAATCTTCGATGACGCCGAGGCAACCGGCCGCCACGCTCAACCGCCCGCTCACCAGCGTTCCCATGGCGATGCGAAACCCGTCGCCCTCCTCGCCGAGCAGGTTTTCCCGCGGCACTGCCACTTCGGTCATTTCAAACATGGCCGTGTTACTGCTGTACATGCCCATCTTGGCGGTCAAGTTCTCGACGGTGAAGCCCGGTGTGTTCGTGTCGACCACGAACGCCGAGATCCGCCGGCCTGGTCCTTCTGGTACGTCTGCCGGGTAGGCGAACACCACGATGGCGTCGGCAATCCCGCCATTGGAAATCAGGTACTTCACTCCACTCAGGCGATAGCCGTCGGCCGTCTTGGTGTAGGTGCTGGTCATCTCGCGGGGGTTGCTGCCGGCGTCGGGTTCGGTCAGTCCGAAGGCGAGGACCTTCTCTCCGCGAACCGCCGCGGGCAGGTACTTCCGCTTCAACCCCTCACTCCCCCACGTTTGGATGGGGTACGCCCCGATGCTCAGGTGCCCGGAGAAGAACGTCCGCACCCCGGTGCCCTCGCGGCCGATGCGAACCAGTGCTTTGAAGTAACTCACGGCATCCGCACCACGGCCACCGAAGACCGGATCGATGTTCATGCCGAGAAGATTGTGCTGCTTGGCCAGCGGTACGAGTTGGTCGTTGAATCGGTGCTCGACGTAACACAATTCCTCGACTGGGCGAATGGCCTCGCAGAAGGCATTGGCATCGGCGGCGAGCGCCGCAGCGTCAAAGTGCGACATGGCACCCTCGGGAAGAGTCGGTATTGCGATACCCAAATTCTACCCGCTCACCCGAAGTCGTGTAACGGGTGCAAGAACTCGCGGCATCGATACGTAGGATAACCGTCCGCCTGGAGTCAGCTTGCATGCCGACCTTTTCTGAACGGCTCACCGAGACCGTCTCGCGCTACGGCCCGCTCTGCGTCGGCCTCGACCCGCGGATCGACATGCTCCCCCGTGAGTACGAAGAATTGTCGCCGGTCGATGCCATTGAGCGGTTCTGCTTGAAAGTCCTCGACCTTGTGCGGCCGTACTGCGGGGTGGTGAAGCCGCAGGCGGCGTTCTTTGAACTGCTCGGCGGGGGCGGGTTCGAGGCGATGGACACGGTACTCAAGCTGGCCCGCGAGAAGGGGTTCGTCACCATCCTCGACGGCAAGCGAGGCGACATCGCCAGCACCGCGACCGCCTACGCCGAGGCCGCCTTCGGCCCGACCTGGGACGCCGACGCGGTGACGGTCAACCCGTACATGGGGTATGACGCGGTCGAGCCGTTCCTGGCGGTTGGGCGGAAAGCCACGCCAGCCCGCGGGGTGTTCGCCCTGGTGCGGACGAGCAACCCGGGCAGTAGGTTGTTCCAGAACCTCCAGTGCGAGGGGAAGCCACTGTACCGCCACGTGGCCGAGGCGGTCGGCGAGTGGAACCACGCCTACGGCGACGTGGGAGCGGTGATCGGGGCGACCAACCCGGCCGAGTTGAAGGAACTGCGGGCGGCGGTTCCGGACGTTTGGTTCCTGGTGCCGGGGTACGGCGCCCAGGGCGGAACGGCGGCGGACGTGAAGGCGGCGTACTGGCCATCCGGCGGTGGGGCGATCGTGAACAGCAGCCGCGGGGTGGTGTTTCCCTACCACCGCGACGACCCCGACTGGGAGTTGAAGGTGATCAACGCCGCCATGAAGGCCCAGGCGGAGTTGAAGTAGGTTGGCCCGCTCTCGGTGGCCGAGGGAGTTCGATCCACTGTCGTTGAGAGCGGACCCCGGCTTGCCATTTCCCGCATTGACCAGAACACTTCACGCAGTCGGTTTGGCCTGTTTGAACCCCTTCGTGATCAAGAAGCGGGCAGCAATGTCGTCCTGAAGCGTCAGGATTTGCCCGAGGCTCTTGAAGTGCAGACGCGACGACTTGCGGGCCACCTCTGAGAGCTGGCGAAAGAGTTTATCAATCCACTTACCGCTCACCCCGCTCTCGCCAGCCTCGCGAATCAAGTCTTCGTCGAGCAGGAACTCGGCCAAGCGCTCTCCTTCCTCGAAGTTCTTCATCGCCGGCATGTTGATCTCGCGGGCTTCGCGGAGCAGCACTTTCAGCCCCTTTCGGGCCTCGCGGAACACGTGTAATGTTTCGGTGGTGTGGGCGGCAATCACCTGTTGCGGGGCGTTGCCACTCTGCATGGCGTTGTAGATCGCGAGGTACATCTCGGCCTCGTTGAAGTGCCCCTCGGCCGTCTTGCAGATGCCCTGTACCGCCATGTGGAAGCGGTAGCGGTTGGTCAACTCATAGTAGGCGTCGTGGTCCACCCGGTAGCTCATCTGCACGAACACGAGGTACACCCGCCGGTCGAATGTCCCGAACCAGTCATAGAGGTCTTCGCGGTCCCGCTCCAGGTCCTTGATCTTCCGCTTCATTTTCTTCGTCAGTTCGCCGTCGTTGTTCTTGCGGAGGCGGCGCAGTTCGTCGTTCACGTCCTTCAACTCATCCACCTTGTCCTGGAGGCCGCCGTACAGTTTCTCGTACACGTTCGCCAGCCGGGCGTCCTCCCACGGTTCCTTGCGGATCAACTCGTCGAGGTCGTCGAGGTCGCCCGGTCGCAGGTACCGCCCGCTATCGTAGGCTCCCTGATATCGCTCGTCGTAGGTGGTTTCGTGGTGTTCGTCGTCGATGAACTTCTGCACCACTTTCGGGTCGTCGAGCGGGGTACCTTTCTTGATCAGCCCGATCGCCCGGTACATCTTGTACGTGAGCCGTTCCCGTAACTCGACTGGGTTGTCGAACAGAATCCAGGCGCTACGGTTGTCGTCGTCGGCCGGTACGAACGGGCTTTTCACATGTTCCTCCCGCTCATGCATTGGCGGGTGGTAGTCGTCTTCCGGGTGGTCCTCCTCGGCGTCCTCGTCGAACACCTGCACGCGCTTGCCGTGGTGCGGCGTGTCGAGTTTTGGGGGCTTGCCGTACTCCGGGTCTTTTTTCTGCCGCCGCAAGATGTCGCCAGCGGCGTGCTGGTGATAGAAGAGGTCGGCGGTGAACAGCTTGTGATCGGCGGCTTTCGTCAGGTCGGAGAGGGCATGGCTGAATGTCTCGTCGGCCACGCGGGCGCGGAACAGGCCGTGGACGATGGCGTTGCTTCCGGCCATGGCCGCGGCCACCCGGTCGGCGTGAAACTCCGCCTCGCGGGCCAGTTTGTGCTGGAGATCGCCGTAGAACTTGGCGGTGAGCCACAGCGGGAAGCGGATGACCCAGACGAACGCGTACAGCAGTATGCCGAAGAGGTTGCCGTTTCGTTTCAGCCGCTCGGCGAATCGGTCGATGGTACCGTGCCCGCGGATCATATTCCCGAGGATCACCGCTGCCCGATTGGTGTACACACTCGCTCCGCCGTGTTGGGCGAAGTGCCCCAGTTCGTGGGCTAGTACCGCCTTGAACTCGCTCAAGGTCAGCAGGTTGATCAGCCCAATGCCGACCCGCAACTCCCGCTTCGGCTTCGCGAACAAGTTCACCAGCCCGAGCGGGGTGAGGGCGGCCGCATTCGCCTCCGGGAACACGTGAACCTTGTACGGTTCGTCCACACCCAGTTCGCTGCTCAACCGCTGGATGAAGGCGAACAACTTCGGGTGGTCGTCCTCCGTCACTTCGATCATCAATTCTTGCTTCTCCACCTCCGTCTTGGCGAAGAATCCGCTCACCAGGTAAACGAACACACCCAGGCTGAGCAGGGCCAACGGGAACCCCGCGCAACAGAACCAGCCCTTGATGCCAGCAGCGGTAAACCACACGACTGCCGTGCCCGAAGCGAACACCATCGCCAGATACACCATGAACACCACATACACCCACACCAACAGCCAGTTCTGCTTGGAGCGGTACTCGGGGGAGTAGTCGGTGTAGCCCTCGGGTACGTCGTCCGGGCTGGGTGGGTACGGCACGTCGGCGGACCGAGCCATCGGCGACCTCGACTGAACACGGGGCGGGAAACGGCGCCCGCAGCGACGATCAAGATAAGTTAACCCGGCCCCCGCCTGCAAGGGGCGAAGCGTCACCGAGGTCCCCATGCCCGACTGGTCCGCCGTCCGCCGACTCGTGCCGCTCGACCCGACCGTCACCATGCTCAACACCGGATCGTTCGGGCCGACCCCGGCGCCGGTGTTCGACCACGTGACCGAGCTACGCCGACAACTCGCCGCCGGGCCGACCGACTTCTTCATCCGCCGGGTGCCACCGCTACTGTGGGAGAGCCGCCACCGCACCGCCGAGTTCCTCGGCACCAACCCCCACCGCCTGGTGTTCACAACGAACGTGTCGGTGGCAATCAACATCGTGGCCGGTTCGCTCGATCGCCTCGTCGGCACCGGTGGCGAGATCCTGATGACCGACCACGAATACGGAGCGATGGAGTGGACATGGGAGCGAGCCGCGAAGGCGTGCGGCCTGACGATCCGCACCTTCCGACTACCAACGATGGCGACCGACCCGGCCGCGATCGTCGCCGCCGCCGAAGCCGCGTTCAGCCCGAATACCAAAGTGTTTTTCTTCAGCCACGTCCTCTCACCGACCGGCCTTGTACTGCCGGCGAAGGAGTTGTGTGCCGCGGCCCGCCAGCGGGGCGTGCTCAGTGTGGTGGACGGTGCCCACGCCCCGGCGATGCTGCCCCTGAACATCACCGATGTCGGGGCCGACTTCTACGCCGGCAACCTGCACAAGTGGCTCCTCGCGCCGATCGGGTGCGGGTTTCTGGTCTGGCATCCGGGGATGGGCGAAAGACTCGAACCGCCGTTCGTGAGTTGGGGGTATCACCCCGATCGCTACCGACCAGGAACACCGAACCTCACCGACCGCCCCGATCAACGAGACGATTTCGGGAGTACCCCTCGCACCCGCTTTCTGGAGTTCGACGGCACACGCGACGTCTGCCCGTGGCTGAGTGTGCCAGCCGCGATCGACTTCCAAGCGGAGTTGGGTTGGGATGCCATCCGCGTGCGGATGGCGGAGTTGGCGGAGTACACCCGGCGAGTGATCGGCGAGCGGCACGGGTTGAATCTGGCAACCCCGGCGGTGCCGGGGATGCACGGGGCGATGACGGCGTTCGAACTGCCGGGTGGCGTGAACGCGGGGAAACTGCGGGCGGCGCTGTGGGATCGGCGGATCGAAATCCCAATCGTCGACCGCCCGGACCGGCTACTGCTCCGGGTGAGCCACCACTTCTACACCACCGAGGCCGAGATCGACGTGCTGAGCGACGCGCTGCCGGAGGTGTTGGCGGCCGGCTGAAACCTCCCTCGCCCCGCCAGGGTACTCCCGTCAACCATCTCGTTGGGGGAACTCGCCGTGAGCCGCACGCTCGTCGCCCTCCTGCTGCTGTCGTCGGTCGCCGTCGCCGCCGACCCGCCCACGTTTCACAAGGACGTCGCCCCGATCCTGTTCTCGCAGTGCGCCACCTGCCACCGCGACGGCCAGATCGGGCCGTTCCCGCTCCTCAAGTACGACGACGCCAAGAAGCGGGCCAAGCAGATCGCCCGCGTGACCGCCGACAAAGTGATGCCGCCGTGGAAGCCGGATGCCGGGCACATCGACTTCCGCGACGCCCGCATCCTGACCGACAAGCAGCTCAACACCCTGAAAGACTGGGCCGCCGCCGGAGCACCCGAAGGCGACCCGAAGGACGGCCCGCCGGTGCCGAAGTTCAAAGACGGCTGGCAGCTCGGCAAGCCCGACATCGTGCTGAAGATGGCCGAGCCGTTCACCGTGCCCGCGGAGGGGCGGGACATCTACCAGCACTTCGTCTTCCCCCTCGACATCAAGAAGGAAATCTACGTCGTCGGGGTGGAGTGCCGGCCGGGCAACCCGAAGGTGGCCCACCACGCGGTCGGCATCCTCGACACCAGCGGCGGGGCGCGGAAGATGGACGCCAAGCACGCCGGGCCGGGGTATCCGGGGCTGGACGTCGGGTTCATCCCGGCTGGGTTCACGCCGGGGTACGTCCCCGGCCAGACGCCCCGGCGGATGAAGGAGGGGAGCGCCATCACCATCAAGCCGGGCACCGACTTCGTGCTGCAAATGCACTACCACCCGAGCGGGAAGGAGGAGAAGGACCAGACCGAGATCGGCCTGTACCTGAGCGACAAGCCGCCGACCAACAACTCGGTAGTGGTGGCCATGGCGTCGGACGAGATCGACATCCCAGCGGGGGAAAAGGCGTTCAAGGCGAAGGACGTGTTCACCCTGCCGGCCGACATGGAGGTGGAGAGCATTTGGCCGCACATGCACTGCGTCGGCAAAACGGTGAACGTGACGGCCGAACTACCCGACGGCAAAACGAAGGACCTTCTCCGCATCTCGGACTGGGACTTCAACTGGCAGGACACCTACGTGTACGCCAAGCCGCTCAGCCTGCCGAAGGGGACGAAGATCGTCGCCGAGTTCACCTGGGACAACTCGGCGGACAACCCGCGGAACCCGAACAGCCCGCCGAAGCGGATCAAGCTGGGCGAAGGCAGCCTGGACGAGATGAGCGGGCTGATCATCGGCGGGCAGGTGAAGACATGGCAGGACTCGCTCGCCCACTGGGGGGCGGTCATCGGCCACTACGCCGAGGTGAAGACGAAGGGGTGGGTGTACCAGCAGAAGGTGAAGAAGTGAGTTGGATCAGCGCGAGCCGTGGTCCGTGAGGACCCGGTTGAAAAGTCAACCCAACCGAACCCTCACGGGGTCCGGCTCGGATCGCCGGACCCACTTCACCCCTTCCGTCGCTTGGCATTGGACGCCGCCCGGTCCATCTCGCGCTTGGCCTCTTTCGTCTTGAGCGTCTGCCGCTTGTCGTGGGCCTGCTTCCCTTTCGCGACAGCGATCTCCACCTTCGCCCGCCCGCCCTTGAAGTACAGCCGCAGCGGCACCAGGGTGAAGCCCTGCTGGCTCGCCTTGCCGACGAGCTTGCCAATCTCTCGCTTGTGAGCGAGTAGTTTGCGGGTCCGCTTCGGCTTGTGGTTCATGCGGTTGCCGGCGGTGTATTCCGGAATCTCGCAACCGATGAGCCAGAGTTCGTCGTTCTCGACCTTGGCGTAGGCATCATCGAGCATGGCGTGGCCGTCGCGGAGCGACTTCACCTCGGTGCCGACGAGCACCAGCCCGCACTCGAGGGTGTCGTGAATGGCATATTCGTGGGTCGCACGGCGATTCCGACAGACCACCTCAACGGCCGGCTCGGTGGTCTTTTCGTTCTTCTTCTTGGCGGGCTGTTTGCTCATCCGTCGTCACCTCACTTGGGCCGGTCGGCGTCGGAGTGTTTGGCAGGAGTGCCGCCACCACCGCATCCGGCGACCAGTCCCAGCGTGATCACGGCCACCAGAACCAGCCCGATCAATCGACGCATAGATCATACCCCGAGGGGGAACAGCCCCCGGAAAAGCATACGAGCCGACCGGGCAACCCGGTCGGCTCGTGGCTCGGCAGACACCAAGTTACTTGGTGGTCGGGGCGGTGGTGGCAGCGGTGCTCGGCTTGGCAGCGCCGCCGCTCGGCTTGGTTTCGCCGCAGCCGACGGCGAAGGTGACGAGGGCGGCGACGACGGCGAGGGTGAGCAGCTTCTTCATCGTGATCTCCTGCGGTGCCCGGCGTGCGGGCCATACCGTGTGAATAGTTCCGCGGGGTTGTGATACCCCGCGGAGGTGGTCGAGGACGACAAACCCGGCCGGTTGCACTCAGAAAGACCGGCCGCACCTGCGTCTTCACCCCACATGATCCCACCGACCACGATTTATTCCCGGAAATTCCGGATTCCGGCCGGACGAATCCTTATCCGTGACTCACCCCCTATTGTGCGGGGGTGGCCGGGAATAATTCGCCCGGAGTTGGCTCTAGACTTCCCAGGGGAGGCAGTGCGGCATGGGCACGCCGAGTGTGCGGGATCTGATCGACTCGCACTACGAATCCCTGTTCCGTTACGCTGTACGCCTGTCAGGGTCGGCCGCCGATGCCGAAGATCTGACCCAGGAAACCTTCGGCAAGGCCCTCACTCGACTTCCCCAACTCCGGGACGCCGATCGAGCTAAACCCTGGCTGTTCCGCATCTTGCGGAACGAATACCTGCACCGAAAGCGGGACGATCGGCGGGCACGGGTGGTACCACTCGACGCCGTGGGCGAGCCGACCGCCACTCTGCCGGCCGATGGGTTTGAGATCGACCCGCAGGAGTTGCAGGCGGCGCTGGCTGAACTGGATGAGACGTTCCGCACGCCACTCATCTTGTTTTACTTCGAAGATTTTATTTATCGGGACATCGCCGATCAGATGGAACTGCCGATCGGAACGGTGATGTCGCGGCTGGCACGGGCGAAGGCTTACCTTCGGGTCAAGCTCTCCCCTCTCCACCCCACCGCCAACAGCCAACGCCCCCCGGAGGGCGAATGACATGACCTGCAACCTTTCTCAATTACTACTCGCCGTCCCACCGGGCGAACTCGCTCCCGACGACCGGGCTGCGCTCGACGCCCACACGCGATCCTGCCCGACCTGTGCCAGCCTCGCCGCCACCGATGCCGCTATCCGTAAGGCCATGATCGCCGTGCCAGTGCCCTCAGGATTGCGGGACCGACTTTACGCCCAGGCCGATTCCGCCCGCGCCGCCGCCTGGAAGAGGCGGGCCGGTTGGGTGGCTGCGGGGTTGGCCGCGTGCCTGGCCCTCGGCACTGGTTTCGGAGCATGGTCTTACTTCGCCCGCCCAGAACTCGATGCCGACCGGACCACACAGTGGCTCGAAAACGAACGGATGGCCAGGCAACAGGCTGTCGGTGAATGGCTGACGGCCCAAGGGTTGCCGCCAGATCTGCCGGAGCCGTTCGAGTTCGGTTACCACGACTTCCACGGCACTGGCCCGCTGGGGTCGGCCGAACTGCCCTGTGTCGTGTTCCGCCATGATCGTGGGCAGTGCCGGGTGTACGTGCTCCATTCGGGAGCAGTGCGGCTACCAACCGGCCGATGGGGGGACGTCACCGGGAGCGAGTTCACCCACCGGACAATCGAGCGAAACGGGGTCACGTATTTGATCGCAGTCAGCACTGGCACGACGCTGGAAACGTTCCTCCGACGAACACCCGCAGCGATCTGAGCGCCGCTACGCTCGCCGGACGCACCCCCGGCGAGCCAGACATCGCACCATTTTCGGAACCCCAAACCCGAAACTCCGCACCCTGGCTCTTTCTTTCCCGTTGCACCTCCCAGCGGTCGTCCGCATAATGCAAACATCGCCCGAGCCGGATGTTCGGGATTAACACCTCCGCCGTGGGGCAAGCGGCGAACCCGCGGCGGCGGCCGTGGACCGGCCGACCCCTATCGCCATCACATACAGCCGACCCGTTGACCCGACCCGCCTCGGCGGATAACCCGTGCGCCGGCGGCCCACCCGCCCGCCACCCGGAGATTTCAGAACTGTGGCCGGGGTCGTAGCCCCCAGCAACAGCATCCCCCTGCTCTCCCCCCTCGGACAACGGGCCTCCGGCAGGAGTAGCCCGAAGTGGAGCCGTACATCTACGTTCTCGGAGCGCTGCTACTTGCGCTCCTCGGCATGACAGGGATCGGCCTGTTCCTCATCCTGAAGGTGCTCAAGAACCGCCCCGCCGTCCCCGCCTCCCTCCTCTCCCCCAACTCGGCCACCGTTGATTCAACGGTGATGAAGCAAGCCGTTGCCAGTGCCGAGAAGGTCGCCGAGCAGGCTCAGAAAGATGCGGATCGGCTCGTCGAACAGGCCCGCCGCGACGCCGAACGACTCGTGGACATCGGCAAACGCGACGCCGAACGACTGGTCGAACAGGCCCGCCGCGACGCCGAACGACTGGTGAAAGAGGGCGAGTTGAAGGCGAAAGACGAGAGCCTGCGGCGACGCGAGGAGGTGAACCGCGAACTCGAGAAGACGCGAACCGAGCTACGGGAGTTGGAGCGAAAACTGGAAAAGCGCGAGGACACGATGGCCGCCGAGCAGAAAGCGCTCGCGGAGAAAAAGAGCCAACTCGACGCGGCCCAGAAGAAGGCCAGCGAGCAACGGGAAGCCCTGGAGAAGAAGGCGAAAGATCTCGACGCGGTCTTGGAAAAACAGATTAACGCCCTCCACACCATCACGGGCCTGAACCGGGCCGATGCCGAGCGGATGTTGCTCGAACGTCTGGAACGGGACTTATCGGAAGAGGTAGCGGCCCGCATCCGCCGCGCGACCGAGCAATACAGCCAGCAAGCCGAGGGGAAGGCCCGCGAGATTCTGGCCACCGCCGTCCAGCGCTATGCGGCTTCGCACACCGCCGATGCCACGGTCAGTACCGTCGATATCCCTTCAGACGACATGAAAGGGCGGATTATCGGGCGAGAAGGGCGGAACATCCGAACGTTCGAGAAGGCCACCGGAGTCGACGTGATCGTGGACGACACCCCCGGCGTGGTGGTGGTGTCGGCGTTCGATAACGTCCGACGTGAGGTGGCTCGCATCAGCCTCGCCAAGCTGATCCAGGACGGCCGCATCCACCCGACGCGCATTGAGGAAGTGGTGGCCGAGACGCAAAAGGAGATGGACGCCACCATCCTCGATATCGGCCGGAAAGCCTGCCACGAGGTCGATATCCCGCTCCCCCACGAAAAGATTCTTCAACTCCTCGGGCGGCTCCAGTTCCGCACGTCGTACAGCCAAAACGTACTGCGGCACAGTATTGAAGTGAGCCACCTGTGCGGAATGATGGCCTCCGAACTGGGGCTGAACGCCGGGCTGGCCCGTCGCTGCGGGTTGCTGCACGACGTAGGCAAGGCGGCCGACCACGAGATGGAAGGGGGGCACCCGAAGGTGGGGGCCGAGTTGGCCAAGCGGTATGGCGAGACGAACCCCGACGTGCTGCATGCCATCGTCGGGCACCACGACGACATCACCGTCGATCACATCTACACGGTGCTGGTGGCGGCGGCCGATGCCATCAGTGCCAGCCGACCGGGTGCCCGCCGCGAAACGCTGGAAAAGTACGTCAAGCGCATGGAGGCACTGGAGGCGGTAGCGTGCGGGTTTCCCGAGGTGGAGAATGCCTTTGCGATTCAGGCCGGCCGCGAGCTACGGGTGATCGCCAATGCCCACCGAACGACCGACGCCGATGCCCTGCGAGTGTGCCGGGATATCGCCCGCGCGATCGAGCAGCAACTCGACTACCCCGGTGAGATCAAGGTGACGGTCATCCGCGAGACGCGGATGATGGAAATGGCGAAGTAGGTGCCACAGGCTCGGCGACCCATCCGACGGGTCGCCGAGTGTCTCACTTCTTGGCCTTCGCCGTGGCGGCGAACTCCTCGGCGGTCATCTTCTTCACGGTTTTGCCGTCGGTCAGCAACACCCAGCCGCCCTTTTCGGTGGCCGTGGCCTCGTGCGCTAGGATGGCAGTGCCAGAGGCCGATAGCGATGTGCCCCAGAACACCTTGAGGCGGCCGTCGGTGGCCGAAACAGGTGGGTTGGCGGAGACGGCCGAGAGGTCGTCGAACTTGGCCGGTGGGCGTTTCATCTGTTTGGTGTGCAGGTCGTAGATCCCGCCCAGGTCTTGAAGGTCGGATTCAAGAGACACCTCGACCGACGGACCATCGGAGGAACCGCCGCAGCCGATCAGGCCGAGAGGGAGTGCAAGCGTAACGAACATGAACAGGGTGCGAGACATGGGGTGAACCGGAGTGTGCGAAAAGGAAACCGCCGCGCCGGAGTGACGCGGCGGCGAAAGTGGAAGCCGCTGATCAGTCCACGCCCAGCACTTCGCCACCGGCGCGGGTGCCGAAGGCCTGCCACTGCTGGATGGTGATCGCCTGACGCACGAACTGCACCGATCCATCCACCCGACACACATTCACCCCACCGGTGTGACGACTTCGAGACGCAATGTGCCCGCGGTCGAACCCGATGTCGCGGATGCAGTCGCGGCCCGTCGTGTTGGGGAGGCTGGTGTGGGTGTACCAGGCGGTGACCATAAACGCCCGGTAGTATTGCAGGCCGGTGTAGTCGAGGAAGGTGGTGGTCGTCGTCGAGCAGATGTTGGGCGACACATCGTTGACCGCCTGGGCCGCGTCCCAGGTGGCGAACGGTACGCGGTGGACCGACAGCGGATCGGCCACCCCGTCCTGGTTACCGCGAAGGATCTCGGCATACAGGGCGGTGTTCGAGGTTCCGTCGGTCACGTCGGTGAACCGCACCCCGGGCGTGTTGGTGAGCGAGTTGAACGAGAACATCCCGGCAGTGGCCGGGTTGTTGTTTCGCCACCACCCGTTCGCCCCGAGGTTGGCCTGGTAGTTGGTCCGGCCGACCACCTGCGAACCCATTGAGGTTGTGACCATGAACTGGCCGCTACTCGGATCGGAGGGGCAGAGCAGAATGGGGATATCCAGCCCGCGGGCGTTCGCGTTGGTGGCCGAGGTGTTCACGTTGGAGTTGAAGTCGAACTGGTTGAACTTGTTCAACTGCTCGCTGTACGGAAGCATCTGCACCAGCGGCGACGCCTGGGCCGGATTCGTGCCGCCGTTCGGGAAGAAGCCGAGCGCCGACTCGTAGTTGTGGGCGGCGAGGCCAATCTGCTTCAAGTTGTTCTGGCACCTCATGCGGGCCGCGGCTTCCCGCACCTTCTGCACAGCGGGCAACAGAAGCCCGATCAGAATGGCAATGATGGCGATGACGACCAGGAGTTCGATCAACGTGAAGCCAGTTCGTCGCGGCGAATGGAGCATGTCAAGATCTCCGAGGATGAATGAGATGTCAGTGCCCCGATCGGGGCGGCCGACACCAAAAATCATACTCGGCGAGAGCCGAACTTCTCACCACTCCCTCACAATAACCTCGGAATTGTCCCATCCAGGCGAACATCCCACCATCACTCGCCGTCCTGCTTCTGCTGCCCGCGTTTCTTCGCCTTCTTCATCCGGCTCATGAAGTCGTCGTCTTCTTCCTCCGTCTTGGTGCTACCGCGGGGTGGCGGAGGCGGCGGGAGTGCCCCGCCCTTCTTGCCCACGTCGGCCGCGTAGTCGTCGGCACCGGCGGGGGCGGCGTCGGCTGGTAGGTCGTCGGCCGCCTCGAACTTGCGAGCCGCCCGCTTGGCGATGGCCGCCGCCGTCGCTTGCTTGCGCTGGCCCAGCCGCGAGAGCACCCCGTCTTCGTCCGGCGGAAGGTCTTCACCCCGCCGCAGCTTCGCCCAGAGCCGCCGTGCCCCGCTGCGTACCTCCTTGAACTCCAGCGAGATTCGCCGCACGCCGACGTCGAGGAAAAGGAGCAGGCCAGCGGCGAACACCAGCCAGAACCAGAACGGCAGCACCGACCGCACCACTTCCGGGCCGGGGCGGTAGAAGTCGTGCGCTTTCACCAGCGCCGAGGGGTCGTTCGGTTCGTCGAAGTACTGTCCGCCGGTCGCCTCGGCCAGTTTCTTCATCAGGGCGGTGTTCGACTCCAGATCGATGTACTCGGGCGAGTACGGCACCGTCACGCCCGCTCGCGCCCCGAATGCCCGCCGCTTCGGCACCATCACCGGCTGGCCGTTCTTGTCGAGCAGGGGCTTACCTTCCTTGTCCGTCTGGGGCACCAGGATCGGCCGGCCGTTCTCGTCCAGTTCGTCCACCTCGGCCTGCACGTTCAGGAAGTACGCCCCGGCCTCGGTGGCGTCGAACTCGGCCTCGTAGAACCCGTTCTTGTTCGGCTTGAACACCACGCCGGGGGTCTTGTCGCCGGGGCCGGGCTTGTTCGGGGTCGAGACCCCGCCGCGGAGCGTCAGGCCGGCGAGCGGCAGCGGCTTGCCGTTCTTGTCCTTCGCCTGGTTCTCGGCGGTGACGGTCACTTTCACCTTACCGTCGACGTACCGGGTCGAGACGGCCAGTTCACCGCTCTCGGCCTCCCGCATGGCCCAGTTGACCACGTTCTCCCAGAACTTCTGAGCGATGCCGTCGGCCGCCCAGTTGCGGCCCCAGCCCTTGGCGTCGTTGCGGGCGTCGGAGGTGAACGCCACCGCCTTGCCGAGGCCGTACCGCCAGGTGGCGAGGATGGGGAACTCCTGCTCGGGGGCCTGCTTGTCCTTCGGCCCCTCGATCCACATGGTCTGGGTGGGGGACTGTTTGTTGGTGGTGCGGACGAACCCGAACAGGCTGGGGAGGTTGTCGGCCAGCCCGTCGGTTGGGGCGCCGCGGAAGCGGAGGTCGGGGCGGAACTCGCGATCGAAAATGAAGCTCTGGGAGATCTTGCGCGTCTCCTTGATGTAGATGGCTGGCAGGTCTTTGCCTGTTTTGGGCTTGTGGAAGTTGCCGGGGTTACCGTTGGCGTCCTTGGTGCTCTCGGCGATCTGCCGCATTTTCTGGTCTTCGGGGGCGCCGTGGGTGGCCACCCCGATGGTCGTGCAGGTAGCCCCGTTGTCGGACATCTTCTTGAGGGCCGCCTGGCCGGCGGCGGCAAACATCGGGTCGCCATCCGAGATGAGGATGCAGTGCTTGACCGACAGGTTGTGCTTGGGGTCGGTGAGGGTGTCGGCAGCGGCTTCCAGGAAGGGGTCGAAGTCAGGCATGTCGCCGGGGCTCATCTTGTCGATCTTGGCGTACAGCTCCGGCTTGCGGTCGCCGATCACCTCGAACGGGATGATCCAGTTCACCTGCCCGCCGACGAACTGCCAGTCGACCACACCCACCATGTCGGCCGGGTTCAGCCGCTGGATGGCCAGCTTGGCCATCTCCTTCTGCCACTTGTTCCCGTCGGCCATCTCGGAGGCGTGCATGATGAGCACCAGCCCGCCCTTGCCCAGCGCCTTCTTCGCCTTGATCTCGCACTCGACCGGCAGGGCCGCCTCAATGGGCGTTTGCTGATACCCACCGGGGCCGTAGCTGTCCGGCCCGCCGAGCATCACCAGCCCGCACCCCTGGTCGTACACCTGAGTGCGGATCACCTCGGCCTGGTCCTCGGTGAAGTCGTCGTAGGGTACGTTGGCCAGGATGACGCAGTCGAAGTTGCTCAGGTACACGCCGAGGTCGGTCTTGTTCTTCGGCAGCCGCTCGGCCGGCTGGATCAGGAACTGGATCTTCGCCTTCCGCAGTTGTTCGAGGAGGAAGGTGTGCTTCGCCACCTCGTCGGCCTTGGCCTGGGTGAGGAAGAGCACCCGGCGGGTACCACGGGCGACCACCGCCGCGTCGGCTGTATTGTTGGCGATACGGTCGCCGGCCGATTGCCCCTCGTCGGGCACGAACTTCGCCCGGTAGGTGTATGAGGCGTCGGCCCGGGCCTGCTCACGGTCGCGGAACTTGAACACGTTCAGCCCCGGCTTCAGCCGCACCCGTGCCGGCTTCTCCTTCAGGTTCAGCACCTCGGGGCCGTCGTCGATGTCGATGGGCACCTCGCGGTCGGTTGGCTGGTCGGCCTCCTGTTGTCCGCCGATGCGGATCAACTCCAGGGTGCCAGTCACATCGCGGTTCGGGCTGGCGTTGCGGACATACACACGGATCGGCAACCGCGAACCCGTGGCCGCGACCGGCGGAGCCTCGACGGCCTGAACGAGCACATCCGACTCGTTCTTACCGTTCGGGGCGAGGGCGATGGAGTCGATCACCACGCCGTTTTTGCGGGCTAGCTCGGCCTGCTCCTCGGCGTTCCCCAGGTTCTGGTTGCCGTCCGACACCAGGACCACTCGCTTGCCGCTCCCCTCAGGAAACGACGCCAGCGCCAGCTTGAGGGCCGCTCCGATGTCGGTGTAGTTCTCGTCCAGAATGACGCCGGCTTCGTCGATGCGGTTCTTGAGGGCGAGAACCGGCGTCGGCGGGAAGGCGAGCTTCGGCCGCTTGGCGAACATCATCACGCCGAACTGGTCGCTGCGGTTCACGCCATACCGGGCCGACGTGCTCCCCTCGATCAACTCCTGAATCCGCCCCCAGCGACGGTCGATGGCATCGCCGCTGAGCGTCTTCTCCCGCTCTCGGGGCACGCTCGCCGAGCGATCGACCACGAACAGCACCGTCATGTTTTCGCTTGGCCGCCGCACCCGTGGCTCGGCCAGGGCAAGGACAATCAGCACCACCACCAGCGTGCGGGCGGTGATGGCCACCCACCGCCGCACCGGCCCCAACCCCGACAGGCTCTTGCGGCCGATGATGTACACCAGCGGGGCGAGCGCCAGCAGCAGCAACCACCACGGGGAGACAAATCGCGTGTAGAACACGCTCTTGCCCGCTTCGGCCAGGAACTCCGCCGTCGGCCGGCCGACCCACCCGCCGAACCCCGCCACCGCCACCACGCCGAGCAACCCAGCCAGGATGCCGTTCCAGAAGCGTACAGTCAGCACCAGCATGACGAGGGCGTACAGCATGGCGACCGCCGCCAGCATGACCCCGCCACCGAGCGACCACCGTTCCCCGCCGGTGGAGAGGCTCCACTTCCACCCGTGCAGGAACACCGACCCGAGCGCAAACGCCCCCATCCCGACGGCGAGAGTGACGAGCAGAGGCACGTTCCGCCGGCCGACAGCGGCAAGCAGGCCGCACACCCCGGCGGCGACGAGCAGCACCAGGGCCAGCCAGTGGGTGGCGAGCAGGTCGAGCAACTGGGTCATCGATGGAGTGCCTGAGTCCCAGCGGGCAGTCAGTAACGCTCCCGTCAGGGTATCAGAAACCGGGCCGGAATGCACCGCGGGGGGTGCCCTGTCAGGGGGGGGATATGTGTGTGGCAGGTGGCAGTGTGGCAGAGAGGGGGGGTGGTATCCGT
>JALOQR010000098.1 GCA_025459365.1 Fimbriiglobus sp.
GCGGCGACCCTCTCCCTCCGGGGGAGAGGGTGGTGCTCGCCGCCGGGCCGACGCTCTCGGGGCAGGGGTGAGGTGAGCGCGAGACACCCTCTCCCCGTGAGGGAGAGGGTGGGCGGTCGAGCGGAGCGAGACCGACCGGGAGAGGGGAAGGTGGGGCTCGTCGCCCCCTCTCCCCGCCGCGACCGGCGGTCGCGTCGACCCTCTCCCTCCGGGGGAGAGGGTGGGCCACTGGTCCCGCCCAAGCGGTCGGAGTCTCGGTGAGGAGGAGGGCGAGACACCCTCTCCCTCCGGGGTGTGGGTGGGTGTCGCCCCGCACGCCTCGTCGGTCACTCCGGCACGGTGGCGCTGTCGCCCAACGGCGTCATCCGTCTCCCGAAGGTCGGCACCGGTCGTCGACCATTTCGCCCGCCTGACCCCGCCCCGGTGCCCCGCCATGACCCCGGCCGTGTTCCTCGACCGCGACGGGGTGCTGATCGTCGAGGCCGAGTACCTCGCCGACCCGGCGGGGGTGCAACTCATCCCCGGTGCGGCGGCGGCGGTGCGACGGTTGAACGACGCCGGCCGGCCCGTAGTGGTGGTGACGAACCAGTCCGGCGTGGCCCGCGGGTACTTCCCCGAGTCGCGGGTGGTCGAGATTCATCATCGCATTTCTGAACTACTCCTCGCCGAAGCCGGGGCACGCATTGACCGCTTCGACTACAGCCCGTTCCACCCGACCGAGGGCGTGGGCGAGTACCGCCGCGACAGCGACTGCCGCAAGCCGAAGCCGGGAATGCTGCTCCGCAGCGCGGCGACGCTCGGGTTGGATCTGGCGGCCAGTTGGATGGTGGGCGACCGGTGGAGCGACCTGGAAGCAGGGGCGACGGCCGGCTGCCAGACGATCCTGGTGCGGACCGGCTACGGTGCTGCGTGTGATGTGGTCGCCCCAGACGAGTCACTGCGGCTGGCGGCGGTGGTGCCAAGCATCGCGGAAGCGGTCGGCGTAATCCTGGGCCACATGGCGGATCAGAACGCCGCCTGGTAGATGTCCAGTATCTCCGCCGCCGATTGCGGCACGCGGGGGTTCACCCGCATCAGCCGCTTGATGCCGAACGCCTTCTCAGCGAACGTCGGCAGCATGTCTTCCGTCACGCCGATGTCCCGTAGGCGGGTGGGAATGCCGATGTCGGCGCGAAGACGCTCGATGCCCTCAATGGTGATGAGCGTTTCGAGAGCCTTGAACGCCCCGCGGTCGTGCTCGCGGTTCCACCGCATCACATACGGCAGCAGCAGCCCGTTGCCCGCCCCGTGCGACACGTGGACCGCTCCGCCCACCGGGTACTCCATCGCGTGGACCAGTGCCACCCCCGCGTTGCTGAATGCCAGCCCGCCGAGGGTGGCGGCCAGCGCCATGCCATCGCGGGCTTCGCGGTCATGCAGGTCGTTCACCGCCCGCCGCAGGAACCGCCCGACGAGTTGGATGCACTCGCTCGCCATCAGATCAGCCAGCGGGTTCTTCCCCTGATAGACCGTCTGCCCGCCGGGGCGTTGCAGGAACTCGGCCTGATCGACCGCAGTGTACGCCTCGATGGCGTGAGTCAGGGCGTCGATGCCGCTGTCGGCGGTCACTTGTTTCGGGCAGCCATCGGTGAGTTGCGGATCGACCACCGCCACCGCCGGGCGGATGTACGGGCTGAGGGTGCTCACCTTCATCTTGGCGGCGGTGTCGGTGAACACGGCCGCGGCGGAGACCTCGCTCCCCGTGCCAGCGGTGGTGGGCACGCACACCAACGGGAACACGGGGCCGGGCACGCGGCTGTCGCCTACCCAGTCGGTCGGGTCGCCGCCGTGGGCGAGCAGCACGGCGACCAGTTTCGCCGCGTCCATGTTGCTGCCGCCACCGAGTCCGATGAGTAGGTCCGGGCCGAACTTGCGGGCGGCGTCGGCCGCGTCGCGGATCACCTCCACCGGCGGCTCGGGTTTGCACCCGGCGAACATCGACACCTCCACCCCGGCCGCCCGCAGCGGGGCGACTGCCTGCTCGGCGATGCCGACCTTCACCAGCACCTCGTCGGTGACGACCAGCACCCGCTTCGCCTTCAGCCGGGCCGCGATGTCGCCGAGTTGGGCCACGGCCCCGCGACCGAAGACGAGTGAACCGGCGGTGTTGAACGTCCAGACGGCCGACATGGCGGGAGCCTCGGGAGGGTGGGGTTCAGAATAGGCGAACCCCGACCACAAGGCCGGTGGATGTGCTTCACAGACCCCCGCTGTGGCAAAGGTGCCGAACCATGGAAACCGATTCCGGCTAAAGGTTCGCCACTGCGTTCTCGGCCGATCCCTTCTCACGCCGGCCACTCGCCCAGCGCAGCACCGCCGCCGCCATCCCCTTCACCGACCGCACCCGCTCGCCGCCCCAGGCCAGCCCACGAGAGTACCACCGCAGCGCCGCCAACGGCTCGCTCGGGCGGAGGACGTACCCCAGCGTGTTGCAGGTCGAAGAAAACCCCTTCGCCACTGTGCCGGCCGGCAGTTCGTTGGCCAACCCGCGCCGATGAGCGTGCCGAGTCATGATGCTGATGGCAGTGGCGACGCGATCGCTCAGTTTCTTCGACAGGCTGCCGTGCCCGGTGCGGTACAGCACGAGCGATTCGGGCACCTTGGCGAACTCCCAGTTGCGGCCGACTCGTAACCACAGATCGTAGTCGATGGCGAGGTCGAACTCGGGGTCGAACCCGCCGAGGTGATCGAACACCGCCCGCCGCACCATGACCGACGAAAAGCAGACGGGGTTCGAAAGGAACAGGGTGGGTAAGGTGGTCGACTCTTCCTGAGAGTCGGTGCCGGGTTCCGGCTCTCTCCGAGAGTCGGCCACGATACCGCTCTCGTCCATGAGCAGGCGTTCGGTGTGGCATACACCCACCTTGGGCCGCGATCGCATCACGTCCAGTTGCTTGGCCAGCTTGGTTGGTTCCCAGGCGTCGTCGGCGTCGAGGTAGGCGACGAACTCGCCGCGGCTCAGCCGCAGGCCGAGGGTCTTCGCCCGGGGTTGGCCGAGTTTGTCGGATCGCAAGTAGCGCACGCGCGGGTCGGTCAGGAAGGGCTTCACCGCCCGCGGGGTGTCGTCGGTACTGCCGTCATCGATGACGACGAGTTCCCAGTCGGTCCACGTCTGGGCGAATACCGAGCGCACCGCTTGCGGCAGGAACCGGGCGTAGTTCTTCGCCGCCATGACGACGGACACAGTCGGGTTCACGCGCTCAGCCCCTTCAGGTACTCGGCGGATACCTTCGACACGCAGAAGCGGTACTTCCCGCTCGGTTCTTGCGGAATCACGTCGAGGTATTCGAGGTCGTAGGTCATGGTCGGGCCGAACGTCTTCAACACGAGTTCGCGGACCTGCCGCTCGCTCTCGGCGTCGAAGATCGGATCTCGCACCATCCGCACACGGAGGTGTGTGAGCGTTTCTTGAATGAGCTGCACCTGGGCGGCTCCCTTGATCAGCACCGCGAAGTTCTCGGTCAACGAAATCCCGCTAATGAGCGACCCCGATGGCGTGACCACATAATCGGCGTCGCGACCCTCCACTTTCTCCAGTAGCGGCAGCCCACGGCCGCACTCGCATGGCGTGCCCGAGAGCGTCGCCACGTCGCCGATCTGGTAACGGATGAGTGGCATGGCGAAGTTCGACAGATCGGTCACGAGCAACGGCCCCGTCAGTCCCTCCCCCTTCACCTCCACGTACACGCTCTCGGCGGCGACGTGCAGCCCCTTGTGCCGCTCGCACTGGCAGGCGATCAGGCTGACTTCCTCGCAGCCGTAGCGGTTCGTCACCGGCACGCCGAGCGCCTGCTCGATGGCCTTCCGCTGGTAGTCGTGCAGCGGCATCGCAGTGGAAATGCACCCGTTCGGGCGGATATCGGTAATGCCCGACTTATTCAGCACGCACGCGAGCATGTACAGCGAGTGGGCATGGCCAAACACCAACCCCGGCCGGTGCCGCCGCACCGCTGCCACGAACTCCCGGATGCGGGCATCCGTCAAGCCGATGGTATCGAGGTAGATGGCCCGATCGACGAAGTGGTTGCTCAACCGGCCCTTCAGGCCGAAGTGCCTGTATTCCGGATTGCCCCACACCTTCGCCACCCGCTGGCCGAGCCGCCACCCGCTCCACTCGTCGGCACGGAGCACACAGCCGGCCTTCCACTGAGCGCCGCGTTCGTCCAACTGGATGACGAGCGGAACGCCAGTGCTGCCGCTGGTGGTTTTCGTGCGGAGTTTTTTGCCGCGATACGCTTCGGAGAGCATCTCGGCGGCGTGTTTGCGCACATCGGTTTTGGTCACGATGGGAAAGTGGCGGAGATCGTCGAGCGATTTGACGTCGTCCGGGTGGACGCCCGCCGCAGCCCAGGAGCGGCGGTAGAACGGCACGGTGGCGAAGGCGTGGCGGAGTTGCACCTGCAACATGGAAAGCTGCCGCGCTCGCACCAACTCGGGCGGGTCGAACTGCGTCTGGCTCAGGTGGCGGTAATGCCGTAGGTGGCGACTCCGCCGCTTGGCCGCGATCAGCGGTTGAACGAGGTGGCGATTCAACGCGTCGAGCATCCGTGCATCCCCCCAGGCAAGCTCTAGTTTCCGAAATCGGGGTAGGGCTTGTAAAGACCAAGACGCTTGACCCGGACGCCCGATCCGCCGATCATCCGGCCATGAGCAACCGCGTTATCCTCGGCACGTTCGCCGTCCTTCTCGTCGGCCTGTTGGCGGCCGCCTTCGTCGTGCTCTCCCGACATCTGGAAGACCCCGAACCCGCCTGGAAGGTGGTGTTTAGTTTGCCAGAATTCGAAGTGCATCAACTCCCGGGCACGCCCGCGAGCTACGCGGTGGTGAAGGGCGGCCGGTGGTTGCTCCTCGACTGCCCAGAGACGATCACTCCCGCCGACTACCCCACGGTCGAACTGGTACTGCTCACGCACAGCCACCGCGATACGGTCGGCGGGGCAGAGGAGTTCGTCAAGGCCGGCGTGCCGGTGCGGGCGAGCAAGGACGCAGCCAAGTGGCTCAACCCGACGGAAGTGGCAAAGTTTTGGAAGGACTCGATCCCGCTCCGGAACAGCAGCACCGGCTATTTCGTCCACCCGACGGGCATCGACGGCATCGACTGCTCACTCACTGATGGTCAGACGGTGGAGTGGAACGGGCTGACGATCGAGGTGATCGGTACGCCGGGGCACAGCCCGGACCACCTGGCGTTCGCGGTGAACGGGGTCGCGTTCGTCGGAGATGCCGTCAGCGGCGAGGGCAAACTCTGGACGCCGTTCACCACCGACTGGGACCATTGGACCGACAAAGGGCTGACACCGGCCTCCGCCAGCGTGCGGACAATTGAGGGGCGGAAGTTCGAGAAGGTGTTCCCGGCCCGACCCGCCACCCAGGTGAACCGTGAGCCAACGGCGAGCGCGAGCCGCATCACCGAAGCGGCCTTCCTCAAGTCGTTCGAGCGGTTCACCACCCGCCTCGGCGACCCGCCAGCCTATGACTTCCTGGTGCCGAAGGAGCAGGTCGGCAGCAACGGTAGCAAACCGTGGTCGAAGGTGTCGGACTCGCTCTGGATCACCGGCAACACCTACGTACTCAAGTCGAAGGACGACGGGGCACTCATGGTGCTCGACCCGTGGGACAGCCGCATCGTGCCACAGATTCAGAAACTCCGCGAGGCGGAGAAACTCGGTGTAGTCGAGTTGGTGATGTTCAGCCACGCCCACTTTGATCACTTCGACGGACTCTACCCGTTGCCCGAACAAGGCCGATGCAAGGTGTGGGCACTGGAGTCGGTCGCCGAGCCAATCCGCGACCCGTTCCGCTTCCGTGCTCCGTTCCTCGATGCCCGGCCGATCGCCTTCGACCGCACCTTCAAGGATGGCCAGTCGGTGAGGTGGCGGGAGTTCACATTCAAGTTCCACCATCTGCCGGGACAGACGCACTTCACCAGCGGCATCGAGTGCACCATCGACGGCAAACGATGCCTGTTCACCGCCGACAACTTCTTCCACCACACGCAGTACAGCGGTAGCGGGGGGTGGATGGGGCTGAACCGCTCGACCCCGGCGGCGTACGCCGAAAGCGCGAAGAAGGTGCTGGCCATCGCCCCGGAATGGGTGCTGGCCGAGCACGGCGGGCCCTATGTGTTCAATGCCGAAGACTTCCGCCGGCGGGCGGCGTGGGGCGAGACGGCGGGCAAGGCGTGCGACGCGGTGTGCGTGAGCGGCGACCACCGGCGGGACTGGAACCCGCATGCGGTGAGTGTCGAGCCGTGTTTGGTGAAGGCGAAAGGCGGGGCGGAGGTGCGGGCGAAGGTGTGGGCCGAGCCGACGCCCATCGGGGTGAAGATCAAACTGCGGGGGCGGGGGATCGTGCCCGATCAGGAGTGGACGATCGCGGCCTCGCGGCAGCGGCAGACGAATGAGGTTGTGTTGAAACTGCCGGAGAAGATCGAGCCGGGGCGGTACATCTTCACGATCAGCCCGACCGCCGGTCCCGGCGAGTTCGCCGACCCGTGGCTGGCGGTCGACGTGGAGTGACGGGGGTCAGCCGAAGAACGCGACCACGCACTCGAGCACCCACCCGCAACACTCGCAGGCGAGTTGAAGGCCGCCGATCACCACATCCGCAACGTTGGCGGCGGTGGTGTTGTGGCGTTCGTCGGGTCGGTGTGGCATGACGACGGTCCTGCGTGTGCGTTGCCGGTACTTCGCCGCCGGCGAGCCGAGATTTGCTGAAATCCGTGAACCGGTCCTGGTTACCCATCGCCGCGGCCCCGCAGGGTGCGGCGACCTCTCCCCGGTGGGGGAGGCGTGTCGCCCACCCGCCCTACTTCTTGGGCAGCACCTGCAACTCGACGCACGACGCGGTTTTCCCGCCGCGGTGCACCTGCTGCGTCGCCTTCACGAAGTCCGAGTCCTTCGCCTCGAAGATGTTCGGTACGTACTTCTGCGGGTTGCGGTCGTAGAGCGGGAACCAGCTACTGCTCACCTGCACCATGATGCGGTGCCCCTTGCGGAAGCAGTGGTGGCTCCAGTTGAGGTCGATCGTGTACGGCTCCACCTTTCCCGCCTCGATCGGCTCCGGTTTGTCGAACCCCTTGCGGAACCGCCCGCGGAACGGCTCCCCGCTCACCAGCATCTGGAAGCCCGCCAGCGTCGGGTCGTCCGGGTAGTCTTCGGGGAACACGTCGATCAGCCGCACGATCCAGTCCGAGTCCGTGCCGCTCGTCGCCGCGAACAGTTTCGCCGTGATGCTCCCGGCCAGCGTCACGTCGTCTGTCAGCGGGTCGGTCTCGTAGCTGAGCACGTCCGGCCGGTGGTGGGTGAACCGCTGGTCCTCCACCATCCACTCCTTCCACTCGCGGCCGGGGTAGGTGGCCGTCACCGGCCGCGGGCGGTACGGCACCGGGTTGGCCGGGTCGGACAGGTACTCGTCGTGCCCGGCGGCGGCCGGCGGGTCGAACGACATCCTGCCGCCGGCGTGGAGGTACAGCCGCTGGGTCGCGGCGTCCTTCGGCGGCCAGGCGGCGTGCGGCACCCACTTGTTTGAGCCGGTCTGGAACATCAGGGCCTCCGGCCGCTCCTTCGGCCCGCGGTCCTTCAGGTGGCGGGCGAAGAACGGGGCCTGCACGTCTTTGCGGAAGTGCTTGCCGGTGGCCGAATCGAAGGCGATCTTGCCGAGTTTGTCGCCGGGGCCGCTCCCCCATCCGCCGTGGTTCCACGGGCCGACGACGAGGAAGTTGTTCCCGCCGGCGTCGTGCTTCTCCAACCCTTCGTAGATCTTGAGCGGCCCGCGGAAGTCCTCCTGGTCGAACCACCCCGCCACGTTCAGCGTCGGCACCGTCACCCTCGTCAGCCGCGGTTCGAGCGACTGCTTCTTCCAGAAATCGTCGTAGTTTGGGTGGGCGACGAAGTCGTTCCACGTCGGCAGCCGGTCCCCGAAATGCCTGGCCTTCACGTTCGAGAGCGCACCCAGCCGGAGGTACCAGTCGAACGTGTCCTTGCGGTCGAACCGGAAGTTGCTGTTCGTCTTGTCCGTCTCCATCATGGCGACGTACTCGAACCCGTAGCTCAGGCGGAACGCCCCGTGGTGGTGGAAGTCGTCGCCCAGGAACATGTCGGCCGGCGACGCCTGCGGCGACACTGCCTTGAGCGCCGGGTGCGGGTCGAGCATGGCGGCGGCGGTCAGCCACCCGTCGTAGCTCACCCCGAGCATGCCCACCCGCCCGTTGCTTTCAGTGTTCTTGAGCATCCAGTCGATGGTGTCTGCGGTGTCGGACGCCTCGTCGACCGCCTTTGGGTCTTTGGGGTCGCGGGCCGGCCGGGTCATAACGAACTTGCCCCCCGAGTTGAACCGCCCACGGATGTCCTGGAAGGCGAAGATGTACCCGTCGTCGGCCAGTTCGCGGAAGTAGCTGTCGAAGATCCACGCTGGGCGGCTGTCGATGCCGTAGGGGGTGCGGAGGAAGATGATCGGCAGCGGACCGGCCGCCTTCTTCGGGGTGAAAACGAGGGTGTACAGCTTCACCCCGTCCCGCATCGGCACCATCTCGGCGGTGCGGGTGAAGTGGGCGTCGGGCTTGATCGCCTCCTGGGCGACAGCGGCGGCCGGAAGGAGCAGGAGCAGGAGCAGGGCGAGTGGTCGCATGGCGTGTCCAAAGGTGAGCCGCGGTCCGGCGGTTACCCGGGTGAAGTTTCGGCCCGCACGTCGACGCTCACCGTCACCGTGTGCTGCCCGCCGCCGAGAATCACGCCCTTGAGCGGCGACACATCCTCGTAGTCCCGCCCCCAGGCGAGCAGGACGTGCCGGTCGGTCGGGATTTGGTCGTTGGTCGGGTCGAAGTCGACCCACCCAGCGTCGCCGCAGAACAGGCTCACCCAGGCGTGCGTGGCATCGGCCCCGACCACCCGCGGCCGGCCCGGCGGGGGGAGCGTGGACAGATACCCACTGACGTACCGCGCTGCCAGCCCGAGCGATCGCAGACAGGCGAGCAGGAAGTGGGCGAAGTCCTGGCACACCCCCCGGCGTTTCTCGAACACCTCGCTCACCGGGGTCGATACCGTCGTCGCCCGTGGGTCGTAGACGAACTCGCGGTGGATGCGGGCCACCAGTTCCGCGGCCGCGTCGATGATCGGTCGGTTCGGGGTGAACGACTCGGCAGCGTAGGCGGCGTACCGCGGCTCGGTCGTCGCGTACCGCGAGTCGAAGGTGAACTGGTAGGCGTCGAGCCACGCCGGGGCGGTGTGCCGCGGCAACCGATCGCGGACGCCTTCCCACGGGTTGTTGTCGGCGGGAGGCAGGGATGGCAGCACGGTCACGCGGTGGCGGGCCGTGACCTTCAACTCGCGGTGCGGCTCCTGAATCGTGAAGAAGTGGGTCGGGTTGCCGAAATAGTCGGGTCGCACTTCCAGAAAGGCCGGTTCGGGAGCGATGACCAACTCGGACGACTCGGCTCGCTGGTGGGCCGATGGGCGAATGAACAGATGGGCCACGTTCTGGCAGAGCGACACCGGCTCGGTGTACGAGTAGGTGGTGACGTGAGTGATGGCGTAGCGGGTCATGGGGTCAATGTACTCCGCACCCTTTCGGTGCAATGCAGAGTCCATTTCACAGCCCGTCTCCCACGGTCTCGGCCCCGGTGCGGCGGAGGGGCTCGGGGGTGGCCAGGTGCCGCGACACTTGCAGGTGGCTAAGGTACTGCTGTGTGATGGCATCCGAGAGCACTGGCATCCAGTTCCCAACGTGGTCGAGGAGTTCCTTGAGCGCGGGTCGCGTGCTGTTGTCCACCATTGCCAGTTTCTCCGGTTCGGCGAATCGCACCGATCCGAGGGCTGCCAGCGCGAAACGCTGCTCCGGCGACCGACCCGACTCGCTCGACCGCGGCAGATGGTCGACATCGTCGGCCAGGTCGGCCAACTGAGCCGCCAGCGAGCGCGGGTTCGTCTCGTCTTCCACCACCAGATCGAGCACTGCTTCTGCCCGCAGGCTACTCAGGTACCGTCGGCGGTAGGTCATCCGGCTGTCGATGATCTCCAACACGGCATCGAGCACCGGCCCTTCTTGCGGGGCGGGTGTGACCAGCGTCGCCCGGAGCAGGTTGATGGTGTGAACGGCCCGCTCCAGCTTGCGGCCCATATCGAGGAAACGCCAACCTTCGCCGCGGGTCATGCTCTCGGCCGCCAGCCCACCGAACGCCACCAGGGTGATGACGTTCCGGTTGAGCACGTCGAGCACCTCGGCGGGGGTGGGTGTACCTCCGTCGCGGTCGGCGGGTTCGTTGGCCCAGTCGCCGAGCATCGTCACCACCCGCCACATATCGAGCGAGATGAGGTCGCGCACCACCGAGGCGACATGCCGCACCGAGCGCACCACCGAGGCGAGGCTGTTGCGGTTTTCGAGGTCGAACACTGCCGGTAGCACACGGGCGAACGGGTCATCGACCGCATCTGGTCCGGTGGCTTGTGCGTCGGCTTGAGTCTTCAGGGCGAACAACAGAGCAGGCAACTCCGGGCTATCGCCAATGCCCGACCGCTCCCCGATCCGTACCACAATGCCGCGGAGCAGGCGGGTCAGGCCTTCGGCCCGCTCGACGTACCGGCCGAGCCAGAACAGGTTATCGGCCGCTCGACTCGGTAGATCGCCCCCGCTGCGAGTGATCGGCACACGCAACCCACCTGCCGGGAGCAGGCTAAACTCACTCACCGCCGCGTCGGCCAGTACCCAGGTATCCTTGCTCCCGCCACCGCACTGCATCGACACCACCAGGGCATCGGAGGTAGCGCTCACGCGGGTCATGCCGCCGGGCATAAACGCAAACCCGCCGCCCGTGTCGGCCGCCAGGTACGACCGCACCACCAGTTTCCGCCGAACCAGTTGCCCGTCGTTCATCACCGGCGTGGACGACAACTCCATGCGGCCCTGAGCGACGAAATCTCGCGGGCGGGCTTTCAGCTTCGCCAGCAACTCGGCTCGCCGTTCGGCTGGCAACTCCGCCGGGAACTCTGGCTCCATCCGCGAGGCGGGGAACACAGGCTTCAGCACCAGTTCATCGAAGTGATCGACGACGTACCGCAACGAGATCGGATCCCCACACCACCACGTCGGAGCCGAATCGAGGAGCAGGTCTTCGCCGAGCAGCGAGCGGCAGAGCTTTGGCAGGAAGGCGAGCATCGCGGGGGTTTCGATGACCCCCGTGCCGAGGGCGTTGGCGACCGTCACCGTGCCACGGCGTACGCAGTTCACCAGCCCTGGCACGCCGAGGAACGAGTCGGGCCGCAGTTCGAGCGGGTCGCAGAAGTCGTCGTCCAGCCGGCGGAAGATGACGTCCACCGGCTGCAACCCGCCGAGCACCTTGAGGAACACGCGGTTGTCGCGCACGGTCAGGTCGCCACCCTCTGCGAGGGTGTAGCCCAGGTAGCGGGCGAGGTAGGCATGCTCGAAGTACGTCTCGTTGTACGGCCCCGGGGTCAGCAGCACGATGCGGGGGTTGTCTTTGTTCCGTGGAGCCAGATCGCGAAGAGTCTCCTTGAAGCTCTGGAAGAAGCGAGCCAGCCGCTGCACCCGGCACTCTCGGAAGGCCTCCGGCAGCGTGCGAGTCATGACGATACGATTCTCGAGCGCGTACCCGGCGCCCGATGGTGCCTGGGTGCGGTCGCCGATCACCCGCCACTGGCCATCGTTACCGCGACCGAGATTGGCCCCATACAAGTGCAAGTATCGCCCCGCCGGTACGCTCACCCCGTGCATCGCCCGCAGAAAACCGGGGTTCGGGAACACCAGTTCCGGGGGCAGCAGGCCCTCCGCCAGCAACCGCTGTGGGCCGTACAAGTCGGCGAGGAGTAATTCGAGCAACCGTGCTCGCTGAACCAGGCCGCGTTCGAGGATCGCAGCGTCGGCAGAGGTGATGACGAGCGGGATGGGGTCGAGTTGCCAGGGGCGAGCGATGCCGTGCGGATCGCCATACACGTTGTAGGTGACGCCATTCGCCCGGATGAGGTCTTTCGCTTCGCGCCACCGGCGGGCCAGTTCCGTCGGGCCGAGTTGTTTGAGCGAGTCGAACAGCTTCACCCAGTGCGGGCGTGGGGTGCCGCCGGGTTCGGTGGCCTCATCGTACCCCGGACGCGGTTCGACACGCGGAGCGTGGGCGTCGGCCGAGGGCAAGAGTTGACGGTAGGGCATCAGGGGTGCGGACAACTCCGGGCGAGCGGCCCGCGTGAGCGGGCTGGTTCCAGGACCAGGGGGCTGACGCCCCCCGCTCGCCGGGTTGGTCACTTCGCCAGGCATCAACCCGGGCGAGCGGCCCACGTGAGCGGGGTAGTGATTTGCAAGGACCAGGGGGCTGACGCCCCCCACTCGCCAGCTCTGTTATTCTACCACACCCGCTGCCCGTCGGCCCACCCGGCTCGGGTGGTCCTCCGGCACCGGCCGCGGCTGGTAGCGCCACGGGGCCGGTTTCCGCAAGTCGAGCGTGAGCGGGAACTCCGGGTCGGCCTCGTCGGGCGGTACGATCACTTCACCGGGGGTATGGCCGAAGGCGAAGAAGCGGGCCAGGCGGCGACTCTCGGCTGCCAGGCCGTTCACCGGGAAGTTGTCGTGGGCCAGCCCGCCAGGGTGCGAGACGTGGTACGTACAGCCACCGATGCTCCGTTCGTTCCAGGTGTCGAGCAAATCGAACACCAGCGGCGAGTGAACGCCGATCGTCGGGTGCAGGCAACTCGGTGGCTGCCATGCCCGGTATCGCACGCCAGCGACGAACTCACCTGCCGTTCCGGTCGGGTGCAGTGGCACCTTGCGGCCGTTGCAGGTGAGCACATGCCGTGGGCCAGTCAGGTTCCGCACCTTCACCTGAAGCCGCTCAACCGACGAATCAACGTATCGGCTCGTCCCGCCCGCGGTTGCCTCTTCGCCGAGGACATGCCACGGCTCGATGGCGGTGCGGAGTTCGAGGCACACCCCGCGCTGCGTGACGGTGCCCATCACCGGGAAGCGGAACTCGACGTGTGGGGCGAACCACGCGGGGTCGAGGTGGTACCCGGTCGTCTGACGGATCTCATCGAGGGCGTCGGCGAAGTCTTCGACGACGAAGTGCGGCAGCATGAACTTATCGTGCAGGCTCGTACCCCAACGCACCAGCTTGCGGGAGTACGGCTTCCGCCAAAACCCGGCGACCAGCGCCCGCAGCAACACCTGCTGCGCCAGGCTCATGCTCGCGTGCGGCGGCATCTCGAACGACCGCAACTCCAACAACCCGCGGCGGCCATCGGCGGAGTCCGGGCTGAAGAGCTTGTCGATGCAGAACTCAGTGCGATGCGTGTTGCCGGTCATGTCGGCCAGCAGGTTGCGGAACAGCCGGTCGACCAGCCACGCTGGCGGGTTCTGGCCGTTGCCCACCTGGGCGAAGGCGATCTCCAGTTCCCGCAGGGCGTCGTGACGGGCCTCGTCGATCCGCGGATGCTGGCTGGTCGGCCCGACGAACAGCCCACTGAACAGGTACGACAGGCTCGGATGGTTGTGCCAGAACCCAACCAGGCTCTTGAGCAGGTCGGGGCGCCGCAATAGCGGGCTATCGGCCGGGGTTGGCCCACCGAGGACAACGTGGTTGCCCCCGCCGGTACCCGTGTGCCGGCCGTCCAGCATGAACTTCTCGGTACAAAGCCGGCTCTGCTTCGCCTCCTCGTACAGCGTGGTGGTGATGTGGACGAGTTCGTCCCAGGTGCCGGCCGGGTGCATGTTCGCCTCGATCACGCCAGGGTCGGGGGTGATCGAGAAGTGGTTGACGCGGGGATCGTGCGGTGGCTTGTACCCCTCGATCCGTACTGGTCGGTCGAGTTCGGCCGCGGTGGCCTCCAGCCGCTGCGGCGGCATAAACACATGCAGCATGCCGTTCCGTGGCTCGACGCATAGCGCGGTGCGGACCACCCCAGCCAGGGGAACGGGGGGCGTCGGCCCCTTGATCCCGTGCCGGCCGTTGACCCCAGAGGGCGGACGCCCACCGCTCATCTGAAATGTGGGCAGCGGCGGCCGCGAAGCGAACGGGTCGCGCTCGTGCAGGAACTGCCGGTCTGCCGCTGGTTCCCACGGCACGCTGTCGAGCGGTAATCGGAACCCCATCGGGCTATCGCCGGGGATGAGGAACAGGTGTTCGGGGCGGAAGAACCACGGCCCGCTCTCCCAGTTACCGGCCTCTTTGCGGAGCGGCAGGGCAGTGCCGACAACGCGACCGAGTTGTTGCTCGAACACCTTCGCCAACCGCTCGCGGGTCTGCGGGTCGTCGAGTTTGTTGTCGAGCGGGTCAACATTGGTGGGGAGCCGCCGCTCCTTCCACATGTAGTACCACACATCCTCATAGCCGGGGATGGCGTGGCTCGGATCGACGCCGAGTTTCTCGGCCAGCCGACGAGCGAAGCGGGCCGCATCGTCGGCCCCGAAGCCGTAGCCCTGCTCCTCGTTCGCCACCAGTGCCGGATCGGCCCAGATCGGCTCCCCATCCTTCCGCCACCAGCAGCCGAAGGCCCACCGTGGCAGTTGCTCGCCGGGGTACCATTTTCCCTGGCCAAAGTGCAGCAATGCGCCGGGAGCGAAGCGGTCGCGGAGTCGCTGGAGCAGCGTGATGGCTTGCTTGCGTTTTTGTGGGCCGAGGGCGGCGGTGTTCCACTCGGGGGCGTCGCGGTCGTCGATGCTCACGAACGTCGGCTCTCCGCCCATCGTCAGCCGCACGTCCCACTCCCGCAGGTCGCGGTCCACGCTCCGGCCGAGGGCATCGATCGCCTGCCACTGGTCTTCGGTGTAGGGCTGGGTCACCCGTGGGGTTTCGCCGATCCGCGTGATCGACATCTCGAAGCCGAACTGCTCCTCCACGGTGTCGTCGTCGTGGCGTTTGGTGAAGGCGAAAGCGCCGGTGACCGGGGCAGCGGTCTGCGGGTCGGCGGTGCAGGCGAGCGGAATGTGCCCCTCGGCGGCGAGTAATCCACTGGTAGGATCAAGCCCGATCCAGCCGGCACCGGGGACGTACACTTCGGCCCACGCGTGCAGGTCGGTGAAGTCGGCGGACGGACCTTCCGGCCCTTCGATCGGCTTTTCGTCCGCCACGAGTTGGATCAGGTAACCCGACACAAACCGAGCCGCCAACCCGAGGTGCCGGCAGAGTTGCACGAGCAACCAGGCGGAATCGCGGCACGATCCGCGGCCGAGTTCGAGCGTTTCCTCCGGCGTCTGCACGCCCGGTTCCAGGCGAATGACGTAGGCCACTCGCTCCCGGATCATCCGGTTCAGTTCCACCAGATAATCGGTGATCTTGATGTCGGCCCGCTTCGCCTCGCCGATCAACGTCGCCAGCCGTGGTCCGGCGGGGAGGGCTTCGAGGTACGGCGTCAGCTCGCGTGTCAGCGTCTCGTCGTAACGGAACGGGTATTTCTCGGCCGACTCTTCCACGAAGAAGTCGAACGGGTTGATCGGCACCAGATCGGCCACCAGATCGACGGTGACGACCAACTGATTGGCCGGCTTGGGGAACACCAGCCGGGCGGCATAGTTGCTGTAGGGGTCTTGCTGCCAGTTCAGGAAGTGTGGGTTCGGCTCGATGCGGAGCGAGTAGCTGGCAATCGGTGTGCGAGCGTGCGGGGCGGGCCGCAACCGCACCACGTGGGGCAGGAGCGTGACCGGCCGGTCGTAGGTGTACCGGGTGACGTGATGCAACGCGACGCGGATGCCCATAGCTATGCCTCTGGTAGGGGCACCCCTTGTGAGTGCCCTCGTAACGCGAGTACCCACAAGGGGTGCCCCTACCCTTGATGTTGTGTCATGCCGCCCAGGCTCTGGGCCTGCGTCATGCGGGCGGGCGGGCTGAAGAACGTTGTGTGAACGCTTTGGCCGATGTCGTGGACGCTATCGACGACGTGCGTGAGCGTCTCGTGCAACCCCTCGCGGATAACATCCGCAATGGTGCGGGCATCGAGGTGGGCGATGAGCGCCGCGATTTTCCGCTCCGGCTCGGACGGTATCCGCCCGACGGCGTTTCCGGCGGCCGAGGTTGCGGCCCACTCGCACTCCCACAGGCAGCGGCGGATGGAGCGCGGGAACTGGTCGTCGAAGATGAGGAACTCGGCGACCGCGGTGCCGGGGTCGATGGGCACGGCCCGCGGACGTTTGTGGAACGGCTCGTACCCCGAGCAACTCATGAGGATAGCGACCCAGTGAGCGTGGTCGATCGGGCTACCCACATCTTCGAGCTTCGGCAGGAGGGTATGGTACTTGACGTCCATGATGCGGGCGGTCTGGCTGGCTCGTTCCAGATAGGTGCCGAGTTTGAAGAACTCCCACGCCTCATCGTGGCTCATGGTGGCATCGGCGATGCCGTGCAGGAGTTGGTTAATGCGCCGCACCTGGGCGTAGAAGTCGTTGCGGTTGGTGTCGTAGGCAAGGCGAGCGGCGCCGTTCTGCATCCAGAGGTGGTAGTAGTTCATCCGCTCCCACATTTCACCAGAGATGACCTCGCGGATGATGCGGGCGTTCTCGCGGGCCCACCAGAGCGAACTCGCGATGCTGCATGGGTTATCCGCCGACCACGTCATGTGTTGTTGCACGTTCTCCGAGGTCGGCTCGTGAGGGTAGTCGTGAACGCCGGAGATGATGAGCAGCGGCTTCCACTGTTGCTCGATCGGCACCTGAAAGTCGAGCAGGAGGGTATGGTTGACTTCCAGGACGCGCGCGGTGTTCTCCGCCCGTTCGAGGTAGCGGGCCAGCCAGAAGCAGTGTTCGGCAACGCGGGAGATCATGGGCCTACTCGGGCTTGCAACCACCCCGCTCCGGAGGGGCTGCCGGGGCGAAGACACACTACTCCAGCACCCACGTATCTTTGCTGCCGCCGCCCTGGCTGCTGTTCACCACCAAGCTGCCCTTCACGAGCGCCGTGCGGGTGAGGCCGCCGGGCAGTACCCAGGTGCCGCTACCGGTGATGATGTACGGCCGCAGATCGACGTGCCGAGGGGCGACGCCCTCGTCCGTCCACGTTGGCACCGTGCTGAGCGTCACCACTGGCTGGGCGACATAGTTCCGCGGGTTCGTCCGCACCTTCTCGGCGAACTCGGCCCGCTGCGCCGCCGTGCTGAACGGCCCCATCAGCATGCCGTACCCACCGCTCTCGTTCACCGCCTTCACCACCAGTTCGCTCAGGTGATCGAGCGTGTATTTCAAGTCGTCCGGTCGGGCGCAGATGTACGTCGGCACGTTCCGCAGAATTGGCTCCTCGCCCAGGTAGAAACGCACCATGTCCTCGGTGTATGGATACACCGCCTTATCATCGCACACGCCGGTGCCGACAGCGTTGGCCAGGGTGACATTCCCGGCCCGGTACGCCTGGAACAACCCCGGCACCCCGAGCAGGCTATCCGGGCGGAACGCCTCGGGGTCGAGGAAGTCGTCGTCCAGCCGGCGGTAGATGACGTCCACCCGCTGCGGCCCACGGGTGGTCTTCAGGTACACCACGTCGGCGTCGACAAACAAATCCTGGCCGAACACCAGTTCAACGCCCATGTGCCGGGCGAGGAAGCTGTGCTCGAAGTAGGCCGAGTTGTACTGGCCGGGCGACAGCACTACGACCTGGGGTGGGGCCGACCCACCCGCCGGGGCAACTGTGGAGAGTGCTTCCCGGAGCCGCCGCGGATAGTCCTCCACCCGCTTCACGCGAATATCCTGGAACAACTGCGGGAACACTTTCTTCATCACCGCCCGGTTCTCGAGCACGTAGCTCACCCCGCTCGGCGTGCGACCGTTGTCCTCCAGCACCACAAACTGGCCATCGGTGCCGCGAATCAGGTCGGTCCCACAAATGTGGACATACACCCCACCGGGCGGAGTGAACCCGACCATCTCCGGGCGGAACCCCTTGCTGCCGAGCACCAGTTCGGCCGGGATGACGCCCTCCTTGAGGATCCGCTGGCCGTGATACACATCGTGTAGGAACAGGTTCAGCGCCTTCACCCGCTGCACCAACCCAGCCTCCAGGGTGGCCCATTCGTGGGCCGGAATGGGGCGAGGGATCAGGTCGAAGGGGAAGATCTTCTCCACCCCCCGCTGGTCCGAGTACACGCTAAAGGTGATCCCCTGGTTGACGAACGCCAGATCGGCGCTGGCCCGCTTCGACTGAAACTCCCCAAGGCGAAGTTGGCCGAGGCGATCCACGAGGGGCTGGCAATGCGGGTGCGGCCCACCGAGCGGGGCGAACAACTCATCCCAGGCGGTCGGGTGCGGGGTGTATCCGTCGAACAACTTCGGAGCGGTTCGAGTGCCGTTCCCGGCGGGTTCGGTCGGGAACGGAGAGCGGAAGCCAGGAAGTGTGGTGACGAGACCTGCCACGATAGGAGGCTCCGGCTGCGCGGGGAGAAGGCACCCAGCGGGGTCTGTGAGCACTTCTGACGCGAAAATACCGATGAGAACCAGTCTATTGCAACTGGAGTGCCAGCGAAATTGACCGGTGCGTGGGCAGACCCGACCTCCGTGGGGGGCTGGTGGAAGTGTGGAAACTGTGCGGACGGCGAAGCGAGATGGAGTCCCCCTGCTCGGCGGGGCAGCTTTCAATCCCCGACGGGAAGTCGATCCCGTGGCCCAAGTCCCTCTCGCGGACATCCAGCCAACTGGCGATCATCGCTGCTGGCAGGAGCCGTTTCTGCGATCATGGCCCTGGGGTTGGGGGCGTCCTTGATTCGGTAGTCGTGTTCTCGGGGAAGACGGAGATCTTCCGAACCCAGACATACCCGGCGTTCGCCTGCTTCGGGCCGACCGTCAGTTGGATTTTCTGGCCGGGCGGGCGGGTCATCGGGAAGGTGCTCGTTTTCCATTCGCCGGCGGTGTCGGTCAGCGTCAGACCGCCAATCGTCTTCCAGTCGTTCATCGTCTGCACGGAGGCCAACCCGTTCACCCCGGGGTCGGTGCGGTATTCCAGTGTGATGATGTATTGCTTGCCATCCACGATGGGGTCGGCTGGCAAATCGTGCGGACGGAAGGCCAGTTGAGCGGCGCACTTTTCCCCGGTGGCCGCCACCCCGAGCGCTCGATCGGCCCCCTCACCGATGGCGATGAAGTTCCCCCGTCCGGCCGAATCGTACACCTCGGTCGAGATCCCTGGGAATTGGAGCGACACGCTTGCCGTGCCGTTCTGTTCCATCGTCTGGCCGACTCGACGGAAGGGAGACACCGTCCCGGCGTCGAACGTGAACGAACCTCCAGCGACCGTCGAGGATACGCCGCCGGACGCAGTATGGGGATTCGGTTTGGTTGGCGGGGCGTCACCGCCGTTGAGGGCAATTGCGGCAATCGCTCCGCCGACCAACAGCAACAGAGCGGCCATCCCGCCGGCCAGCACGGCTAGCCGCTTCCACGCCCACCGAACCTTGCCATCCGCCGGGGGGACTTTGACCCGGCTCGACCTGCGATTCGGCCAAGTTTGATCAGACAAGGCCGAGGTTTGGGTCATCGGGTCGATGATGATGTTGCCCGAAGATGGCACTGGCAGCCACGGCCCGAGGGCGTCGATCACGTCGAGCATCGTCTGGTACCGCTCGCTGGGCTTCTTGGCCATCATCCGGTGGATGACATCCGAGAGCGCCTGCGGCACCCGCCCCTGAAGTTGGGACGACACACTCGGTGGTTCCTTCAACTGGTGCTGCATCAACTTCTGAGCGGTCGTTCCCTTGAACGGTGGGTGCCCGGCCACCAGGGCATACAGCGTTACCCCCAGGCTGTAGATGTCGCTCCGCTCGTCGAGTGATTGGTTCATTGCCTGCTCCGGCGACAGGTAGTCGATTGTGCCGGCAATGTCCCCCTCCGCGAGGTTGGCAGTGATGCTGTCTGCCGCATCGGTAAACGACCGGGCAAGCCCCATGTCGAGGATTTTGATGCTTCCACCCGTCTTGGTCAGCATCAGGTTACCGGGCTTGATGTCGCGGTGGATGAACCCCTTCTCGTGGGCGTGCTGAAGGCCAGCGGCGGCCTGCGCGACATACTGGGCCGCCTGGGCATAGTGCAGCGGGCCAGTCTGCCCCATGAGCGACTGCAGGTCGGTGCCGTCCACAAACTCCATCACCAGGAAATGAACGCCGTTCCCCTGAGAGATATCGTGCAGGCGGACGATGTTCGGATGGTCGAGGGCCGCGGCGGCGCGGGCCTCGCGCTGGAACCGTTCGAGTGTGAGTTGGTCCTTCGCTTTGTCGGGTGGAAGGACCTTCACCGCCACCTTGCGAGACAGCCCGGTGTGCTCGGCCAGAAACACCGCCCCCATCCCCCCCTGCCCAAGTGGGCGGAGTATCTTGTAGGGCCCGAGGAAGAACCCACGGTGCTTACCGGCCTGAAGCATCTGCACCTGATAGCGGGTGAGCAATCCGGCCTTCACCAACCCCTCGGCCAGCGTCTGTGGGTTCTGCTGATCGGCCGCATCTGGGAAAAGATCGTGCAGTTGCGTTTCGGTCACCAACCGACTCTTCAGGAGCAGTTCAACGAATGTGCGTTGTGCAGGTGGGGCAGCCATGACAAACACCAACCGTGAAAGTCGCTCTGAATAAGCACGTCGAGCCTAGAACGGAAACAGTCTCTCGCCGGGCGAATCGCATGGGGTATCGTGGTCGGAATTCAGCCAGGTGAGGGGCCAACCGCAAGATCTTGATTGCACAAAGGTTGCGCCAGCCACCGATCAGGCACGAGTACCGCGGCCGCGATGGTGGTAGACGAAAACTGTTGCTGCCAGCACAACACCATCGGCACCCGCCCGCCGATCCGGGCCATGATGCTCTTCCGGAAGGGGCGAACAGAATGGAAAGTGGCGTCCAAAATCCGGACGGAAATGCGGAGGAGAACGGCGTCTGGATCAGGCCGAGTGTCTGGTTGGCCGACGTGGTCGGGAAAAGTTCTTGGCGCTTTTGCCCTTCTTTCTCGGCCACGACCGTCCGCTGGCGACCTCGGAACAGCCCCGGCCAACCGATCACGCACTGGCGGCCCCTCTTGTCGCACCGCCGGCACCCGTTATCATGACCGATCTGTCGGGGCCGGAGTGGTCCCAGACATTCGGACCACCACCCCAACTGCACCCGTCATGTCCATCGACAAGAGCCTGAAGCGGAAGGTCGGCGGCACTCGCAACCGCTGCGTCCTCACCCGCGTTGAACGCATCCTGAAGATGCAAGAGCAGGGCCGGTTCAAGGACGGGCAAAGCCCGTTCGGCCTACCCAAGACCCGCGTCCAGAAGATCGCCCTCAAGAAGAAGGCCAAGAAGGAAGCCGAGGGCGAGGAAGCCGCGACCGACAAGAAGAAGAAGTAACGGAGTTTTGGGGCGCCGGCCGAGCGCTTGACGCCAACCATCCATCGACACCGCCGCGGTTCCCCCGGCGGTGTTTTCGTTCACTCACCCCATTCGGCTCACAGATCACAGCCCCTGGAGGCGACCGATGGCTACCGTCCACCTCGCGCTCGGCTCCAACCTGGGCGACCGTCGGGCCAACCTCGACGCCGCCGTGCGGCGACTCCGGGCCGAACCGGATGTGCGGCTACTGAACGTGTCGGCATACTTCGACTCCGCGCCGGTGGGTGCCCAATACCAGGGACAAGACCCGTTTCTCAATGCCGCGGCCGTCATCTCCACCGACCTCGCCCCGCTTCCCCTCCTGCGGTTACTGCTCAACATCGAGCACGACCTCGGCCGCGATCGGCTGGCGATGCACAGCCCCCGCACCGTCGATCTCGACATCCTGCTGTACGAGGGGCTGGTGCTCGATGAAGACAACCTGACCATCCCGCACCCGCGAATGCACACCCGCGGGTTCGTACTCCGGCCGCTCGCCGAGATTGCCGACGATGCCGTTCACCCGGTGTTCAACCGCACCGTGCGGGAATTGCTCGAAGCCCTGCCGCCGCAGGAAGTCGCGGCGGTGCAACTCGCCCACCCGCAACAGCCGCTCCGCAAGCGCGATCTCCTCGGCCTCCGCACGCTTGTCACCGGCAGCACATCGGGGATTGGGCGGGCGATCGCGGAGGGGTTCGCCGACGCCGGAGCGAGCGTGATCCTTCATGGGCGGAGTGCCGACCGCGCGGCGGAACTCGAGAAGCACCTGGGGCGGTACAGCGTGCCGGTCGACACTCGGCTCGCCGATCTGAAGGACCCGGCCGAGGTCGACCGGTTGGCCGAGAGTAGTTGGGGCGATGGGCTTGACGTGCTGGTGTGCAACGCCGGGGCCGACACGCTCACCGGCGACGCCGCCAAGTGGCCGTTCGAGCGGAAACTGGAGGAACTGCTGGCGGTCGATCTGGTGGCGGCGATGCGGCTCAGCCGGGCGGTGGGGGCGCGGATGAAGCAGCGGGGCCGCGGGCTGATCCTGACGATCGGCTGGGACCAGGCCGAGACGGGGTTCGAGGGCGACAGCGGGCAGTTGTTCGCGGCGGTGAAAGGGGCGGTGATGTGCTTCACGCGGAGCCTCGCGGTCAGCCTGGCTCCGCAAGTGCGGGTGAACTGCCTGGCGCCGGGCTGGGTGCGGACGGCGTGGGGCGAACAGGCGTCGCACGAGTGGCAG
>JALOQR010000099.1 GCA_025459365.1 Fimbriiglobus sp.
GCCACCGCCACCCTAAGTGTTGCACCAATCAGCCTTTGGCTCAATTCAGCCCCTCGGCAAGGGTTACCGACCCACGACGGGGGTGAGGGGGGCCGGACACGCCGCCGCTCCACGGCCGGTGACTGGTTGGCATCTATTTGTTGTCTTTCGATCTCATCAAGAACTCCAACAGGTCCGCCGCCTGTTGCGGGGTCAGGTCGCCGAGCAGGCCGCTTGGCATGAGCGACTCGCGGGCGGGGGTGAAGGTGTCGATGTCGGCAGCGGCGAAGGAGTGCTCTTTGTTCGTGGCGTCTCGCAGTACCGTTTCCTTGGCATCGCGTTTCACCAGCACCCCGGTGACGGCCCGGCCGTCGTGGGCCCGCAGGATGTAGCTCTGGTACTTCGCCTCGACGCGTCGGCTCGGCAGCAGCAGGCTTTCGAGTAGTTCGTCTTTCGTGCGGTCCTTGCCGATGGCCGTCAGGTCGGGGCCGATCTCCTTGCCGGTGCTGCCGTGCTTGTGGCAATCGACGCACTTGTTCGCGGCGAGCAGGAACACCGCCTTCCCCTTCTCCGGGTCGCCGGTGAGTGAGGTGATGGCCTTCGGCCGCGGGTTCGGCCCGAGCTTGCGCTCGCCTTTCGCCGGCGGGAAGTAGCCCTCGAACAGATCGCGGACGGGGCCGGGGGGGAGCTTGGCGGCGGCGTTGATGAACCGTTCTGTCTTGACCAGCCCCAGCATTTCGGTTCCCGTGACAGCGGCGAGGAACATCGCCCATTCGGGTTCCGTCAACATCTCGGAGATACTCTCTAACTCGCGGGGGTCTTTGTCCACAGGCTTGTCACAGAGTGACCTGTTCCAACGCTCCATAAGTTGAAGGCCGGCAACATCCGGGATTTCGCTCCCGATGTGCGGCATCCGGTCTTTGCCGAACTTCATCATCCGGAATAGCAGTGTGCTCTTGTATGGGTGCTGCTTGGAAACAATCCTCGCATCCTTCAGCCCGAAATCGCCCCGCGTCGGCTTCACGTCGAGCACCTGCTTCAAGTCCGATCCCTTCGTCAGCTCGAACGGCACCGACCCGCCGCCGCCGTTGCGGTGGCAGTGCGAGCAGTTCACGTGCAGGTAGCTCCGCGCCCGGTCGTTCAGGTTCGCCTTGTCGTCGTGTGGGTCGGTGTGCTTGCCGAGCTTTGCGGTGTTGGCCTCGGTGAACGGCTCCTTCGGCTTCTTCTTGCCGTCCAGCCGCTCGATCATGCCGAGTTCGCACATCGTCGCGAGTTGGTTCTTGCCGTTCACCGGCTTGTTGAGTTGATCCAGGTTGAACGCCAGCGTTACCTCGGCCCACGGGGTGTGGCAAGTCAGGCACTGCGTGCGAGACGCGAAACTCCACATCTGCTCCCGCTTGCCGCCGGGCACCCGCTTGTCGGCCACGGTGAAATACTTCTCCGTCCCATCGGCCGGCACCAGTTCGGCGTCGGTCTGGTCGTCGTTCCACGCGAAGGTGTACGCCTGCCAGAAAGCGCCGTCGTAGTGCAGGATTTGCGTCTCGATGCGTTTCGATTTGCCCGGTTCGAGTTCGAGGGTGAGCGTGCGGCCGAGCACCGAATCTTTCGGGAACACGAGGCTGAACGGCAGCCATTCCACGTAGCCGATCTTCTGCCGCTCGTCGTGCCACTGCACCGCACTCTTGCCCGGGAGCGCGACGAACCGCTCGCTGGTCGCCCCGTCGGCCCACGCCTGCACGTTCACCTGAAACGGGTACACGCCGTCGGCGAGTTTGTGTTCCTTCACATTGGAATACAGACCGGTGGCGCTCAGCTTCGTGGGGAACGCCTTCGGGTCGTAGGCCGGTTTGGTGTTCTTCTCGAAGGTGTAGATCAGCCCGGTGTCGTAGTCGGCGAAGTACAGTTCGCCGTGGTTGTCCTGGCCGAAGCATGCACTGCGGATTTGCGGGTCGATCAGGTCGACCAGTTCCGTGCAGCGGTCGCCCTTCACGGTCGCGGCCCAGAAGCGTTTCGTCATGTAGTCGGAGAAGATGTACTTCCCCTCCCACTCGGGGAACTTCTTCCCGCGATACACGTACCCGCCGTTCACACTCGCCGCCTGGCTGTGGTCGAGTTCCACTACCGGGGGCGTGATGGCCGGCGTCGGGCCGGGGTCGAGTTGGCTGTTGATCGGCTGGCGGGCCTCGGCCACGCTCCACCCGTGGTTGCTCCCCTTGCTCAACTTGTGGACCATCTCCCACTGCTCCCAGCCCACGTCGCCGAGCCACACGTCACCGGTCTTGCGGTCGATGCTCATCCGCCACGGGTTGCGGAAGCCGTAGCTCCAGATCTCGGGGCGGACCTCCTTACCCCGGTGCTTCAGCCCGACGAATGGGTTGTCCTTCGGGATGGCGTAGTTCTTCCCTTCGTCCTTCGCGTTGATGTCGATGCGGAGCACGCTGCCGAGCAGGTCACTGCAATCGGTGCCCGTCTTCCACGGGTCGGGCGGGTTGGGGTCGGCGGCGTCGCCGGTGGTGATGTACAGGTAGCCGTCGTGGCCGAAGTGCAGGTCGCCGCCGTTGTGCCCGCCCTGCGGGAACGTCAGGATCACCTCCTCGGACCCGATGTCGAGGGTCGGTGCCTTGCCGTCTGCGGCGTTCACCGTGAACCGCGACACCCGCGTACCATCGGGGAGGTTCTTCTCCGGGTCGAACGGGCCAACCTTCGGCCCCTTCTTGCCCTTCAGCGTGTAGCAGACAAAACAGGTGCGGTTCTTCGCGTACTCCGGGTGGAACACCAGCCCGTAGACGAACTCGAACTCCTTCGCGGCCGGGTTCGGCGTCAGCTTCTGCCAGTTGGCTTTCAGGTCAACGAACAACTCCGGCTTGGCGTCCGGTTTCTTCGGGTCGACGGTCAAGATCTTCCCGTCTTGTTCGCCGACGAAGATCAATTCCGACCCCGGCATCGGGGCGATCAGCAGCGGGTGGTTGAACTTGGCGGCGGGGAAGACGTGCCTGGCGGCGTAGGGCGGAGGTGGTTCCGGGCTGCCGGTCACTTTGCCCGAGGTCCACGGGACGCGATCGGCGGCGGCGGCAGAACCGGCGAACATGAGGGCGAAGTAGACAGCACGCATGGGAGAGAACCCGGCGAGATGGGGGACTTGATGATATCCGAAAATTCACCGCAGAGGACGCGGAGGACGCAGAGAAGAATGGAGAGTTTGGAATCGGAGCACTCTTTCTTCTCTTTCTCCGCGCCCTCTGCGGTGAAATCTAACTTCCTCTCCGCTCACTTCTTCCCGACGCACAGCAGGAAGTTGTTCGCCGGCTTGGTGAGGTCGTCGGTGCGGATGAACAGCGCCCCGCCGCTGACCGCCGGGGTGGCGATGCAGGTCGCCCCGACCTCCGACGTGGCCAGGATGTCGGCCTCGGTGCCGCCGGCCTTGAACACCGTGAGCGTGCCCTTCTCGGTGAGGGTGTACACCTTCCCGTCGGCGGCGATCGGCGAGGCGCTGAACGTCTGCTTCGCCCCGACGATCTTCTCGTCCCACACCGGCTTACCGGTGGCCGCGTCGGTGCAGTACACGATTCCGGCACGCGGGTCGGTGGTGTACACCTTCCCCTCGTACACCAGCGGGGAGGTGTCGCCGGTGGACAGTTTGCCGGCCTTCCACACCTCCTGCCATTTGTTGTCTTTGAACGTGAACCGGCTCACCCCGCCGCCCGGCAGTAGCAGGTCGCCGTCGAGCACGGTGGCGGTGGGCACCGACCCGCCGGCCTTCAGGGTCCACTTCTCACTGCCGCTCTCGGCGTCGTAGGCCACCAGCCCTTTCGGCCCCTGGAAGAGGACTTCCGTCTCTTTTCCGGCTGACGTTCGGACTGTCGGCGTCGTCCAGTTGCTCCCCCGCGGGCGGGCCGTCTTCCACAGGTTCTTGCCAGTCTTGGTGTCGATCGCGGCGAGGAACGATTCACCGCTATTCTCCATCGGCACGAACAGCTTGCCGGCGGCCAGCACCGGCGACGACGCCATACCTACCTGGTTCGACACGGTCGGGTAGTCGCCGACGATCGAGCGGTACCACAGTTGGTTGCCGGCGTGGTCGAGGGCGACGAGGTCGCCGGTGGCGAAGAGGGCGTACACGCCGTTCGCGTCGGCGGCCGGGGTCGGGGCGGCCATGCACGTCTTCGGGTGGGCGGTGGTTAGCCCGGTGCCGGTGTACTCGCGGTGCCAGAGTTGTTGGCCGGTCGCGGTGTCGAAGGCAAGCACGTGCAGGCGGTCGTCGTTCAGCCCGCCGCTGCAAGTCACAAACACCTTGTTGCCGACGACCACCGGGCACGACACCCCGCGGGCGGGCAGCGGAGCCTTCCAGCGGACGCCTTCTTTCTCGTTGAACCCGGTCGGCAGGCCCTTCTCGGCCGACACGCCGGCACCGCTCGGTCCGCGGAACTGTGGCCAGTCGGCACCGGGGGCGAGGGCGGTGGTGAGGAGGAGGACACCTCCCAGGATGACGGTGCGGTTCACTTCTTCTCCTCCTTCTTGGGGGCGGGGGCGAGTTCGCCGAGTTCCACGGTGGTCGGTTTGCCGTCTTTCATTACCTGTTGCTTGAGCGGGAGCTTACCGCCGGTGAAGTCGCACACCCGGCAGGCGAACTCAAACTCCTTCATCCACGGCTGGGCCTTGTCGTTCTGGCACACCTTCACCAGCAGTTCGTTCGGCCCCGCCTTCAGGGTGATGTCGGCGGTGTGCTGGTCGAGCTTTCGCCCGTGGTGGTACTCGTCGCGGAAGTACACCTCTTTGCCGTTCACGAACACCTTGAGGGCGTTCTTGCTGGCGAGCCGCACCTGGCACTTCGTCTCCTGTTCGGCCATCAGGGTGGCGACGGCGTAGGCGAGTACGTCCTTCTTGTCCGTCACGGCGGCGTTCATGTCGAGGCTGCCGTAGGCGTCCCAACTCTGGGCGTACTTCCACCCGGTGCGGTCGGCGTTCCCCTCCGGCGGGTAGGCTACCGCGAACCCCTTCTCCTCCTTGTTGTCGAACTCGCCACTGACGTTCCACTCGGTGATGAACCCGAAGTGCTTGGTGGTGTTCACTTCCACGCCCAGGTTTTTCAGCTTCTTGGCGATCTCTTCGACCTGGTCCCGGTCGCGGGCGGCGGCGAAGAGCGTCTGAAGTGCCGGCTTGTCTGCACCCTTCAACCTGGCGGCGATGGCGTCGCGGCGGAGGTCCGGGCTGGGGTCGTCGGTAAACCCGGTGAGTAGTGCGGTGGCGGCGGTCACGTCCTGCTTCTGAAGTAGCTCGAAGGCGAGCCGGCGGGCGGCGGGGTTCCGCTTCGTGTCCACGGCGAAGGCTTTCAAATCGTCTTTGCTCGGGGTGCGGCCGGCCTTCGCCTCGGCTTCAACAATCGCGTTCACCGCCGAACGGAGCCAGTTGACCGCCCGCGGGGAGGCACCGTCGAATGCCACGAGCGCGGGCAGCAGGGCCGAGCCACCGCCACCCACCACCGCCTTCCACCCGGCGGCCGCGGCCTCGTTGCCGGCCCCTTCGGCGCCGACTGCCTTGATCGCTTTCAACCCGTCGGCGACCGCCGGCGGAATCTCGGCGGCGGGTGCGAGCGCGGGAAGCGCCGCCCCGACCGCCAACAACAGAACGAACCGTCGCATGGCAGCGTCTCCGGACGTCAGCCCGACGCACGAGTGACGGACGGGCTAACCTGGCTAGTGTGCGACCACCGGGGGCAGTTGGCATCGCCTCGCGTGGCTGGCTCCGCTACCATGGGCCGACTTTGGGGTGGCATTATGCCTGTCAATGTGTTGCGAATCCTCTTCTGGCTTACCCTGGCCACCTGGACCGTACTTCTCGTGCGGCCGGTGCCGCAAGACATCACCGCCGAACTTCAGGAGTGGAGCGATCTGCTTCCGTGGCTGATCTCGAAGACGCTTCACATCACCGCGTATACCGGGTTCTCGGTCGGGGCACTCGCCCTGTTTGGCCGCTGGCGGTGGTGGGTGTTTGGCGGGGTGGCGGTTCACGCCATTCTGGGGGAGCTTGGGCAGCACTTCGGGAACCTGTGGTACGACACCCGACGGATCGGCAGCGTGCGGGATGTGTTCATCGATTGGCTCGGCATGGCCATCGGGTTTGGCATCGGCTGGGCCGGGCGGAAGGTGTTGGCATCCCGGCGGGTGTGAGCTACGCTTCGGCCGAATCGTTCGTCTTTCCCCGGAACCCGCGTCATGTCTGATGCTTCCGTTCTCACGCCGCCGCCGAAAATTCGTCCGGCGCCACAATCGGTCGGGGTTGGCGGACGGCTGGCGTTGGTCGGCGGTGTGGTGTTCGCGGCCAATGCCGGGCTGCTTGTTTTGCAACTGGTGGCTGGTCGATTGCTGTCGCCGTTCGTGGGCTCGTCGCTGGAAACGTGGACGGCAGTGATTGCTGCATTCCTCGCGGGGATTGCCCTGGGGAACGCTTTCGGCGGGCGACTGGCCGATCGCGGTGCCACCGCTGGCAAACTCGCCCTCTGGCTGTTTGGTGGGGCGATTGCGGCCGTGTGGCTGATGCTGCTCCCGATGCTCCTGAACGCCACCGATGCCCACACCGCTCTCCCGCTCGGCCCGCGAATTCCCGTTCTGGCTTTTCTGCTCTGCTTTCCGGCCGGGTTTGCCCTCAGCGTGCTGACTCCGCTCTCAATTCGCATTGGCGTGCCCGATGTGGCCCGGACTGGCAGCGTGGCGGGGTTGATCTTCGCCCTCAGCACTCTCGGGTGCCTGGTCGGTAACTACCTCACCGGATTCGTGCTGGTTCCCGAGTTCACAGTGAACCAGATCGTGATTGGCACAGCGGCGGTGTTGGGAATGCTCGCCGCGGCGGTACTGGCGGTACGGTTTCAACCGATCCAACCGACCCGCCACCGGGCGCACCCGGCGATGATGCCCGAACTACCGCCGACCGACTTGAAGCGACCGGCTGCGTTCGCTGGCGTGTTCCTGTGCAGTTTCGCCGGCATGACGCTGGAACTGGCAGCCACTCGCTTGCTCGCCCCGGTCATTGGCGTGTCGATCTACACCTGGACGGGTGTCATTGGGGTGATGCTCGCGGGCACCTGCCTGGGCAACTGGCTCGGCGGGTGGATCTCGGCCCGTACCCGGATTGACCGCAAACTCACCGTGGCATGGTGCATGACCGCCGCTGCGCTTGCGGGCGTTGGCATACTGGTACTGTTCGGCCTGCTGACTCAGCGCCGCCTCTTCGCCGATCTCGACCTTGTCCCGCAGGTGTTGGCCTGGACGTTCGCCCTGTTCTTCCTTCCAAGCCTGCTACTCGGCACCGTGTCGCCCCAGGTGATCCGCCTTGCCGTCCCCGACCTGGAGTCAGCGGGCCGCACCGCCGGCCGGGTGTACGCCTGGAGCACCGCCGGAGCCATCGCCGGCACCTTCGCCACCGGCTACGTGCTCATTAGCTCGATCGGGGTGATGGCGACCATCCTGCTGGCCGCGGCATTGCCAGTGGCCGCGGTGGTGATCGTGGCGGGGGTGAAACAGGCGAAGGTGCTCTACGGGCTGTGCGTCGCAGGCGGGGCACTCGTCGGCGGTAGCCTGGTACTGATGAAAGCCGACACCGGCATCACCGCCGAGAGCAACTACTACGCGATCATCGTGCGGGAAAATCAGGAGGACGGCCGCGAGTTGCGAACGATGGCCCTCGACCTGCTCGTACACTCCGTGGCCGACCTGAACGACCCGACCTTCCTGCACTACAAGCACGAGCAATTCCAGTTGGAAGCGGTCTACGCGGCGAAGGATGCCCACGCCGATTCGCAGCGGGTACTCGTGATCGGCGGCGGCGGGTACACCTTCCCACGATGCGTGCGGACGAAGATCCCCACGGCGGCCGTGGATGTGGTGGAAATCGACCCAGCGGTCACGCGGGTGGCGTACTCGCACCTCGGCCTCGACCCGAAACTCGGGGTGAACGCCTTCCACATGGACGGCCGGCAGTTCGTCGCCGAAAAGGCTGAGAAGGGGGCGTACCATGTCGTCACGCTCGATGCGGTCAACGATTTCTCGGTGCCCTACCACCTGCTCACGAAAGAGTGCAACGAGGCGGTGAAGGCGACATTGACGGACGACGGGCTTTACCTCGTGACGGTGATCGACGAGGTGGCCAACGGCAAGCTGTGGAAGGCGGCGTATCACACGCTGAAGGAGAGTTTTCCGGAGGTGGCCCTGACGTTCCCGAAAGGGGCGTTCGACCCGCAACGTCCGGAGAAGTTGGAAAAGAGTGTCATCGTGCTGTATGCGGCGAACCGGCCGATCGAACCGGGGAAGTGGGCGGAGATGATGCAGCGGCAGACGGGTGGCAGCAGTGGGGTGTACGTGGCCCCGGCCGAAGTGACGGACGCCCTGCTCGCCCGCGACAAGAAGCTCATTCTGACCGACCAGTTCGCCCCGGTGGACAACCTGCTCATGCAGGTCTTCCGCACCCGCAAAGGCGGCGGGTGAGTGTCAACCGGCCGTGCGGGCAACGCTATACCGCTGCTCATACCATCGGTCCACCGCATTCACCACCTCGTCGAGAGCGTCGTCGTCGAGCGGGCGGAATGCCGGCTTGGTGTGGAGTACCAATTCACCCTCACCGGCCGGCGGCTCGCAAATCCAAGTGAAATACGCCAGGTCATCTCGCATGGAGAACGCGAACAGTAAAGCGGGAATGGGATACGGACCGGCTTTCGCCAATGTCCGCACCTTACTCACCAATTGCTGGTTCGCGGTGGTGGTCGTCGGCAGTTCGAGGCCCGCGGCGTACTCCACCATGAACTGCCGCATCCCTTTCTTCCGGCCGGTAATTTGCACCATGAAGTCGTGCAGACGGTTGCCGATCCGGTGATCGGCTTGCACATCGAGATCACTCCGCCGGGTGAGGAGTAGGTAGGTCATGGCTCCCGCCCGATCTTCGGACAACTTCTCGAGCCGGGTCATGTCGAACCCTCAGAGTGAAAAGTGTGACCGCGCTCGCCGCCGTCGGATGCCCCGCCAGTGTAATTCTACCTCATCCCACAGCTTGCGAGCGTTGTCGGAGTTCAACGGGCGTGTTGTGGGTACGGCCGTTACACCCCCGCCAACCGCCGGTCGATGGCCGTCACGTAGACCACCTCGGCCAAGTCGTCCACACTCAACAGATAACTCGGCACCCGGAAGCGCAGGGCGGATGTCACTCTCGCATGATCGAGATCGATCGGTAGCGTCCGACTCCGTGGCCGAACACCCCTTCGGGTGGCTTTGACCTGGGCGAAGAAGAACGCGTCCGTGGTTTGCGGCTCAAACAGCTGCACCAGCAAGTCGAAGGTGGGGAATTTCTCCCCCAAGAATGTCGGGGCGAACAACGGCCGTGACCCTCCGAAGAACGAGAGCAACTGCCGCTGAACGGTGGCTTCGCCCCGCTTCCCGATGACGTCCGCCAAGTTCATCGTTCCCCCTCCGGCGGCTCACCCCGACTCACACCAGTACCCGCCGTACCTCCGTTTGCAGTGCCCCGCCGGTGACGTGGACGCCGCCCTTCGCGTCGATGTACACGTCGATCTCGCTCCGCACCCCAAACTCGCCCGGCAGGTAGATGCCCGGCTCGATGCTGAAGCACGTCCGCCGCATCACCCGCCGCTCTTCCCGCGTTTCCAACCCGTCCATGTGGCAGCCGTTGCCGTGGACCTCCTGGCCGATGTTGTGCCCGGTGCGGTGGGTGAAGAACTTGCCGTAGCCGGCTTTCTCGATCACCTCGCGGGTGGCTCCATCCACCTCCCAGCCCTGGAGCGGCTCCCCGTGCTCGAACGCCCGCTTCACCCGGGCGATGCCGGCGTCGCGAGCGGCGGCGACGATGTGGAACACCTCGTTGATTTTCGCCGGCACGTTTTCGCCCACATACCCAACGCGAGTGAGATCGGAGTACACCGCCCTGGGGCGGTCCATCTTCGCCCAGAGGTCGATGAGTACGTAGCTGTTGGCGGTGATGCGGCGGTTGTCGGCGGCGTTCGGGGAGAAGTGCGGGTCGGCCGAGTGCGGTCCTTCGCCGACGATCGGCGGGCTGTAGGTGGTCATCTTGTTGTCGGCGAAGTGCTTCATGATGCGGGCCTGCACGTCGAGTTCGGTGGTGTAGCCCTGATTCCGCAGTTGTTCGGCGATGAAGTGCCACGCTACTCCGTAGGCGGCGTCGGTGAGCTTGGCGGCCTCGAAGTGCATTGCTTCCTGGGCGTCGTCCCAGGTGGCCTCGAACTGTTGGATGAGGTCGCCGCTACTCACCGGCTCGACGCCACAGCCGCGGACGATCTCCACCGTGCCGGCGTCGACCCGGCCGATGTACATGTTGCCGTTGCGGGGGCTGTACTCCATCGCCACCCGCTTCACCCCCTTCAGCAGGTGGGCCATTCCGGCCTCGAACTCCTGCCACTTCAGGTACACCGTCGTGTCGTCGCCGGGCAGGTGGTCGAGGGCTGCCGGCTCGATGGCGTGGACGAGTTTCCGCGGCTGTCCGCTGGCGGGGACGAAGTACGCCCACCGGCGGGAGAGCTTGGCCCCGTCGGTGCCAGCGACGCGGGCCGCAAGCACGTTCAGCCCACGGAAGTCGTAGAGAAGCCAACCGTCGAAGTGCTGCTCGCGGATGGCGGATTGAACGGCGGCGAGGTCGAACATGGCGAGATCTCGATGGGAATGAAGACGTTTCACCGCAGAGGGCGCGAGAGGGCGCGGAGAAAACACTCGATCGAGGAAAGAGAACGAGTCATTCTGGATCTCTGTAAGTCTTTCTCTGCGCCCTCTCGCGCCCTCTGCGGTGAAACGTCTTCTGTCTTATCCGGATTTAGTAACGCGGATCGGCACGAACTTGCTGGTCGGGGTTCTGCTGCCGTCGGCCACGCGGCCCAGCGGCACCAGTACGTTCGTTTCGGGGAAGTAGGTGGCGCAGTTCCCCTTCGGAATGTCGTATTCGATCACGAGGAACCGTTTAGCAACGCGGGTGCCGTCCGCGTCGGTGTTGGCCAAGTCGACCACATCGTTCGGCTTCAGTCCCCGTTCACCGATGTCGGCTTTGTTCATCAGGATCACCCGCCGCTCGTTGATGATGCCGCGGTAGCGGTCGTCCAGGCCGTACACGGTGGTGTTGAACTGGTCGTGGGTGCGGATCGTCATCATGACCAGTTCGCCGGGCTGTACGGTGTCGGTTGGCAGTGGGCTGACGGTGAAGCGGGCCTTCCCGGTGCTGGTGCTGAACTCGCCTCCGCGTGGCTTGTTCGGCAGGTAGAACCCGCCCGGTTCGCGGACGCGGCGGTTGAAGTCATCGAAACCAGGGATCACATTCTGGATGCGTTCGCGAATGAGGTCGTAGTTGCCGGCCAGTTCCACCCAAGGAACGGTCGATTTGTTGCCCAGCACCGCCGCTGCCAGTCGGGCGACGATCACCGGCTCGCTGAGCATCTGCTTCGACACCGGCTCCAGTTTCCCCTCGCTGCGTTGCACGATGCCCATGGAGTTTTCGGTGGTCACGAACTGCGGGCCGCCGGCCTGCATGTCGCGGTCGGTCCTGGCGAGGCAGGGCAAGATGAGAGCCGTCTTGCCCGTCACGAGGTGCGACCGGTTGAGCTTGATACTCACCTGCACGGTGAGGTTGCACTTTCGCAACGCTGCAGCGGTGAACTCGGTGTCGGGCGTGGCCTGGAGGAAGTTGCCGCCGAGAGCGAAGAACACCTTCGCCCGACCGTCGTGCATCGCCCGGATGCTCTCGACGGTGTCGAAACCGGGTTGCGTCGGCGGGGTGAACGCGAATTCCGTCGCCAGTTTGTCGATCCACATCGGCGGCTTCTCGCTCACGCCCATGGTGCGGTCGCCCTGGACATTCGAGTGCCCCCGCACCGGGCACAGCCCGGCCCCCGGCTTCCCCACGCTGCCCCGCATCAAGATGACGTTGACCACGTCGCGGATGGTGTTCACGGCGCTCTTGTGCTGCGTCAAGCCCATCGCCCAGCAAGCGATGATGCGGTCGCTTTCAGCGATACGGTCACCGGTCGCCTCGATCTGCTGGCGGGTCAGGCCAGATTGCGTCTCGATGTCGTCCCAACTCACGGCGTTCAGTGCCGCGACCAGTTCCGTGAAGCCGTTGGTTTTGCTGTCGATGAAGGTCTTGTCGATGCGGTCGCGGGCGATCAGCCGCTTCATCCAACCCTTCAGCAATGCCGCGTCGCCGTTGATCCGCACTTGCAGGTAGTCGTCGGCCAGCGGGGTGCTTCGCCCCGCCATCCCACCCACCTCCTGCGGGTTCATGAACCCGAGTAGGCCAGCTTCTTTCAGCGGGTTGACGGCGATGATCTTCGCCCCCGCTCGCTTCGCCTTCTGCAATGCCGTGAGCATCCGCGGGTGGTTGGTGCCGGGGTTCTGGCCGAGGAGCAAGAGGAGTTGAGCCTTCTCGAAGTCGTCGAGCAGCACCGTTCCCTTGCCGATGCCGACCGTCTCGGGCAGGGCCACGCTACTCGACTCGTGGCACATATCGGAGCAGTCGGGCAGGTTGTTGGTGCCGAACTGCCGCACGAACAGTTGGTACAGGAACGCCGCTTCGTTCGACGTGCGGCCGGAGGTGTAGAAGAGGGCTTCCTGCGGCGAGGCGAGGGCGTTGAGTTCGTCGGCGATGAGCTTGAAGGCTTCGTCCCAGTGGATTGGGCGGTAGTGTGTGTCGCCGGGGCGGAGCACGAGCGGTTCGGTGAGCCGACCCTGTTGGCCGTGCCAGTAGTCGGACTGCTCGGCGAGTTGCCGCACGCTGTGCTCGGCGAAGAACTCGCGGCCGATGCCGCGGCGGTCGGCCTCCCACGCGATCGCCTTCGCCCCGTTCTCGCAGAACTCGAAACTGCTGCGGTGCTGATCGGGTTCTGGCCACGCACAACTACTGCAATCGACCCCGCCGATCTGGTTGAGCAGCGACAGCGCCCGCGTCCCGCGGATCACCCCCGCCCGGTCCCACACGTGCTGCATCGACTTGACGACGGCGGTGGCCCCGGCGGCGGACGTCTTCGGCGAGTGCAGGTGTAATCCGGTGAACACGTCCGGCGGAACGGCGGCCGGCTCGGGGTGGTCGGCGTCGGACGGCGGCACCGGGGAGAGCGATTCGTCCATCTGGCGAACTCCGGGGAGTCGCCGGTTAGTTTATTCAGGGGGACGGGGCCATATTCGGCGGACCAAGCCCGAAGCAAGCAGCGCGGTGGCTGCCCCAAATACCCAGAAGGCGACGACCAAGCCCCGCCATACCCAGAAATCCGCGGGGTGGTCACAAATGTCGCTCATCCCCTTTCTTGTCGATGAGGGTCGAGCGAATGGTGTAGAAGGCCCAATCTTCCTGACTTGCAGCGATTTGCCACAAACGCTGCCCGTGGCACGCACCGACCAGCCCGGCCGCAAAGTGAAACGCTCTCCACCACCACATCGGTTCGCCTCGCAAGAGGACGACGAACCATAGCACACCACCCCCCCACCCGCCGGGTGAACTTCGTTCACTGCGGCGACCTCCCCCGCAAGGGGGGAGGTGGGGGTTATGCGTCTCCACGTCCGCCACCGAAGCGGACAGGCCAGCCGACCACCTCCCCCCTTGCGGGGGAGGTCGGTTCAGTCGCGGAGCGCACTGAACCGGGTGGGGGGGTACCACCCCGCTACGCCTTCGTCCGCAGGTCGCCGCTCCGCTTGGTGACGCCGGTCTTGTCGAGGAACTCGCAGAGTGGGACGGCGTACTTGCGGGTTGTGCCGAGCAGGTCGCGGATGTCGGCGACCGTCAGGCCCGCCGGCACCTCGGTGAGTTTCGCCGTCACCCGTGCCCGCATGTCGGCATCGGCGTCGGCGTGCTGGT
>JALOQR010000384.1 GCA_025459365.1 Fimbriiglobus sp.
AGTCGATGGCCAGTCTCGTGTGCGTCCGCCACAGCGTCCAATGGGAGGCTTACTGGGCTACGGCCGCCTGATCACCCCCAGAGAACTTGGCTACACCCGTGACCCATGGCCGTGAAACTCGGGCTCGACGCCAAGCTGTACCGCAACACCGGCAGCCACGGCTCGCCGACCTGGAACGAGGTCCAGAACGTCCGCGACGTGACCCTCAACCTCGAAGCCGGGGAGGCCGACGTGACCACCCGCGGCAACGCCGGCTGGCGGGCCACGGTCGCCACCCTCAAGGACGCGTCGGTCGAGTTCGACATGGTCTGGGACACCGCGGACGACGACTTCGCGGCCTTCCGCGACGCCTTCCTCAACCACACGGCGGTCGAGGTGGCGGTGATGGACGGCGACGTCGCCACCGCCGGCTCGCAGGGGCTGCGGGCCACGTGCGCGGTCACCAACTTCAGCCGCAACGAGCCGCTCGAGGAGGCGGTCACCGTCAGCGTCACCATCAAACCGACCTTCGCCGCCGACCCGCCGTCCTGGCTGGTGGTGGCCTGATCCCCCCCGAGGAGCTCCCATGCGTTCGCTGTTCTGTTCCGTGTTGGTCCTGGTCCTCGCCCCGCTCGCCGGCGGGGCCGAGCCGGTCCGGATCGCCGGCGAGACGAAGTACAAGCCGCAGTCCCTGGTCCGGCTCAAGGCCGAGGGGGTCGACGCCAAGGCCGCGCTCCTGTGGCGGGTCTACCCGTCCAAGGACGTGCAGCGGGCGACCGGCCCGCGCGGGGTGCTGGAGTTCGCCGCCCACCCGGGTACCTACGAGGTAGAGTTGCTGGTCATCACCAACACCGACGGCGTCCTCGAAGTCGGCGAAGCCCGCACCGCGGTCACGATCGAGTCGTGCACGCCGGTGCCGCCCAAGCCCGACCCCAAGCCGCCTGAGGGCAAGCCCGACCCGGAGGCGGCCCTCGGCCGCATCCGCTTCGGCACCGCCGGCTGCACCGCCACCGTGGTCGGCCCGCGGCGGCCCGACGGCAAGTGGGACGTGCTCACCGCCGCCCACTGCGTCTCGGGCGTCGGGGCCCGCGGCACCTTGACCCTCAAGGACGGTCGGTCGTTCGGGCTCCGCGTCGTGGCCTACCACAAGACGCCCGACGTGGCCTGGTGCGTCACCGACGACGCGGTGACAGACCTGCCCTACGCCGTGATCGCCGAGAGCAACCCTCCGGTCGATACGCCGGTCTGGCACATGGGCTTCGGCGTGGACAAGCCGGGCAACCGCGAGGACGGCACCGTCGCCGAGCGCGAAAACGCGCAGGGGCAGCTGCGGATGGTGCTGAGCGTGTCGTCCGGCGACTCCGGCGGCGGCATCTTCCGGGCCGATACGAACGAACTGGTGTCGGTGGTCTGCTGCACCAGCGGCATGGCCCGCAAGGTATCGATGTGGGGCTGCTCGGCCGAGGTCGCCCGCCGCACCCGGTCCAAACCGGCCGACGACGCCGACGAGGCGTGGGTGCCGGTCCCCATCCCCATCTGTAAGGACGGCAAGCGTACAGACACCGGCGTCGAGTGGACGCCGCACCCGATCCCGATCCGCACCGTGAGTTCCGCAACGAAGTGAGGTTCCCCCATGCACAGCTTTCAGGACAACGCCGGGCGGACCTGGACGGTGGCCATCAACGTGGCCGCCGTCAAGCGGGCCCGCGGGCTGGTCAACATCGACCTCTACAAGCTCGTCGACGACGGCTTCCGGCCGCTGGGCGAACTGGTGGCCGACCCGGTGCAACTGGCCGACGTCCTGTACTGCCTGTGCAAGGACGAGGCCGACACCCGGAACGTCAGCGACGAGGACTTCGGCCGGGCGCTGTACGGCGACGCCATCACCCTGGCCGCCGAGGCGTTCGTCGAGGAACTGTTCGATTTTTTCCCCGACGCCCGGGCGCGGGCGGGCATGCGGAAGCTGAGCGCGGCCGGGAAGAAGGTCAAGGCGCGGCTGCTGGATCACGCGGAGACGGTCCTCGACCAGCTCGACCCGGAGGCGGAAGCGCAGAAATTGATCGCCTCGTTTGGGAGCTCGCCGGGGTCGTCGGGATCGACCTCGGCCCCTTCACCCTCGCCGAGCTTGTGAACATGGCCGAGGCGGTCAGCCGCCAGCGGTGGGCGCACACCTCCGCCGTGATGTGCGTGATCGCCAACTGCCACCGCGACCCGAAGAAGACCCGCCCGTTCACCCCGGCCGACTTCGACCCGTACCGGAACCGGATAGGTCTGAAGTTTAGTCTGCAAGCTTGCTCAATTCATCCAACCATTCGGGCAATGGAGCATCAGGGCCGTAGACAGGGCCAACGCATCTAAATCTGGGCGAAACCTTGGAGCACTCGTAGCAAGTAGTTGGTGTCCAAAGCGGCCTGAAATCGTTTGGACTTGATGCTGCCCTTGCCGGGGTCCTGCTTCAGCAGCGAGGTGGCCACCCGCCGGATGGCTCCGAGGTTCGCCCCGGCGTTCGCGTCCTTGGTCCGGTTGGCGTCCTCGCGGAAGGTCACGTCCAGGCACCAGTGCAGCCCGTTCTCCACCCCCCAGTGGCCACGCACGTACCCGGCCATCTCCTTGGCCGTCGCGTCCAGGCTGCTGATGTAATAGTGGGTCGTGCTGGCGTTGCGCCCCTTCAACTGGCGCTCCCGCCCGACGACCACCACGGACTTCACGCCCTCCCACCCCTCGGGCCACCCCTCAGGCCACCCCCCGGGCAACCCCTTGGGGGCCGGGATCACCGTCACGTACCGCTCCTCCTGCCGGCCGTGCCCCTGCTCTCTGGACTCGTGCGTGTCGCACCCCTGCAGTTCCGACTCGCACGCCGATCCCACCACCGCCTGCACCGCCGCCTGCAGCGACGGCTGGTTGCCCTTCACCGGGATCAGGTAGTCTCCCCCTTGCTCGCGGATCTGGCTGACGATCGCCTTCTGGCAGCCGGCCGCGTCGATCGTCACCAGCGCCCCCTTGAGGTCCAGGACGCGCAGCAGTGCGGGCATGGCGGCGATCTCGTGCGACCCCTCCTCGACGACCACCTGGCCAAGAAACAGGTGGTTCTCCACCGCCCAGGCGTTGACCAGGTGCAGGCAGCCGCTGAACGTGTCGGCCGGGGCGGACCGCAACGCTTTGCCGTCGATGGCGACCTGCCGCAGTCCGGCATCCGGGCACCATTGGGCCGTCCAGGAGGCGAAGCCGGCGGAGAACTCGTCGGGGTCCAGGGCGGCGAAAACGCGGTTGAAGGTGTCGTGGCTGGGGATGCCGTGGGGCAAGGCGAGGAACCCTTTGAGCCAGTCGAGCTTGGCTTTGCCGAAACGCTGGATCTCCTCGAAGCTGTCGGCCCCGCAGAGGACAGCGCACAGGGCGATCACCAGGATGTCCTCCAGGCGGTGCTTCTTGGTCCGATCGACGCGTGGGTCGGTGAGGTGGGCGAAGTGGCGGACGATCCCCAGATCCTGCGGCATGGCGGGCCTCCTTGACTACCGTTAGCTTATGCCTATCTCCTTACTGCGTCACTACTTCAAGATGCGTGGACCCTGGGGCCGTAGATGTGGTGAAAGATCCGAAGCAAAGCAGAGACAGTGTTGCTCAGGCACGTTTCCACTTCCGCGTGGTCAAGATTGTAAATCATCGCCAGCTTGTCTCGGCCACCATACTTCTCCGGCTGCGAGAACGGCGATGGATGCATCAGCGAATCTCGAACGTGTTTGACTTCGAGAATCGCATCGAAATCACGATCACTCTCTTCCCACAAAACGCGGCTTGTGACGATCCTCGGAATCGGAATCAGGCGATCTCGGAAGGTGCAGCCCGAGTCGTCAAT
>JALOQR010000385.1 GCA_025459365.1 Fimbriiglobus sp.
GTTCATCGTCAACCCGACGTCCGGATTGGTGACCGAGGCGCAGTTGATTGAGGTGCCCGAGCCGTACACCATGCCGGCCGGCAACCAGTTGATGATCGCTCAATGGCCCGACACAACCGCACCGGGTGGCGTGCGGCGGCGGGTCTTCATCGTTGGGCCGAATATCGATCAGGTTGTGTTGAACGTCTCCCCCGGCGACACCCTCTACATCCCATCACTCGGGACATTGCACCAGATCACCGGCCTCACCCCGGCAACTGCGACGCCACCCTGGGTGTCAACCACTGCCGGCAATGCAGTCGAGATCAGCGTGGCCAACCCAACCCTGATTCCCGATCTCGGTGCCGCCGTATTGACTGCCGCCCCCGCTACCCCTCAGCCGACCTACTCCACCCCGACGTTTGGCTTCCACCGGCAGGCTCGCCCGACCTTCGGCGAACCGTCGCTGCAACTGCCGAGTACCGTCGCCATCGACCAGACCCTCAGCCAACTCCCCAGTGGGCTGGACGTGCTCTTCGCCCCGAACGGTGAAGTGCTGAACACCGGCGGCAACGGCCGAATCGTGCTCTGGACCCGGAACCCCGAGGCGTTCGCCGGGAACCTTCGAGAGCCAACGGGTCTACCGCTACCCAGCCCACAGTTTCAGGACCGCCGGACGGTCTATGAGCAGGCTGGTGAGATGCGGCTGATCGTGGTGTATACGAAGACAGGGGCCGTGGCGGTGCAACCGGTGGAATTGCCACTGGATGACAACCCGGTGACACTACACGACCCATTGAGTACGACCAGAGACGGCATCGGGTCCGGGCTGTGATGCCGAACGGTGAGCCGCCCGTGTGAGCGGGTTGGTCCTCGCCGACAGTACACCAGGGGGCTGACGCCCCCCGCTCGCCAAGACGCGCCAGGGAACACCCGCCATGCTCCGCCGACGTGACTGCCGTGCCGGGTTCAGCCTCGTCGAGGTGCTGGTGGCCCTGTTCATTGTGGCCGCCGGCCTGATCGCCCTGCTCACCCTCTTCCCGCTCGGCGCCGTGCAGATGGGCCAGGCCCTCCGCGACGACCGCTCACAGCAGTGCGCTCTGCAAGCCGACGGCAAACTACGGGAGTGGTGGCGGCGAAATGTGGTCGAAGTGCCCCCTACGCCCAACGATCCCTACTTCTCCGTCGAACCAGCCTACACAGCACTGAACTACTTCGACGACCTGAACGGAGGGTTGTTAGCCCCTGTGGGCAGTCTGCCGCCACTCGGGGGGATCAACCGCGTCAGTTATCCGGTGCTGCTGGACCCGATCGGCGTGCAGTCCTATCCCGGTCTGAAACAGACCCGGGTGGCGAACTATACCCCGCCAGCGGCCCCCCCCTTGTTCGGTGCTTTCCTTCGCAAGACCCGGACCTTCCCACTACTTCCACCACTGACGGTGTTCACCCAGTCGGTGATTCACTGCACCATGCCCGACGACATGGAGTTCGCCGCCGATGGAACCCCAGCCGACCGCGACGGAAACGGAGTGAATGTCAGCGGCGGGAACATCTTCCGGGCCGGGCGCTACAACTGGGCAGCGGTGCTCCAGCGGCCGGACAACACCCAGCGGTTGATCTGCGACGTGAAAATCCTGGTGTTCGACCGACGGGCACCGGGCGTCAACCCAACCGCCCCGGACAACGAGATCGAAGTCTCAGGAACGTCGAACAGCCAGCCGTTGAACTCGAACCTCGTTCTCAATGGTGATACCCAGGTCACGCTTAACGCATCGAACGACATCCTCGGGCTGCGAAACGGATCGTGGATCATGGATGGCACCATCAATGCCACGACCGGCATCCGCAATGCCAACTTCTACCGCGTGACGAGCGTTGACGCGGACACCAACCCGGCCCAGACGACAGTGGAACTGCACGTGCCGCTCGTCCGCCCCCGCGGGGAGGCCAACCCGAACGCCGCGTATATCGCCCAGTTCTACCTGTTCCGCGAGTTGATCGACGTCTACGACCGCCCGCAACTGGTGCCCACCGGGTACGCCAAACAGACGCCCTGAGCCACCGCGAGCCAGTACCGATGACCCGCTCCCGCCACCCCCGCCCCGCCCGCCACGGCTTCACCCTGGTGGAGTTGATGGTCGCCACCGCCCTGGTGGTGCTCATCCTCACCATCCTGGCGGTGGCGTTCGGGGCGGCAACCGACTCGCTCTCGCGGTTGCGGTCGATGGGTAATATGGCCACCGCCCTCCGCACCACCCAGGACAAACTCCGGGCCGATCTGGAGTCGCCGCACTTCCTCAGCCCCGACTCCCCTGTACCGGTGCGGCTCTCCGACCTCCGTTACGACCGCCTCGGCACCCCGCAGGGGGTGAACGTCACCCCGCCCGCCGGCGGATACTTCCGCATTGAGCAGGGCACGGGGGTGAACAACGGGAGCATTTACGAGGGGGCGGACGCCGACACGCTCAAGAGCACCCGCGCCACCAACCACGCTCTGGAGTTCACCGTCCAGCGGCTCGGCCGCACGCCGGACGAGTTGTTTACTGTGACCTCCCCGCTCCTGACTGGGAACTCCGTGAGCGACGCCGCCGGGCCAGGGCAGTTCAGCACCAACTGGGCAAGGGTACGGTGGCATCTCGGCACCACGGCCACCGGCAGTATGAACGGTGTCCCCACGTTTACTCTCTATCGGTGCGTGCGATTGCTGGTGCCCGATACGCTCGCCGCGACCACACTCACCGATCCAGCATTGGCCGAACAGTTCAGCACCTTCCCGGTGCCCAACGCCGCCGTTCCACCGAATGCTGGGCCGTTCAACTTGCATACCGTGCAGAGCATCACCTCGCCGTTGATCCGGGCGGCTTCTCCGATCCGTCCTTACAGCCCCGCCGCCACCCCAACCCACTATGGCGACGATATCGTGCTCTCCAACGTGCTCAGCTTCGAGGTGAAGCCGACGTGGGACGCGCCCTTGCCATTGCAGGCCTTCGGCGTTGGCCCGCACGAGCCGCGGAGTACCAGCGGAGTTGCCGCCCGACAATTGCCGGCACTCACTATCGGGAACCCGATCCCGGACGGCTTCGGCACTGTCCCCAACACTGATGCCCCGTTCGACGACCTTCCCTCCATCCCCGCGACCGAGAACCCGGCCCTTGCCGGTCAGCGAGTATTCGACACCTGGGCTCCGCTGAGTACCCCGGCCTCTCCTCCTCCCCCGGCCCCGCCGACCAACCCGGCGACGTTCTGGAACCAGCCTGGGTCGAACGACTCGATTCCCCTCCGGATTCGCGTGACCGCCCTTCAGGTGAAGATCCGCGTGGGCGACCCGAAGACGAACCTGGTCCGCCAGATCTCGTTCATCGTCCAGCCGTAAACCACCGCCCGCGTTCGCGGAGCGAACGCCGCCATCCGCACACCCGCCCGCCGAAACGAGAGGGTCCGACTCATGCTCCGCACACTTGCTGCCCGCCAGGCCCACCGCCGTGGGGCGGTCCTTATCGTCGTGCTGGCCATGCTGGTGCTGTTCGCCGTACTCGGGCTGAGCTTCGTCCTCTATTCGGAGGCGCAGCTCTCCGCCGCTCGCAGCCAGAAGATGAGTGTTAACACCGAAACCGAAGGCTGTACACCCGACCCCATCGCCGCCTACCAGGGGTGGATGGGGCCGTTCATCTACGACGTGGGCGACGTCGGCGACGACCTGACGAACCCCATCCGCGGGCACAGCCTGGCACGGAGCAAGTACGGCAAGCTACTCGACCCGACCACCGGGGCGATGATCGCCACGTATCTGCCGTTTGGCAGCCCGCCGATCCAACCAGAGCCAGCGGGCTTC
>JALOQR010000386.1 GCA_025459365.1 Fimbriiglobus sp.
GCGGGTCGTCAAGCACCCGGTCGCGAACGCCGGGGCGTTGGCCGCGTTTCGAACGACGACTGGCCCGCGTGAGCAGGCGGCTTCCGATCCTGCCCCACGGGCTGACGCCCCCCGCTCGCCCAATCTGACTGTTCTCGTCCGTAACCTGGCTCAACTCGACGCCGTGCTACCGCTGCGGCCCGCCGTGGTGTACTGCGACTTTGAAGACCTGCGACGGTACAAGGACGCCGTGCCGAAGGCCCGCGACGCCGGGGTGCCGATTGGCCTCGCCACCAACCGCATCTGGAAGCCAGGTGAAGACGGCTTTCAGTCGATGGTGGTGCGAGCCGCCCCAGACCTTGTACTGGTGCGAAATCTGGCGAGCATCGACTACTTCAAGGCCGAGTTACCGACCGCCACCCTGATCGGCGACTTCAGCCTGAACGTGGCCAACGACCTCACCGCCGCACTGTTCGCCGACACCGGGTTGCTCCGCATGGTGCCGAGCTTCGACCTGAACTGGGGCCAGTTCGCCGCCCTGCTCCGCCACGCCGACCCCCGCCGGTTCGAGGCCGTCATCCACCAGCACATGCCGATGTTCCACAACGAGTTCTGCGTGTTCGCCGCGTTCCTCTCGAACGGCAAGGACCACACCGACTGCGGGCGGCCATGCGAGCAACACACGATCGAACTCCGCGACCGTGCCGGGGCCAACTTCCCCGTTCTCCCCGACACGGGCTGCCGCAACACGGTGTACAACAGCGTGCCGCAATCGGCGGCGGAGTACGTATCGCGGATGAAGGAACTCGGGGTCGGCTGGTTCCGTGTCGACCTACTCCGCGAGACTCCCGAACAGGCAGAAATGTTGATCGGGCAGTACCGGCGTGTGCTCGACGGCACCGACGACGGCAAGCAGACATGGAAGCAACTCCAGGCGGTGAACCAACTCGGCGTGACCCGTGGCACTCTGAACCTCCTGTGAACGGAGGCCGAGCGCCGAGCGCCGACTCCGAGAGACCAACGGCCAATTCGACCGGCCAGAACGCCTCAACTCTTGCTCCGCAGCAGTTGGTGGTGTGGAATGGGGGAGCTTCCGACTCCCCACCAGCCACGTCATGAAACTGCTCGCCGCCGGCCTCTCGCTCCTCCTCTCGCTGGCCGTCGCCCAGTCGGCCGACCCTCCCAAGAAGGCACTCCCACGGCCCGGCGAGGTGTTCAACCTCGCTGGCCACACGGCCTTTCTGATCCCCGCCGACGCCGACCCGCACACCGTCACCAAACCGTGGGTGTGGTACGCCCCCACACTCCCGAACCTGCCGGGGCCGGAGGAGGCCTGGATGTTCGAGCGATTCCTGGCGGCGGGCATCGCCATCGCGGGCATCGATGCCAGCGAGTCGTACGGCAGCCCGGCCGGGAACAAGGTGTTCGACGGACTCCACGCCGAGATGGTGCGCCGCGGGTACTCAACCAGACCGGTGCTCCTCGGTCGCAGCCGCGGCGGTCTGCAAACGCTGTCCTGGGCCGCCACCCACCCGGACAAGGTCGGCGGGTTCGCCGGCATCTATCCGGTGTGTGACATCAGCAGCTACCCCGGGGTAGCGAAGGCGGCCGCGGCCTACGATCTCACGGCCACGGAGTTGGAACGGCGGTTGAAGGAGTTCAACCCCGTGGACCGACTCGGCGGGTTAGCGAAGGCGAAGGTTCCACTGTTCGCCATTCACGGCGACGTTGACAAGTTGGTCCCGTTGGAGGCGAACAGCGGGCGGGTGAAAGAGCGGTACACGGAACTCGGCGGCGAGATGACGGTGATCGTCCCGAAGGGACAAGGGCACAGCATGTGGCCCGGCTTCTTCCGCTGTCGCGAACTGGTCGAATTCGTGATCGACCACGCCGGGGTGGGGGTGAAGATCGACTCCCCACGCCCCTACCAGGTGGTGCAGCGAGACGCCAAGAACGTCGGCACCGTCCGCATTCAGGGCCGATTCGGCGGGGCGGTAAAGACCGCCGACGGACTGGAGTACCGCATCCGGGAAGGTAGCCATGCCGGCCAGTGGCGTCCGCTGGATGCTATGGTGAAAGGGGGCGGATTTTCGGCCACCGTGCAGGTGCCGGCCGGCGGATGGTACACCCTCGATGTGAGGGCGGTGGTGAAAGGCAAACCGGTGGCCGAGGCGAACGTGCGGCGGGTTGGTGTGGGCGAGGTGTTTGCCGTCGCCGGGCAGTCGAACTCGGCCAACCACGGGGCGGAGAAGCAAAGCACCAAGTCGAAGAAGGTGAGCGCTTTCGACGGCACCGACTGGCAGTTAGCCGACGACCCACAACCGGGTGCGAGCGGAACCGGCGGCAGTTTCCTCCCGCCGTTCGGCGACGCCCTGGTGGAAAAGTTCGGCGTGCCGGTTGGACTGGTGGCCTGCGGGGTGGGGGCAACGAGCGTGCGAGAGTGGCTGCCGAAGGGGGCCACCTTCCCGAACCCGCCGACCATCGAAACCAACGTGAGGAAGCTGGGCGACGCCTGGGAGAGCAAGGGCGAACTCTACACCGGGTTCCGTGACCGCCTGAAGGCACTCGGGCCGATCGGCTTCCGGGCGGTGCTCTGGCACCAGGGGGAGAGCGACGCCAACCAGAAGAATGCCACCCGCACGCTGCCCGGCGAGCGATACCGTGAGTACCTGGGGCTGCTGATCCGCGAGATCCGCAAGGATGTTGGTTGGGCGGTGCCGTGGTTCGTGGCACAGGCGAGCTACCACGGCCCGGACGACGAGGGGTCGGCCGACATCCGCGACGCTCAAGCCGCACTGTGGAAGGACCACCTCGCCCTCGAAGGCCCGGACACCGACGCCCTGAAGGGCGACTACCGCGACGGCGGCGGGAAGGGTGTCCACTTCAGCGGGCCAGGGCTACGGGAGCACGCCGCCCGGTGGGTCGACAAGGTGGCCCCGTGGCTGGAAAACCAGGCCGGGGTGAAACCCCGCTGATCTTTCCCTTCTCCATTGCGAGATACGCCGTGCCTCCCCGGATCTTCGTCATCTTCGCTTTCCTGTTGGCACTCACCGCTCAGGTCCGCGCCGGGGACGATGGGCTGTCCGCCAAGTACCCGAAGGACGCCGGCATCGCCAGTGACAAGGCGGTGCTGTTCCACGACGACTTCGAGGGGGAAAAGGTGGGCGGCGCGTGGGACGAGATCACCCGCCGCAAGGGCCGAGGAGCGACCGACGACACCGACCCAGTGGCCAGCGAGAAGGACAAGACCATCGCCCGCGGGAAGCAGTCGGCCCGCGTGCAACTGAGGAAAGACGGGCACGAAGACGCGACGTTCGTGAAGTTCCTCAAGCCAGGGCACGACGAACTCTTCATGCGGTACTACGTCCGCTACGGCTCCGACTACGGGTACCACGGGCACGGTGGCGGGGGGTTCATGGCCGACGCTGGGAAGGGCGGATTCAAAGGCGCGGGAAAGGCGCCGGAGGGCGACAAGCACTTCTGGGCCACCCTGGAACCGATCGGCCCGCGAACCGGGGCCAATCCCCCCGGGGCGTTCATCTTCTACGCGTACTGGTGGAAGATGAAACCCGACGGCCGCGGCAACCACTGGGGCAACTGGTTCGAGCCGAAGCCCGCCCGCGTGCCGAAGCGGGAGGCGTGGGTGTGTGTGGAGTGGCGGGTGAAGGCGAACGCCGCCGGCAAAGCGGACGGCGAACTTGACGCCTGGGTCGATGGCGAGAAGGCGGGCGAGTTTCGTGGCATCGAGTGGCGATCGAACGACTCGCTCAAGGTGAACAAGGTGCAGTTGTCGCTCTGGCTAGAACCGAGCGCCTACGACAAGGCCGGCG
>JALOQR010000387.1 GCA_025459365.1 Fimbriiglobus sp.
GAACGAGACCCCGTGGACCCAGAAGTCCGAGTACCGCGGTTCGAACCGGGGGACCAGTTCGCCGGTCACCGCCTGCCGCGGGGGCAGTTGGCTGGCGTTCACCCGGAGGTCGACCACGTCGCCGGTGCGAACGACGTTCGACCAGTACAGGAAGTTGTACCCGACGTACACCCGCAGGTTGTCAGTGAGTTGGGCACCGAGCCGCAGGCCCACTTCGGGCACCACGGCGAACCGGTTCAGCTCGTACCGGCCGATATTCGACGGCTGGGCGAGCAGCCCGCCCACCGAGCGGGAGGTGGCCCCGGCAGCGGTGGTGACGGTGGTGGACCCGTCGATGTCAACGGTGGTGTGGGTGTTCCCCAGAGCCACCGCCCCGCGGACGCCGAGGAACAGGGCGCCAAAGCGCCGCTCCCAGGCCAGCCCGAGGTTCACACCGTGGAACTCGTTACGGGTGCGGAACTGATCCTGAACGATGAACCGGGCGCCGGGGTTGGCCGAACCCGGCAGGCCGGTCAGGTTCTCGGTGATGGTCAGGTCGTCCTGCAGGTTCAGGTAGCGGTAGCCAATCAGGAAATCGAGCCGACCGCAAGGGTTGCAGGCCAGGTTCAGGATGGCGTTCGGGTTCAGCCCCCAGAGGCGGGAGGCGGTATCGACCGTCACCGTGCCGGCGAGCACGTTCGGGTACTGCACCAATTCCGTGTCTTGGAACGGAGCGACCTGGGTGAAGGTCCCGTCCGGGTTACGGCGAACGTTGTTGGTGAACGGGCGGTAGACGAACCCGTTGCCATCCTGCCCACCGGCCACCTGGCGAGATGTGCTCTCGCCGAGGAAGAACCAGTCCATTTCGGCCCCGAGCCGCTGGCCGGCATCGAGCCATAGCCCGCCGTAAAGCCGCAGCCCGCTCCGCCAGTCGTCGTTCGACCGGCCACCGCCGATCACAGTGGCGGTACCCGGAGCACCGAGCGTACCCAGGGTGTTGGGCAGGGCCGGGGCGGCGTTCACTGGTACGCCAGTGGCCCGAGTAGCCAGCGGCGGCAGGTTGTTACCACTGGTCGTCCAGAGCAGGTACTCCGCCCCGAGCCAGACGCGGCCGGGGGGGCCGCAGAGGCAGTCCATGGCCGGACCGCAGCCAACGCCGGGATCGCCACACGCGGTGGCAACATCGGCGGCAAACGCCGGCGGGCAGCCACCGGCGATCGGCTGAGCGATCGGAGCCACGGGTGCGACTGGGGCGGCGGCCGGTGGGAGTACCGCCGGGGTCGCCGGAGCCGGTACGGCCGCATCCGACTTCACCTGGGTAATTTCGTTGGTCGGCTTGTTCTGGGCGAAGGCCGGACGAACCGCCTTGCTGGAGATGGGAACTGCAGGCTGAGCAAACACCACTCCGGTCAATCCCAGAGCGGCGGCCATCCCGCCGAGATAGTGCCTCAACATTCGACTCCTCCGTGAGCACTCGTTCGCGGGTCTCGACCGTGGGCGACCCCGTTCCGGTTCCAACCGGACACTTTCTCCATTCGACCCCCCCAGTCAGACCTCAAGAGCCGGCAGAACGAAAACCAGGGAGAGAACGCAACACAACACCTGAATTCTCACCACAACCTCCCGATTCCACCCAGACCGTACAAATTCTCATCTTCGGAGGTGAGACGTATGGCTCCAGCCGAATATGTTGATTAACGCGCCCGACATCCCGTCATTCGGAGCCGATGTGCCCGGTTCGGGAGAAATAGGAAAGCTGTTGCGAGACGATGGAGAGGTTACAGTGATCACTACTCCCCCTCGTGAATTGTCGGCCGCGGTCGGAATCACTGCGCCCATCCGCACCTTGCTTCTTCGAGGTTTTCCGATGCCCACGGAACGTGACGACGTCCTGCTGCCGAAACTCGAGGTCGTTCGCCTCGAAGACCGCTTGACACCAGTGGCGGCCCTCACCACAGACGCTCTTTTGAGCTTCGCCCCAAACCCCTCCCTCGATTTCGGGACGACCATGCCGGTCGTACCGACTGGGGGGGTTAGCACCACAACTTCCACCGCCACCACGGCGACCTCGCCGCTATTGGCCCCGAACCAATACCAGTTGGTACTGCCAGCCACCGGCGACGCTACGACAGCCGATAGCTCCGGCGGCAGTTTCGCACTCTTCTCGGTCGTCCCTCCCCCGCCCAGTGCCAACTTGAGCGGGTTTGTTTATGTCGATGAAGGGGCCAACGGTGGAGTCCGCGACGACGGCATCAAGCAACCGGGCGAACCAGGCATTCCGGGGGCGACCCTGACGCTGCTGCGGATCATTAACGGTGTGACGCTGACCGCTGGAAGCACCACCACCGACGCCAACGGCTTCTACGAGTTCACCAGCCTGTCTCCACTGGGTGAGTACCGAGTAGTCGAGACGCAGCCAGCACTCTTCGCCGATGGCAAGGACACCGCTGGTACGGTGAACGGGACAACGCGTGGAACTGCCGGTAATGACATCATCTCCGGCATTATCCTCAACGCCGGCGAAAACGGTGTGAACTACAATTTCGGCGAACTCTCGCCGTCTGTTCCACCAGCTCCGGCCCGGCTGAGCGGCTTTGTGTATGTGGATGAAGGGGCCAACGGCGGCACCCGTGACGACGGCATCAAACAGGCCGGCGAACCGGGCATCCCTGGCACCACCATCACCCTCTTCCGCGTCCTCAGCGGAGTGACCACTTCGGTCAGCCAAACCACGACTGACGCCAACGGCTTCTACGACTTCGGCCAACTCCAGCCTGGCACCTACGAAGTCCGCCAAACTCAACCCGCCGGGTTCAACGACGGCCTGGACACCCCAGGATCCACCGGCGGCACCGCACCGCAAAACGACCGCCTGATCTCTATTCCACTCGCCGCCGGGCAAAATAGCCAAAACAACAACTTCGGCGAGTTGTTTGAACGGGGTGCGCTCTCCGGCTTCGTGTATGTGGATGAAGGGGCCAACGGCGGCACCCGCGACGACGGCATCCGCCAACCCGGCGAAACGCCGATCCCTGGCACCACCGTCACCCTCTTCCGCGTGGTCAACGGCCAGACCACCAGCGTCAGCCAAACCACCACCGACGCCAACGGCTTCTATCGCTTCGCCAACCTTCCGGCCGGCGGCGGCTACATCGTCCGGGAAACCCAGCCGGCCGGCTTCAACGACGGCAAGGACACACCAGGATCCACCGGCGGGACGAACTCCGCCAACGACGAACTCAGCAGCATCACGGTTCCGGCCAACGGAGAATCGCAAAACAACAATTTCGGCGAACTGGCGGTGCCCCCACAACCAGGTGCGCTCTCCGGCTTCGTCTACGTGGACGAAGGGGCCAATGGCGGGGTACGGGACGACGGCCAGAAGCAGGGTGGCGAACCGGGTATCCAGGGGACAACCGTCACCCTCTTCCGGGTGGTGAACGGAGTGACCTCTTCGGTCAGCCAGACGACCACCGACGCCAACGGCTTCTACCAGTTCACCGGCCTGACGCCGGGCGGCGGCTACATCGTCCGCGAAACCCAGCCCGCCGGCTTCAACGACGGCAAGGACACACCAGGATCCACCGGCGGCGCCAACTCCGCCAACGACGAACTCAGCGGCATCACGGTCCCGGTCAACGGGGCCTCGATCAACAACAACTTCGGCGAACTGCGGCAGACGGGTGCCCTCTCCGGCTTCGTGTATGTGGATGAAGGGGCCAACGGCGGCACCCGCGACGACGGCATCCGCCAGCCCGGCGAAACGCCGATCCCGGGAACCACCGTCACCCTCTTCCGCGTCGTGAACGGC
>JALOQR010000100.1 GCA_025459365.1 Fimbriiglobus sp.
TAGGCGAGCATGTGAGCGTAGGATTTGCTGGGCTCTTGAATTCGGTTCTGGACGGCAAAGCGCGGGTGGTGGTGGTCGAAAAGCCGGGGGTGAAGTTTCTGGACAACCCAGAGCGGCCGGGGTCTGCGATCGGCGCGTCGGAAGAGTTTCTCAAAGAGCACACGCTGGATCGATGGGCGGAGGCTAACCACGCTACCCTCCGCGCTGTCTGGACGCTCCCCAATATCGACGACAAGCGTGCTTTGGTGGTCGGGCACTCCGAGGGGAGCGGGGTTGTCGCTCGCTTGGGATCGGTGGAAACCAAGGTGACCCACGTCGCCTGTCTCGCTGGCAGCGGCCCACCGCAACTATTCGATCTGGTAGAACTGGCCGGGAGGCGGGCCGAGAAAGACGGGTCAGAGGCGGTTCGTAAGGCCCGTAAGCAAGTGTTCGACGAGTGGGCAGCAGTGCTTGCCGACCCGAACAGCACATCCAAAATTTGGATCGGACACCCGCACCGTCGGTGGTCTACCTTCGGTGTGGCGAGTGCCTCGGACGACCTGCTCAAATCGAAGGCGAAGATCTTTCTTGCCCACGGCACTGCTGACGCTGCAGTGCCGGTGTCGGCGTTTGATGTCACGCTTGCCTCCCTTCGGGTTCGCGGCCGGGCGGTCGTCGCGGATCGGGTCGATGGTGCCGATCACGGTTTCAACCGGCCTGACGACCGGCAGGGGGAAGGGTTCAAACGAGTATTGGAGAGGGCCGCGGCGTGGTTCGCCGAGTGAACTGCTGATCGCCCTGCCCAAGACTACCACCTAGCGGGAACGCCGGGCCATCACGACGCGGTGGAGGTCGATACCAACTTGGCTGACTCAATGCACCCCTGATGGCCAGAAGCATAATTGGCGACACTGGGGGAAATGCTCATAGAGGTGTCTGAAAACAGCAAAGGCCGCAACCCGTTTGGGTTGCGGCCTTTGCGTCGGATGGGCGCTACTGGGCTCGAACCAGTGACCCCCACAATGTCAATGTGGTACTCTAGCCAACTGAGCTAAGCGCCCGTGGAGGTAGTTTTAGGCCCACAGTCGCAGAGGTCAAGTCGAATCGGTCGCTTGCCCTCTGAACGCACTTCGGGCATACTACATTTCCCTCCTTGGCTCCCTCGTCTCCCGAGCCGTGTCATGCCCTCCCCCATCGGCTGCCCCGACTTCCAGCAGACCCTCCGCGATCCCTCCCGCCGCTCATTTCTGCGGATGGGGGCCATCGGAGCCGCCGGCCTTGCCCTGCCGCAACTCCTCCGGGCTGATGAGAAGAAGGGGAACCCGAACCGCGAGAAGTCGGTGATCCTCCTGTGGATGCGGGGTGGCCCGAGCCACATCGACATGTGGGATCCGAAGCCCGACGCCCCGGCCGAATTCCGCGGCGAGTTCGGCACCATCCCTACGGCCGTGAAGGGCATCACCCTCACCGACATGCTCCCACTCTCTGCGAAGTGCATGAGCAAGTGGAGCATCGTCCGCAGCCTGCACCACGACGACGCCGGCCACAGCACTGGCGACCAGATCTGCTTCACCGGCTACGGCCCCGGACCAACCCCGGACGAAAACATCCACCCTAGCCTCGGCTCGGTGGTGTCGAAACAACTCGGCCACCGGAATACCAAGTTGCCGAGTTACGTAATGATCCCGCGCTCGGTGCCCGGTGCAGGCAGTGCGTACCTCGGGCCGACGCACAAACCCTTTGAGACGCAGGCCGATCCCGCCAACACCGGGCCGTTCAAGCTGCCTAACTTCGCCCCGGCCCAGGGGGTAACGGCCGAAAAGTTGACCGACCGCAAAGCGTTGCTCGCCGACTTCGACACGCTCCGCCGCGACCTCGACACCTCCGGGCAGATGTCCGCCGCCGACCGGCACCAGCAACGGGCATGGGACATCCTCACCTCGAACGCCGCCCGCGACGCCTTTGACCTCGACCGAGAACCGACGAAGTTGCGGGAGCGGTACGGGCTCATGCCCAGCTACGACCCGAAGGCGAGCAACCGCTGCGGGTGCCCGAACTGGGCGCAGCGAATGCTGTTGGCCCGGCGGTTGGTCGAAGCGGGCGTGCGGCTCGTCACCGTCGATTTACGGTGGTGGGACACGCACGTGAAGGGGTTCGAGTCGTTACGGGAAGGGTTCCTGCCGCGATGGGATAAGGCGTACTCTGCACTGATCGAAGACCTGGACGACCGCGGGTTGTTGGAGAGCACCCTCGTGCTGGCGTGGGGCGAGTTCGGCCGCACGCCAAAGGTGAACAACGACGCCGGGCGAGACCATTACCCGAACGTGTTCAGTGCGGCAGTGGCCGGTGGGCCGGTGAAGGGCGGGCGGGTGGTGGGTGAGTCGGACAGCAAAGGCGCGTTCCCGAAGGCCACCCCAAAGACCCCGCAAGACATGCTGGCCACCGTGTATCACCACCTCGGGGTGAACACCGAAACACAGTATCTGAACAGCACCGGCCGGCCGGTGAGCGTGCTGCCGAGCGGCAAGCCGATCGAGGAATTGAAGTAGTCGCAAGGCGAAACCGTGAGCGGTGGAATCAAACCGGGAACGCCGTGACCGGGTGGGAGAGTCTCACCCGGTCACGGCGTTCCCGGTTCCACTACAACACCACTTCTCCTACACCGGAAACAATGCCATGTCGCACCGCCAACTGTACATCGCCGGCGCGTTCACCGAGTCGGCCTCGGGAAAACGCATCCCCGTCATTAACCCAGCCACCGAAGAGGCGTTCGCCGAAGTCAGCCAGGGCGGACGCGAAGACGCCAAGAAGGCCATCGCCGCCGCTGCCGCGGCCATGCCCGCGTGGATGAAACTCACCGCCTACGACCGGGCGAAGATCCTGAAGAAGACGGCCGAATTGATCCGCGAGCGGGCCGACCAGTTCGCCAAAGACATGACAATGGAACAAGGCAAGCCCGTTGCCGAATCGAAGGGCGAGGTGATGCAGGCGGCCGACACGTTCGAGTGGTTCGCGGAGGAGGGCAAGCGGGTGTACGGGAGCATTATCCCGAACAGCCTGCCGGGCAAGCGGCACCTGACCATCAAGCACCCGGTCGGGGTGGTGGCGGCCATCGGGCCGTGGAACTTCCCGATGACCCTCCTGTGCCGGAAGATCGCGCCGGCGCTGGCAGCCGGTTGCACCGTCGTGGCCAAGCCGGCCAGCCAGACGCCGCTTTCGTGCCTGAACGTTATCCAGTGCCTGCACGACGCCGGACTACCGGCCGGGTGTGTGAACGCCGTCATCGGCCCGGCGAGCGAGATTGGCGACGAGTTCATGCAGAACCCGCTCGTCAAGAAGGTGAGTTTCACCGGCAGCACGGCGGTCGGCAAACACCTCATGCGGCAAGCGGCCGACACCGTCAAGCGGCTGTCGCTAGAGTTGGGCGGGCACGCTCCGTTCATCGTCTTCCCGGACGCCGACCCAGAAGTGGTGGCGAAAGCCGCAGTCATCGGCAAATTCCGCAACAACGGGCAGGTGTGTATCTCCCCGAGCCGGTTCTTCGTCCACAAGGACATCGAGAAAAAGTTCACCGAGGTCGCAGTCGCGGAGGCGAAGGCGCTCAAGCTGGGCAACGGCCTCGATGCCAGCACGCAGATCGGCCCGATGTTCGAAAAGAAGGCGATGGAGAACACGATCGGGCTCATCGACGATGCCCGTGGCAAGGGGGCGGCCGTGCTGACCGGCGGGAAGCGGAGCGAACAGTTCCAGAAGGGCTACTTCTTCGAACCGACGATCCTCAAGCAACTGCCGTCCGACGCCCGCGTGCTGACTGAAGAACCGTTTGCCCCGGTCATGCCGATTCTGGACTTCGGCAAGATTGACGAGGTAATCGCCGCCGCCAACAACACCCCCTACGGCCTCGCCGCTTATGTGTTCACCAACGACCTGACTGTGGCGTTCAAGATGGCCGAAGGCCTGGAGGCGGGCATCATCGGGGTGAATGATCCCGTACCGGCGACCCCCCAGTGCCCATTCGGCGGGATGAAGGAGAGCGGCCTGGGTCGCGAGTTGGGGCGCGAGGGGTTGGAATCGTACCTGGAAACGAAATACGTGAGCCTGAAACTGCGGGACTGATGCGAGTGATGGTGAGCGGCCCGTGTGAGTGAACTGGTCTGACGTGACCAGCCCACTCACATGGGCCGCTGACCAGTGCGGAGCTCGGTCGAACTCACGTCGACCCGGAACTCGGCTTCCGGGATCACCTCGAACAAGTCCCGAAACTCGCCCGCCAGCCGGTCCTCCCAGACGCGAAACTCACCGGCACCATTCAACCGCCCGCCGACCACCACCCGGCACCCGCGTTCGAGAAGTTTGCCGAGTGCCGCATCCCGCCCTCGCTCCCCGCCATAGTACCGCGGGTCGATGAGCCGCACGGCGGTGTCGAACCCGAGCACGAATGCCGCCCCGGGGAATAGGTCGGCCTTCTTCTCGAAGGCCGCCGCCCGTGTCACCCACACCGCCCCGACGCCGACAAACTGCTGAAGTCGCTCGACCACCACCTCCGGTGGCAGTTCGGGCTTGTCGGCGTTGGTCACACTCAATTCGAATTGCACCTCAACGTTCAGCCGGCGGCCGACGACCTCCGCCAGAGTGCGGTGCCCGGCGTGCAGCGGGTTGAACGACCCGGACAGGAGGGCCGATGGCAGAGGTCGCAGGTCGATCTCTCCGCCGGCGGCTTGACAGACGGCGCCAGCGCATCCGCGAAAGAAATCCATCAACCGTGGGTGAAGTGTCGGCATTTTTTACCGTGGCAGTTCAGGACCGGCATCATATTTTAGCCGCCACGGTTAAAGGCTTCCCCTCGAACGCCCAACGAGGTGACCTCTTGCGACTCCTGTTCATCGGGGACGTCGTCGGTGCGCCCGGACTTTCGGCCGTCCGCACCCTCGTCCCCCTCCTCCGCCGCGTTGAACGGCTCGATGCCGTCATCGCAAACGCCGAGAACGCCAGCAATGGCTCCGGCCTCACCCTGCGTGACTACCGACACCTGCGAGCGTCCGGGGTCGATGTGGTCTGTCTCGGCGATCACATCTACCGCAAGGTGGAGATCACCGAAGTGCTCCGGCACCCAGACGAACCGATCTGCAAGCCGGCCAACTACCCGCCATCGGCCCCCGGCCGGGAGTACGCATCGGTGGTAGTGAACGGGGTGCGGTTGGCCGTCGTCTCCCTGCTCGGGCGGACGTTCATGAAGCCGGCCGACTGCCCGTTCCACGCCGCCGATCGCGTGCTCGCCCGCCTGCGGGGAACTGCGGACGTGGTGCTGGTGGATATCCACGCCGAGGCGACCGCCGACAAGTATCTTCTGTTCCACCACCTGAAGGGGCGAGTGGCGGCGGTGGTCGGTACTCACACTCACGTCCAGACAGCCGACGAGCAAGTGGCCGACGGCACCGCGTTCATCTGCGACGTCGGCATGACTGGTCCGTTCGATTCCGTCCTTGGTCGTCGCGTTGATCGCCTTCTGTCTACCGCCATCGACTTCGTGCCGACCATGTTCGACGTGGCCACCGGCGATGTGCGTCTGAGCGGAGTGGTGATCGACGCCGACCCCGCGACGGGTCGGGCGACCGCCATCAAGCGGGTGATGGTGCGGGAGGGAGAGACGTGCTGAATCGGGCGAGCCGCCGGGGAACCAACCGCTGGTGGCTCGCACTATAACCCCTTCAGGTACGCCAGCAGGTCCGCCACTTCGGCGTCGGAGAGGGCGTCGAGCAATCCCGCCGGCATGAGTGAGTTCGCCCCCGGTTTGCGGCTCTCGATCGCCTGGCCGGGCAGGCGGATCGTCGTGTCGGCGGAGGTTTGCAGGAGCACCCCGTCGGCCGCTTGGTAGATGACGACGCCTTCGTAGACCTGATCGGCGGTGGTGAACCGCACGGTGCGGTAACGGTCGGCCACGTCGCGGTTGGGGTCGAGGAGGGCGGTGAGTAGGTCGTCACGGCCGAACCTCCTGGTCACGCCAACGAGCGACGGGCCGACGGCGGTAGTGCCATTGTGGCACGCCGCACATTGGGCCTTGGCGAACACCTTCTTGCCCTTCTCGGCGTTTCCCGCGTCGAAGTCGATTTTCGCCAGCCGTTTCCTCCACGCCGCCGCATCGTACCCTGCCCCGCCGAGCTTCTTGGTCAATTCCGGGTGCTTCTCGGTGAGCCACGCCTCCCACTTGGCGGCGTCGTCGTAGGCTTCGCGGGTATGGGCCTTCAGCAAGCTCAACAGGGCCGTGCGAACGGCGGAGTCCTTTTCCGGATCGGGGAATCGCCGGAGGGCCCGGATCAACGGAACCAACTCGTCGTCCTTCATACCAATGGCTGCGAGTGCTCGGGCGCACTTGGTCACCACGGCGGTTGAGGTAGAACCCAGCCCACCGACGAACAGTGAACGGTCCTCTTGCTTCGGCCACTGCGCGAGTTGCACCGCCGCGGCATCCTTGAACCCGGCGTCGGCGATCCTCTTCAGCAGTGGGCGAGCGGTTTTTTCGTCGAGTGCCCCAATGTATTCGGCGTGTCCTGCCTGCCACTCGAATTGGCCACTCGCAGAGTGCTTCGCAAACGCTTTTCCCGCCTTCTGTGAATCAATCGCAGCGGCCCGCACGAGCCAGACGTGTTCGCCACACCCGAACGACGGATGGCCGAGGAGTGCGGCCATGATCGCGCGGTCATGATTGATGAGTGCGGCCACTGTTTCGGACAACCGCGGAGTCCAGTTCGAGTCGCGAACCAAGCCGCGCATCGCGTATTGCGAATCGATACAGAGGAGGGCGTCGGCGATGGAGGTGGCATCCTCGTGGTGGAGCGGTCCGGGCATCCGTGCGCGGGCGATGAGAGTGTGGACTCGTGCCAGCGGGTCTTTCTGCTTCGTGAGTTCTTCAGCGACCCGCGACGGGATCTTTGCGGCGGAAAGAAATCGCAACAACTCGCGGTTCAGAGTTTCGTCCGGCGAGGGATACACCTGCTGCACTGCGGCTACGAGTGGTGCGATCACCTCCGCCTTCGGCGGTTTGCGGAAGGTGTAGCCCTCCCACACGCTGCCCTTCACCTTCGGGTCTCCGACACCGCCCAGGGCGTCGAACCAGCCGCACACCACCGCCAGTTTCTCCCGGTCGGTCTTGGCGTTCGTCAGCGCTTCGGGCTTGAGCGGCACCGCGGCCGGTTTCTCCCACCTGGGCAGAGGTTTCGGGTCGAACGGAATCGGCGTACCCTTCTCAGCCTTCGTATGACTGATGCGGTAGACCGCCCCACGGGTGCCCCGCCCGCCGATGCTCACGAATAGGTCGCCACTGGTCGGGTCAACGGCCAGCCCGGTCGGGGCGAAGCCGTTCTCGCCGCTCACCGTGAGGAACGGCTTCGCGGTCGGTTTCGGATCGCCCGGTTGGGTGAACCAAATTGTGCCGAACGTCCAGTCGGCGTAGAAGAACCCGCCCTGATACTCCTTCGGGAAGCGGGTGTGGCGGTAGCACGCCACACCAGTCGGCGAACCACGGCCGGCTGTCACCACCGGCGGCACGACGCTCGGCCAGTACGGCGGAAGTCGCCATGTCTGGGCGTGCTGCGGGCTAAGCCAGCCGTAGTTCCCGCCGCTGAGGATGCGGTAGAATCGCGTCGGTTCGTACCACGGCAGGCCCACGCACCGCTCGTTGTCCGAGTCGAATGTGAACGGGGTGCCGGTTGTGTCAAAGTCAAAGTCGTAGGGGTTGCGGAAACCGTCAGCGATGACCGCCACCTCGGTGCCGTCGTCGTTCAGGCGAAGTAGCCCGCCGGCGACTGGGTCGGAGACGGGCGAGTCCTTCGCCGTCACCGTCTTCGCCGACAGGCCGGCCATGTTGCCGCACAGGACGTAAATCTTGCCATCTGGGCCGCGGCGGATCGCGTGGGCGTCGTGTTCACCACTGGTTTTCAGCTTGATGATCGTGGTCGGTTTCTCGCCCGTCGGCCCCTTCCCCGTCACCCCGGTGTAGCGTTTCACCCCGCCGTCGCTTGTGACAAACAGCGTGTCGCCCTCCCAGAGCAAGCCCATTGGCCCGTCAGCCGGAGCGGGGACGAGTTCGACGGCCTTGTCGGCTCGACCATCAGAATCGGCATCGACGAGTTGACGGACATACCGACGGCCAGCGACCACCACCCGCCCACGAGCATCGATGTGCAGGCCGTAGATGTCGTTGGCCAGTTCTGGGCCGGCGAACGGGGTGACGGTAAACCCGTCGGGCACCTTCAGCCCGGCGACCGGATCGAGGGCCAAGAGAAGCGAGAGGGCGGAAAGAAGCAGCATGGTTTCCCCCGGATTTGTTCACGGAATTTTGCACGAAACCGCCCGCCGCCCACCACCAATATCCTGTACCCGTCCGGAGACGCCAATGATTCGCCTGACCCTGCGAACACTCCTTGCCTACCTCGACGACACCCTGCCACCGGCCGACGCCCGCGTGATCGGCCAGAAACTTGCCGAGAACGAAGAAACCCGGCAGTTGGTCGATCGGATCCGCGTACTCGTTCGTAAGCGCAGCTTGAGCACACCCACCAACGGAGTTGAGGGGAGCCACACCGACCCGAACATCGTTGCGGCGTATCTCTCCGACGCGCTGCCAGCCGAAATGGTCGAGCGTTTCGAACAACTCTCGCTCGACTCGGATGCCTCGCTCGCGGAACTGGCCGCCTGCCACCAGATCCTCACGTTGGTACTGTCGGATCAGGTACGGGTACCGCCGTCGGCTTACAAGAAGATGTACAAGCTGGCCAAGGGGAAGGAGTCGATCCCGACGCGGTCGCCAGGTCGGGAGGCGGTGCCAGTTGGCGGGGTCAATCCGGCGGACGAGAAAACGGGCGAAGCCGACGACGCCGACGCTGCCTATCTGCTCGGCTTACCGGCCTACTCACGGAACGAGCCAGCCGGTCGGAAGATGCTGCGGTGGGCGGGGGCCGGGTTGCTAGCGTGTGGATTCGTGACGGCTGCGGGGCTGGCATGGTGGAGCCTGCCCAGCCGTCCGACCGACCACTCGGTGGCCGCCCTTCCGACCGATAAGAAAGATGCCCCAGTGGCCACCACACCGAGCACGGAACCGAAGAAGGAAGAACCCAAGAAGGAAGAACCCAAGAAAGAGGAAGTGAAGCCCGCCGAGCCAAAAAAAGAAGAGGTGAAGCCCGCCGAGCCGATGGAGCCGAAGAAGGAAGAACCGAAGAAGGAGGAGCCGGCTGGGCGGCAGCCACCGAACCCCATCCGCGGGGCGATCGGCGTCAACGACGGCACGGACGAGCAGGTGATGGTGGTGCGTAAGTCCACCGCCGAAGGGTGGGAGCGGGTGAAGAAGGGTGCGCAATTGCAGACGACCGACCGCTTGGTGTGCCTGCCGGGATACCGGGCCAAGGTGCAGTTCAAGGGCGGGGTCGCGGCCGAACTGTGGGCAAACGTCCCCGGCGAACTACTCCCCATGCCGGTCGCCGAGACGGCCATCACTCCACACTTTGCCCCGGACGGCATCGACGCCGACCTCACCCTGCATGTTGGCCGCATTTACCTCAATAACACCCTCGACCGGGCCGCGATCGTGCGGGTGCGGGTCCGCGATCCGAAGTTCCCGGCGAAGGACATCCAACTCGACCTCACCCTGCCAGACAAGGGATGCGAGGTGGTGGTTGAGGTCGGCCACCAGTTGAAGCCAGGGGCGGTCGGCGACCCGCCGCGGACGATCACCGTCGTCCATGCCCTCAAGGGCACTCCCTCGGTGCCTCTCCAGGGCAAGCCGACGACTCTCACAGCCGGCGACGTCGTGGTGTTCGACTCGATCAAGGACCAGCCCGAGGGGCCAATCAAGCCCGACGAGAAGACCGGCAAGGGAGTGGCTTACTTCGACCGCGAGCCGGTGTACGAGAACGCCGACAAGTCGCGGGCCACACTGAAGGCAATGCGGCAGGCGGCCGAGCGACTGAAAGACGCGGCGGCGGTGCCGGCGGCAGTCGCCGAACTACGCACCGATGGGAACATACCGCCCGCCGAACTGCCGGTGTTCGTCGCTGGGGCGGTGTGGTCGGTGTTTGCCACCGCCGCCCTGGGCGATGTGGGCGAACTGGCCGACCTGCTCAACGATCCGAATCGCCAGGGCATCCGGGCAACTGCGTTCGCCGCCCTGCGGGGGTTGCTCGCCGCCTCGCCGGACAAGTTCGACACCCTCCGCAGGGTGACGAAGGACCGCTGGAAGTTGTCGGACGCGGACGCCGACCGCTTCCTGGATACGGTCGCCGGCCTCGACCCGTCGAAACGAAAGAACGCCGATGTGCTGAACAAACTGGCCGAGCAACTGACCGCTGAGACGGTCGCCCAGCGGGAGGCGGCGCTCTTCGTCCTGCTCACCGAGGTCGACCCGATGGCCCAGGCTCAGCGGGTGCTGGCGATTGACGTCGCCGGCCCGGCGGACTTGCGAACCGCCGCCGTCGCCGGCTGGAAGAAGAGGATCGCTGACCTCGTGAAGTGACTCCCTCGCCGTGGGTGAGCACGACCTACGGCGCCCGACAGAGGATTCATCGCGTGGTTGCATCGCCGCCCTTCCCGGCCCAACCGGCGACCGACGAGCCGAATGGAGCCAAAGGCTGATTGGCGCAACACTTAGGGTGGCGGTGGCCGAGGGGGGGTATGTGTGTGGCAGGTGGCAGTGTGGCAGAGAGGGGGTAGTTCCCGGCTGACGCCCGAGTTGTCGATCCGAGGCAAGTCGACCCATTCGGGTGTTGTCAACCGGAAAGTGTGGCTACCCGATCGGAATCGACCGATCGGCATTTCAGCCCACACGCGGGCCACGACCGGGCGTCGGCGACTGCTGCTGCCGACCGGCATTGATCTTGTGCATCACCAGATCGACCACCTGCTCCAGTAGACCGATGTACTCAGTGGACATGATCATCTTCACCTGCAGGAGCAACTCCCGCTTCCGCTCGACGTTCTCCACGCACTGCTCCACGCCCAGCCGCTCCATCGCCCCGCCGGCCTCCTGCATGGAGAGCAGTTCGGTGATCTCGTCGGCCCGGAAGTCGTCCGCCCGATCTGGGTTACGCTCCAGCCATGCCACGAACTCCGGCAGAGTGGCCGACGACCGCAATTGTTTGCGGGCCTCCTCGTCGGCCGGCGGTTTGCCGTGCATCCGAGGGAGGAGCCGCTCCAGCGGCAGGGTGCGGAGTTCGTTGACCGTCAGCCCGAGAGCTTCCGCGCAACTACGGACGGTCGCATTGCGGAGGCGTCGTTGTGGGCCGGCGTGCAAGATTTGGCGGACGGTGTGTCGGTTCAGCCGGCATGCTTTGGCGAACACTTCCTGATTCCAACCCCGCTCTTCCACTAACTTCGCGATCTTCCGGGCAAGGTCGTCGTTCCCGCGTTCATCCGAGGCGGCAGGGACTGACATCGGGCACCGAAGGCGTCAGGGGGATCGGCGGAGGCATCGGTGGCATACTACCGCATCCACCGGAGTCATCCAGACCGACCCCAGAATTTCCGGACACAATGAACGCGGGGTGTCGAACGAACCGATAAGGCCCGTCCGACACCCCGACAGTCTGTTGCGTCTCCAATCAGTACTTGCCACTCGTCCCGCCCAGTGTCGGCACCCGCGGCACCTCCACCGAGGGAACCGTGAGGGAGGGCACTTGCACCGAAAGTTCCTTCTTCGGTTCTTCCTTCTTCGGTTCTTCCTTCTTCGGTTGCTCCTTCTTCGGCTCGGTCATGGGCATTGGAGCCGGGGCCGGCGGCACGCTGTCCGGAAGGGTGGTGACTGGGGCGCCCACCACTGGTGCTCCAGCGACCGGCGGGGTCAGTACGGTGCCATAGATGCTGGTGCAGCCCGACACCGCCGGAATGCTGGCGATGCTGCTGGCGGTGCTACAACCTGCGAGCGGGGCGGCGACCGCGTCGCACGAACGCCCACCGCCGAACTTGGCCCGAAGGCGAGCGAGCAAACCCACCCGTTCGCACGGGTCGCTACAGCTGGTGGTAAACCCAGTGAACACCGGCTGACCGCACCCGCAGGCGGCAGGGGCAGAGGCGACATGGTGGACAACCGCTGGGGCCGGGGCACACACCGGAACAGGCGCACAGCCTCGGTTGCCCAACAGACGAGGGCGGGCCGCCCAGTTCGCCCGCAGGCGGTCGAACAGGCCGACACGCGGGGCGCAAGGGTCGCACACCGAGACGGGAGCAGCGTAGCTCACTGCGGGAGCACCGCACCCGTTGCAGCCCGTGCCAGTGACAGTGATCGGCGCAGGGGCGGCCACGATGGCGGCAGGGGCGGCCACAACGGGGGCCGGAGCAGCCGGAGGTGCGGGTTCGGCACCAAGGGCGACGGCGGCACTGAGGAACAAAGCGGAAGCGTTCATGTGCGGTAAACTCCTGATGGGTTGGCGGGTCAGGGGGAAAACCAGGAACAGAGTGGTGACACTGGGCCGACAGATCATCTCCGATGCGGGCGAACTGCGGGGGCTTGCCAACCACCGCCGGAGTCGGAGTTTTTCCGAGATCGACACTGAGTCGGGCTGTCAATCAGCGGTACAGGCAGTATTTCGAGATCGCCCCCCTTCCGCCCGTCGTGTGCCACCACCTCTGCCGACAGGGGCGAAACGAGCGTTTCCGCCGAAATGGCGGCTTGCGCCACTCGTGATGAACACAACAGGGTGGCCAGCCGAAGTCGTGTGGCTGGGGCGCTTGGGGCCTCATTCCGGTCTGCGCTGCACCCAACTGGGGTGGCTGGCCCTGGCAAGCGAACGCAAATCGACCTCCGCAGACGAATGATCGCAACCCAACCGCGGTAGTGAACTTACGTCTAAATTCCAGCAGGGGATCTGTGTGGCCATCTTGGCCATCTTGTTCGGTGTATCTTCGCGGTCGGCCAACACCGGCGGGGGGAATTGCCCGTCTGTTCACCTCCTACAAGAGGGGTACCTCAGGTCAATTGACCTTGCCGATGGGCGACTGAACGGCGAATCTGGTTCGTCTTCACACTGCCGAGAGTTGCCGTGCCGACCCGTAAATTGTGGCGATTGCACCCATACGATTCCTCCGCGGCCCGCCGCCTCGCAGCCGCTGCCGAGACGAATGAAGTCGTAGCCCAGTTACTCCTCAATCGCGGGGTGACGGACGCCGCCGCCGCCAAACTGTTCCTGCAGTCGCCCATGTCTGGGCTGCATTCCCCTTCGCTACTACCGAACATCACCATCGCCGCCGACCGCCTCGCCACTGCAATCACCGCCCGAGAGAAGGTATGTGTGTACGGCGACTACGATGTGGACGGTACCACCGGAACAGCAATCCTGTTCGCACTTCTCAGCAAACTGGGGGGCAACGTCACATTTGAGATCCCGCACAGACTGGAGGATGGGTACGGGCTGAACAGCGGTGCGGTGCGGAAGATGGCTGCTGATGGGGTGACGGTGGCGGTGACGGTCGATTGCGGCATCACAGCAGTAGCCGAGGCAGAACTGGCCAGCGAACTCGGCATCGACCTGATCGTCACCGATCACCACGAGATGAAGGACACACTCCCAGCGGCGACCCTTGTCCACCCGCGGCTGCCGGGGTCGGCGTACCCATTCGGCGGCATCTCGGGGTCGTGCGTGGCGTTCAAGTTGGCGTGGGCGGTGGCCCAGAAGGCCAGCGGCGGTGGGCGGGTGACCGACGACCTCCGCGAATTTCTGAT
>JALOQR010000004.1 GCA_025459365.1 Fimbriiglobus sp.
CGCCCCCATGCGCACTTCCGATCTGATCCGCACCGCGTTTGGCGGACTGTGGCGGCAGAAGGCCCGTTCCGCCCTTACCCTTATCGGTGTGGCGGTAGGGGCGGCGGCGCTGGCGTACACCCTGTCGCTGGGTGTCGGCCTACGGGCGTTCATCGAGAACGAGTTTAAATCCCGCCGCGAGTTCTGGCAGCTGCGGGTGACTCCACCAAACTATGGTCGCGTGCCCATTCCCGAGGCAGACATCCCGCCAGGCGAGATCGCCGTGTCGGCTGACCTGCCGGCCGATCGCCGCGATCGGCTCCGCAAACGACTCATCCAGGACTACCAGAACACCCACCCTCCGGCGAAGGCGGTGCTCGTCACCCGCGAGCAGGTAGAAGCTCTTCAGCGATTGCCAGACGTGGAGGCCGTGAACACCTTCCAGTACGGCTACGGCACGGCCACTCTCGGCGAGGCCCGCCACTCGGCGACCGTGTATTGCGGGAAACTCACCGAATTCACTCCATCACTCCACGAACACCTGCTGCATGGGCGGACGATCCGGCCGGGGGCGGCCGACGAAGCGGTGGTTTCCGAGTTGATGCTCTATCGCTTTGGGCTGACCACCGAGGAGAAGTTGCGGGGGGCGGTGGGGAAGAAACTGCGGGTGACGCTCGGGCAACCCGAGTTCGCTCGTGGAAACGCCCTGGCCTCGCTCCTGTCCCCCGAGGGCCGGCATGAGCAGGTCAACCGCGGGCAGGCCGAGGTACTCGACCGCATCGCCCGCCAACTGCCGCAGTACATCGATCAGTTCGACCTGACCGACCTGGAAAAGGCGGCGGTCAAGGCAGTGCTCTCGGCCAAACCGCCGGCCAGAGGGGCGAAATCTGTGAACGAGGTATCCACGTCGGTGGACTTCACCGTGGTCGGCGTGACCCGCCTGCCGGAAGTGAAACGGTTCGACCCCACCGATCTTCTGTCCGGCGATCCGATGCCGGCGAGCGAGGTGTTAGTCGATCCCGCCGCAGCGGACTTGCTCTTCGCAGGCCTGCCGCAGTACGGCCTGGGTTACACGGATGTGGGCGTGCGTGTCCGGCCGGGCGGCGAGCTTCAGCCAGTGGTGTCGGCCATCGAGGGTATGGGACTGGTGACCTTCAACAGCCTGAGGTTCTACAACTCGGTAAAGCGAGAAGTAACGCTCATCTCGGCCGGACTGACGCTCTTCGCGGTGCTCTCGATGGTCGTTTCGGCCATCGGTATCACTAACACGCTCTTTACGAGTGTGCTGGAGCGGACGCGGGAAATCGGCATCTGGAAGGCAGTGGGCGCTCGCGACGGCCACGTTCTGTGGATGTTCCTGCTGGAGGGAGCGGTGGTGGGGTTAGTCGGCGGGTTGGCGGGGCTGGGGCTGGCGTGCCTGGCCTCGATCCCGTCGGATGGCTGGGTCAAGAGCTTGATCGAACATCAGCGGGGCGAGGAATTGCTCACAAAGACTTACTTCGGCTGGCCAGTGTGGCTCGCCCCGACTGTGGCCGGGTTCTCGGTGCTGCTCACCACCACTGCGGCCGTGTTCCCGGCCCGCCGGGCGGCCCGCGTGCCGCCGGTGGAGGCGTTACGACACGAGTAGGTGCCCGATGTACACTTCAACCGAGTTGATGATCTGTGCCGCTGCCGCGATTCTCGAAGACGGCAAGACGGTGGCCGTTGGTACCGGTCTGCCGTGCGCCGCTGCCATGCTCGCACAGAAGACGCACGCGCCGAACCTTGTGGTGTGCTTCGAGGCTGGCGGGTTGGCTCCGCTCCTGCCCACCATGCCAATCAGCGTCGGCGATAGTACCACCTTCCACAAAGCGGTGCTCGCCACCAGCATGGCCGACGTGATGCAGTTCTGCCAGCGGGGGGCGATCGACTACACCTTCCTCAGCGGTGCCCAGATCGACCCCTTCGGTAACCTGAACAGCACGATGATCGGCACCGACTACGCTCGGCCAAATGTGCGGTTGCCTGGCAGTGGCGGGGCGAACGACCTGGCCAGCTTCTGTTGGCGGACGCTCATCGTCATGAAACACGACGCCAAGAAGTTCGTGCCCAAGCTCGACTTCCTGACCACTCCGGGATACCTGACCGGCCCCGGTGCCCGCGAGGCGGCCGGGTTACCGGCCGGCACCGGCCCTCACCGTGTCATCTCGGATCTGGCCGTGATGGATTTCGACCCGGCGACGCGGCGGATGCGGCTCCGCAGCCTGCACCCCGGCACGACGCTTGACCGGGTGCAAGCGGCGACAGGCTTCGAGTTGCTGGTGACGGAAGACCTGGCCGAAACGCCAGCTCCGACTGCGTTACAACTCGATGTGTTGCGGAACCGTGTCGATCCGGGGCGATACATCCTCGGCCGGGCGGGATGAGGCCGCGCCGCCAATCCGCATGGATCGACTTGCACGAGCCGGGTAAGATGGGCGGAAACGCCGGGCTGTCCGGTCGCTTTCCTGCCCAGGGATTGTGCTCATGAAATCGCTGCAATTGACCCCGGCGGCATTGCTGCTGGCCATCGGGCTGGCCGCTGCCGCCCCCGTGCCCGCCGTCTCCGACGATCAGCTCAAGGCGCAGGCCTCCAAGCTGAACGACATCACCACCGACGATGCTCGTGTGGCCAAGTTGCGGGAGTTGCTCAAGGACCGCGACACCACCCGGCGGCTCGTCAAGGTGGCTGTCGGCATGCAGGAAGAGGGCGGCAAGGAGAAGCCGTTCAAGTTCAACGCCGCCCTGCTGCTGGCCCAGGCTGCACACGTCACCAAGGAGTACAAGGCCGCTCAGACCTTCTACACCTTCTGTGAAGAGGCCGCCAACAAGCTCGACAGTGAGCCGAAACTGGTGTTGGCAATCCAGGGATTGATCGACCTTGCCTGGGACCAAAAAGACTTCGACGCGGTCATCCAGAAAAGCGACAAGGTCCTCAAGGCCGGTGGCGAAAGCAAGGAGATGGAGTCGCTCCTTTTCTACGCCATCGAGAAGAGCATCCAGGCAACCGCCCGGAAGGGGGAGACGGACGAGGCCCTCGCCATGGTCGGGCGAGCACCGTTCAAGCCGTGGTACGCCAACCAACTCCGCCACTACATCTACCGCGAGGCTGGCAAGTACGATGAGGCCGTGGAAGCTCTCCAGCAGTCCATCAAGGGGCTGGAGGACGAGACCTTCCCGATGGACGAGCAGAAACAGCGGTTCATCCGCAACACCAAGTACATGTCGGCCAACGTGTACGTCGAGGCGAAGAAGATCGACAAGGCGGCCGAGGTGCTCAAAGCGCTGATGAAAGAGGATCCGGACAACCCGACCTACCCGAACGACCTCGGCTTCATCTGGTGCGACAACGACATGAATATCGACGAGAGCGAGAAGCTCATTCGCAAGGCCCTCGAACTCGACGAGAAGCAGCGGAAGAAACTGCTGGAAGAGAAGAAGATCGACGAGGAGGCGGCCAAGAAGCGGACGGCCAGCTACGTCGATAGCCTCGGCTGGGTGCTATTCAAGCAGAAGAAATACGAAGAGGCGAAGAAGGCCCTTCTGGAAGCCGCTGCCGACCAGGACGAGGCCGAGCACATCGAAATCTGGGACCACCTGGCCGATGTGCAGTTCGCCCTCGGCGACACCAAAGCCGCCATCGAGACGTGGACCAAGGCCCTCAAGTTCGATGACCTAACCAAGCGGGACGCCGAGCGGCGGAAAAAGGTGACCAAGAAGCTGAACGATGCCAAAAAGAGCCTGAAGGACGGCGAGAAGAAGGACAACAAGTGATCGGCGGTTGGCCGTGTCGCGGAGGGGGCGAGTTCCTCTCCGCGTCCCGGCCAAAACTCGGTCACTTCAAACTCTTCAGGAACGCGACCAGGTCGGCCAACTCTTGCTTTGTCAACTGCTGGTCCAGCCCGGCGGGCATGATCGACACTGTGCCGGGCTTCATTTCCTCGATGTTCCTTCGGGCCATCCGCACTTCTTCCGTCGCGCTCAGGGTGAGCGTCACCTCCTCCGAGTAGTCCGACTTGAGTAGGCCGTTGAACGTCCGCCCATCCTTCATCTCCACCCGCACCGGCTCGTAACTCCGCACGAAACTGGCACTTGGGAAGATGATCGCTTCGAGCAGGTCTTTCTCACCGCGAATGCTGCCGATCTTCGTCAGGTCCGGGCCGATCGACCCACCCACATAGGCGATCTTGTGGCAGGCGCTGCAGGCCGCCTTCGCCGAGTTGAACACCGCCTGCCCGTTCCGCACGTCGCCGGGCTTGGTGTCGGCGAGCAGGGTGTCGAGCTTCTTGGTGAGTTCCTTCTTCGCCTCCTCGATCTCAGCGTACAACTTGGCCGCCTCGTCCTGCACCGACTTCGGGTACTTGGAGAGGATTGATTTCACCTCATCCGGTTGCACCGTCACCCGCAGCTTGGGGGTTCGCAGCGCTCTCACGAAGGCCATCCCAGGGCCAGTGTCGGTGCTCCGGGCGAACGCCTTGAGTATGTGCGGTAGGTGAACCGGGCTCACCTCGGGCAGTGCTTCGGCCAACTCCCACAGGCGATCGCCGTTCAGCTTCGCCCGCACCAGGGCTTCACGGGCGTCGTCCGACTTCGCCCCTTTCAGCTCCTCAATCGCCTTCGCGAACACCTCGTCGGTCGGTTCCACCACCCCCGGCGGGGCACAGGAGAGCAGCCGCAAGCGGGTGTTGGCGTCCCACGGGAGGATCGCCTTCCGCTCGGCCTTGTCGAGAATCGCCTGGAACTGTTCGCCGGTGAGGGGTAAGGCCCGCAACGCCGACGTGATGAGGATCGGGCCGTAGCTGGCCAGGTTGTCGATGAACGGCTCTTCCCAACAGGCGGGGAAGGACTTCAACTTGGTCCTCTCGATGATCGACAACACGTACCCACTGCCGCTCCCCTTCTTGAGTCGCTCGGCCAGGAGTTGCTGAACGGCCTGCAAGTGCGCGTATCGAGCAACGCGTCGCTGGGAGTTGTGGTCGATCCGACCGCTTTCGAACAACTCTCGGAATACCCCGACCAGCGTTTCGCCCCATTCCGGACGACGGTCGGCCACCCACCACGCGGATTCGCTCAGGCCGGCATACGGGCTGAATGCGGAAATGGAGCCTCCCTTCAGGTGCGGCAACACTTCGTCGGCGGTCAACTGTCCGCCCGGCATCTGGTCGAGGGCCATCAGGGCCGCTCGCCGTACGCTGGGCGATTTGCTCTTCAACCCCTCCCGGGTCGCCTTCGGGTCGGCGATGTCGATGATCGCTCTCGTCAGGGCTGTGTCGAACGCCCCGTCGTTCGCTTCGTCCGCCAGCAATTCCAGTAGCGTGGGCACCATTCTTGGGCCTGCGGCCACCGCATCGTTCACCAGTCGCCGGCGGGCGTGCAGGCCGGTGTCCTTCAATTTGGCGGCGAGGACCTGAGTCGGGTCGGCGGGCTTCGCTGCCGGCTGGTCCGTCCGCCGCACACGGTAGATCGATCCGAGTATGTCCTTCTTCTCCATTACGCTGCTCGGGCAGCACAGCTTGTACCACCCGCCGGTGTCAATGATGAGCAGGCTGCCGTCGGCGTCCTCGATCACGTCGGTCGGGTGGAAGTCGCGGTTGTCGCTGGTCACGAGGTCGGAATCGATCGTCTCATAGGTGCTGCCTTTCTCCTTCAAGATGTGCCTGCTCACCTTGGCCAGGTTGAACTGGCAGGCGAACAGGTTGTCGCGGAAGTTGTCGCCGAACGCCGTGCCGCGGTAGCAGTGCAGTCCGCTCGGGGCCGCTGGGCCGAGGTGGGTCATCGGTGGGCTGAGGTACGGGCTGGTGCGCGGGTGACCGTCGAGCACGCCGTGATCCTTCCCGTACACCGCCCCATAGGTGTTGTGGATGATGCCGTCTCGCTGGCCGTTCGCCGGATGCACCACGAACGTGCTGGTGAAAAACAACTCGCCGGCTGCGTTGAACGCCACGTCCACCGGGTTGTCCATCCCGCCGGTCATCTCGACGCGGAGGTCGGTGCCGTCGGGCTTGGCGCTGTAAATGTGGGCGGCGCGGGTGGTGAATTTCTTGCCGTTGCCGAGGGTGAGCGACTGCTTCTCGAAGCCGCCCTTCGTCCAGTAGAACCGCCCGTCGCCAGGGCCGGGGTATGGGCCGTGGACGTCGTTCGCACAGCCGCCAACTACTCCGCCGTCAAACCACACTTCGCGCTTGTCGGCCTTCCCGTCGCCGTCGGTGTCGGTCAGCTTTTGGATGGTCGGCGGAGTGGCGACGTACAGCGAGCCGGCGTGCCACATCGTACCTTGCAGGAACGACAACTTGTCCGCGAACACGGTGCTCTTGTCGAACCGGCCGTCCTTCTTCGTGCTTTCGAGCATCACGATTCGGTGCGTCGGGTCCTTCAACTGTTCGGCTGGCTTGCGGTTGTCCCCGCTCGAATCGGCCACGAACAGCCGGCCCATTTCGTCGAACGCGGCGGTGACGGGGCGGTCCACCTGCGGGCTGGCGGCAACGAGTTCAATGGTGAACCCGGTCGGCAGGTTGAACGTGTGCTTACCGATCGTGACCTTGTGGAATCCAGCCAGGGCAGGGGGGGCGGCGGCCGGCTTGTCGGCCGAGTGTAATGCGGGGAGCAATGCGAAGACGAGGAGAACGACGGAGCGATGCATGGTATGTCTCCGCGAGAATCGAGTGAGGGCATTGTCTTCCAGGCGAAACCGGCCCGCAAGAGCCGCGGGTGGCGAGTGCAGGCACCGGAGCAGGCTACCTGCTGGCCTCGCGGCCGGAGTTCGCCAAGACACCTCACCTCCGTCCGGCTAAAACAACAGTACCGCCCCGGAGCCGCCGCACATGGCCACGAAAGTCTGGATGAACGGCAAGTACTTCGACAAGTTGGACGCCAAGGTGAGCGTCTACGACCACGGCCTGCTGTACGGCGATGGTGTGTTCGAAGGTATTCGCATCTACTCCGGCAAGGTGTTCAAGCACAAGGAGCACATCGACCGCCTTTACGAGAGCGCTAAGGCGATCGCCCTCACCATCCCCATGCCCCCGGCCGAACTGATGGCGGCGGTCGAGGACGCAGTGCGGGTGAACCAGAAGGTAGACGGATACATCCGGCTGCTCGTCACCCGTGGGGCGGGCAACCTGGGGCTTGACCCGCGAAAATGCGAACCGATGGTGATCATCATCGTCGACGACATCAGCCTGTACCCGGCCGAACTGTACGAGAACGGGCTGGAAGTGGTCACGTCGAGCTACATTCGCAACCACCCGAACGCCACCAACCCGCGGGTGAAGAGCCTGAACTACCTGAACAATATCCTCGCCAAGATCGAGGCGATCCGGGCCGGTTGCCTGGAGGCGATCATGCTCAATCACAAGGGCGAAGTGGCCGAGTGTACCGGCGACAATCTCTTCATAGTGAAAGGCGGGGTGCTGAAGACGCCGCCGTCCGATGCCGGCATTCTGGAAGGTGTGACGCGGAACTTCGTTCTCGAACTAGCGCAGAAGGCCAGCATTCCATTCAAGGAAGCTACCCTCACTCGGCACGATGTATATGTCGCCGACGAACTGTTCCTCACCGGCACCGCGGCTGAGGTGATTGCCGTCACGAAAGTGGACGGGCGGACGATCGGGGACGGTAAGCAAGGACCAGTGACGAAACAACTACGCGAACTGTTCACCGCTGGCGTACGTGCGTAGGTCGGTCAACTGTGCTGGGCGAGCCGGGGTCTATGCAGACCCAGACTCGGCCAGATGAGGGTATGCCATGATCTCCATTCATCGCGTGCTGGTGCCGGTTGATCTCAGCGGCACGTCCGAGAAAGCACTCGGTTACGCCGCCGAACTGTCCGAGAAACTCGGGGCGAAGTTGACGGTCTTGTATGTGGTCGCCGAACCGGCGGCTGTGCTGCCAGATATGATGATGCCGGTGCCGGTGGCGACGGCCGACGCCGAGGAATTGCTTGACTCTGGCAGACAAGCCGTGGTTAATCTGATCGCAGCCAAGAATCTCGGACGGCTGAACCCGGTGATCGATGTGCGGCTCGGCTCTGCCGCCCAAGAGATTGTTGCGGCGGCCAAGGAGTTGCCAGCCGACCTACTGGTCGTCGGCACGCACGGCCGTACCGGATTGACCCACTTATTGCTCGGCAGCGTCGCCGAGCATGTCGTCCGCCATGCCCCTTGCCCGGTGATGACTGTGCGAAAGTGACGCCCACCGGCGCGGAAATAGCATACAGCCAGGACCGAGGCCGACCGATACAACTCCGTCCTTCCCGGCTCGTCAGTCGGGGTAGGCAAGACCGCCCAGCCTTCCTATCCTTTACCGACCACCCACCCGCCGAGGCGGAGCGATGAAGCGAGCGTTGATCACCGGGGTTACCGGCCAGGATGGCAGTTATCTGTGCGAACTGCTGCTGGAGAAGGGATACGAAGTCCACGGCATCGTCCGTCGGGCGAGTACCGAAACCTTCGACCGCATCAACCATCTGTCTGGCAAGATCCACCTCCATCAGGCTGACCTGCTCGACCAACTGAGCATCATCGACGTGATGAAGGAGTGCAATCCGGACGAGGTCTACAACCTCGCGGCTCAGAGTTTCGTGCCGACCAGCTGGAAGCAACCCGTCCTCACTGGCGAGTTCACCGCCATCGGGGTGACGCGGATGCTTGAAGCGATCCGTCTGCTGGGCAAGGATCGCATCCGATTCTATCAGGCGTCATCGAGCGAGATGTACGGCAAGGTGCAGGCAGTGCCGCAGACCGAGAGCACTCCGTTCTACCCCCGCTCGCCGTATGGGGTGGCCAAGCTCTACGGCCACTGGATCACCATCAACTACCGCGAAAGCTACAACATGTTCTGCTGTAGCGGGATCCTGTTCAACCACGAAAGCGAGCGGCGGGGGCGAGAGTTCGTCACCCGCAAGGTGTCGGACGGTGTGGCCCGCATCAAACTCGGGCTGAGCAAGGAACTACGGCTTGGCAACCTCGACGCCAAACGCGATTGGGGCCATGCGGCCGACTACGTGCGGGCCATGTGGCTCATGCTCCAGCAAGATCAGCCAGACGACTACGTGGTGGCCACCGGCGAGACCCACACCGTGCAGCGGTTGGTCGAGGTGGCGTTCGGGGCAGTCGATCTCGACTGGAAAAAGCACGTGGTCATCGACCCGCAGTTCGTCCGCCCGGCCGAGGTCGATCTGCTCATCGGCGATCCGGCGAAGGCGAAAGCGAAGCTCGGGTGGGAGCCGAAGATCAGCTTCGAGCAGATGGTCGAGCGGATGGTGAAGGCGGACCTCGCTCGGCTGAAGAGCGGGGACACAAGCGACACCAAGGCTCGTGGCATTTAGGATTTTGTGTTGCGAGTCGGCGTCCGTCGCCCCGCAATCTGCCATCGTCAATCTTCGGTCGCCAATGCGAGTACTGATCACCGGCATCTCCGGGTTCATCGGCGGGCACCTAACCGAACTGCTGCTGGCCGAGGGCGGACACACCGTCGTCGGTCTGTCGCGGTCGGATCGGTGGCCGCCCCAACTCGCCCACTTGAGCCGCGTCGATCTCCGCGCCACCGACCTGACCGATGCCCCGGCGGTGCGTGCGATCCTTGAGGATGTGCGGCCCGACTGGATCTTCCACCTCGCCGGATACGCCAATCCAACCGACTCCCGCAAGCACCCGGACGACTGCTTTCGCGATAACCTGACCGCGACCCGTACTCTTTACGATTCCATCGCCGCCGTCGGCCTGTCACCTCGCGTTCTGTTCGCCTCCACCGGGTTGATGTACGCTCCAGCCGTCGGTGGGACGCCCCTCACCGAAGACGCACCACTCCTACCCACCAACCCGTACACCCAGAGCAAGGCCGAGGCCGACGCCCTGAGCGGGGAGGTGTTCCGCACTCGCGGGCTGCCAGTGGTGCGGATACGACTCTTCACCCAGATTGGCCCGCGGCAGTTTGGCGACTACGCCGTGGCCCGGTTTGCGGAGCAGGTGGCCGCCTTCGAGGCTGGCCGTGCGGCCGGGGTGAACACCTACGACCTTTCCGGCTACCGCGACCTGACCGATGTACGCGACATGGTGCGGGCGTGCCGCCAACTGGTAGAAAAGGGTACTCCCGGTGAGGCATACAACGCCGGCAACGGGCAGGCCTGGCGGATGAGCGATGTGCTCGACCGACTCCTGGCCCTCACACCCGTTCGACCGCCCGTCCACACCACACCTGATCCGAAAGCCCCGGCCGACCCGCCCGTGAACCGGGCCGACACGTCCAAGCTCCGCGCCGCCACCGGCTGGCAACCGCTCATCCCGCTCGAACAATCCCTCCGCGATGTTCTAGATTGGTGGCGGTCTTCTCCTGCACCCTGAGGTAGCTCCCGTGAAAGTGGCAGTCGTCGGCACCGGGTACGTCGGTCTGGTGACAGGCACTTGCCTGGCCGAGAGCGGCAACGAGGTGACGTGCGTCGACAACAACCCGAAGAAGGTAGAGACGCTCAACGCCGGCGGCATGCCGATCTACGAACCGGGGTTAGCCGAACTGGTCGCCAGGAATCGCAAGGACGGCCGCCTCTCGTTCACGACCGATCTGACGACGGCAGTGAAGGCCGCTCGCCTGATTTTCATTGCCGTGGGCACCCCACAGTCCGAGGCCGGCGATGCCGACCTCTCCGCCGTCTGGGCAGTGGCCCGGGCGATCGCTCTGGCCCTGAAGGGAGAGCCGGTCGGCCCGCCGGGGTCGCGGGTGGTCATCACCAAGAGTACTGTGCCAGTGGGGACCAACGCCCGCGTGGCGGAAATCCTGGCCGAGAATGGCTGCCCACACGTCGACATTTGCAGCAACCCCGAGTTCCTCAAGGAAGGGGCCGCCATCGACGACTTCATGAAGCCCGACCGGGTCGTCGTCGGCGTTCGGAAGCCAGAGGTGGGCGAGGTGATGCGGGAGTTGTACTCCCCATTTCTACGGACCGAACGGCCGTTCCTCGTCATGTCGCCCGAGTCGTCGGAGATGACGAAGTACGTCGCGAACGCGATGCTGGCGACGAAAATCAGTTTCATCAACGAGATGGCCAACCTCTGCGACAAGCTCAACGCCGACGTGAACGACGTACGCCGGGGGATCGGGCACGATCAACGCATCGGGTTTCAATTCCTCTTTCCTGGTCCAGGTTATGGTGGCAGTTGCTTCCCGAAAGATATCCGAGCCATCCTGGGCATGGGGCGGAAAGTTGGCACACCACTGATGATGATGCAGGCCGTGGACGAGGTGAACGAGGCCCAGAAACGGGTACTGTTCTCCAAGATTACAGCCCACTACCGAGGGCATCTGGCCGGCAAGACGTTCGCCATCTGGGGGCTGGCATTCAAGCCTCGCACCGACGACATCCGCGAGGCCCCGGCCCTGGTGCTGATCGACCAGTTGCTCGAAGCCGGGGCGAAGGTGCGAGCGCACGACCCCGAGGCGATGGCCAACGTGCGCGACATTTATGGCGACCGGGTGACGTTCTGCGACCGCCCTTACGGCGTGCTCGAAGGGGCCGACGGCCTGGTGGTCGTCACCGAGTGGCAAGAGTTTCGCACACCCGATTTTGACCTGATGCGGAAGTTACTGGCCGGGCCGGTGGTGTTCGATGGGCGAAACATTTACGACGAGAAGGCCATGGCCGCCCATGGATTCACCTATTACGCCATTGGCCGCGGCCAGCGGGCGTGAGACAAAATCGGTTGACGAGCGGTATTCAGGTCGGCGACTGGGTCGGGGGCGACGGGTCGACCTGTCCATTTCTTCGCGGAGGCATTCCTGGTTTTGCCACGATTTTCCGTCCCTGGGCGCGCCCTCTGCTCAGCTCTCACTTGCCGGGCCTGCCCCCCCGGTGAGTGAGGGCGATCCGTGAGTAAATCCTGTGGCAACGGGGTCCGTCTCGGATGCGAGCGGCTCGAAACCCGCGAGAACCCCGCGGGCAACGTGATGGCTACGGTTTTGCCCGGTGGCTATCTGTACGTTCGCGGCGACGCCGCCGACAACTTGGTCAGCATCCAGCAAAACGCCGTCGGAGACATCATCATTTACGGGGTGGCCGGCACCACTGTGAATGGCCTCTCCGCCGCTTACATGGGTACTGGCTGGCTGAATGGCGTGTTTGTGGTGTCCGATGCCGGCAATGACTTGATCAAGATGATCGGAGTCCGGGTGTACGACATCATCCAGACGCAGATGGGCAATGAGAACGACGGCCTTGCCCTGTACGGCGTGTCAGCCAACCGACTGATCGCCTCGATGGAAGGTGGCGACGACGTGGTGGCGATGGATGGGGTGTACGTGGGACAATACGCCTACGTGCTTGGTGGCACCGGGTACGACACGGTCGATTACCGCACGTTCGCCATCGCGGCCGGCTTCTACTACACGGACGTGGAGCGGCAGGTGGGCGGGCCGTACGGGTACTGAGAAGCGGCATTCCCCGATGGTCTTTCGTCGCGGGGAATGCCGTATCGCCCGTCACTTCCCCTTCAGGCCGAAGTCTTGCGGCAGCGTCCGCCAGCCGCTGTGGACGTGATTGGCCGGGTTCTTCGCGCTGTCCGCTTGCACGTTCAGGAACTCGACCACGAACGTCGGCCCATGCACGCGATAGGTGTACGGCTTGCCCGGCTTGTCTTCCTCGACGCAGTAGGCGAAGTACACCTTGCCCAAGCCGGCGTCCGTGGCCTTCTTGAACTCCGCTTCGGCCACGTCTGCCGGCAGGCGGTCGGCGTAGGCCTTGACCAGTTCTAGTAGCTTCGTCTGCTGCTTGTCATTGAGTTTGGTACCGGGGATGCCGAGCGGGTCGCCGATGCCGGCGGCCGGGGCTTTCTCCTTGATCTCGGGCAGTTGCTTGTCGAGCTTCGCTGCTTTCTTCTGGTCGTCAGTCAGGCTCTTGATGAGGTCTTTGGCCAGGTCTTCGACTTCTGGCAGGATGCGGGTTCCTTTCTTCGGCCCTTGTTTGATCTCGGCCGGGTTGGTGCCGAACATCGTCGGGGTGGCGCTCACGACCTCGCCGTTTTCCAGAGTGAAGTTGACACTCAGGTGGTGCCCCTCCACTCGCCAGCCCCACTTCCCGGTGTTGCCCGGTTGACCGAACACACTCACGAAGTACCAGCCGGGGTTTCGCACCATCGCCCCGCCTTTCCCTTCAAGTTCGGCCAGAAACCCTTCGTTCGCCATGATCGCCTCGGCCTGTTTGCCTCCCGTCGCCGACAGGCCGACACGCACTAAATCCAGCGCCGCTGCCTTCTGCTTGTCCGTCATCGTCTCCAGCCGTAGTCCCTTGCGTGTGGCTTTCTTGTTGTTGTCTTGCTGCGGGGTGAAGAACCAGGCGGTACGGTGTTCGTCGTCGAAGGCGAAGGCCGCCTGTTTCTTCTCGTCGGCTGACAGGGTGGCGAGGAAGGCAGTGGCAGCATCGGCCATCCTCGCGCCGGTCGATTTCTGAGACTGGCCAACCATTGCCGCGGCGCCAACCACGCCAACGATCAGAAGGAGGGCCGATGTGCGGAGGAGCGTTCGCATCGGAATTGCCGGGAGGGTGGGGGGTGGGTGAGGTCGGTTCGCCGCTACGCAGCATACACCGACCGCCGCCAGACGGCTACGATACCCGAACGGACCTCGCCCCGAATTGCCGAAGAGACTCCCATGCCGCCGGCTGTTGACCCTGTCCGCGTGTTGGTCATCGACGACGACGCCAAACTCGCCGCCGCCATCGCCGAGAGTCTGGAGCGAAAGAGCTACGCCGTTTCCGTGGCCCACACCGGCAAGGCAGGAACCGACCGGCTGGAGGCCGAGGAGTTTGATGTTATCCTGACCGACCTGCGGTTGGCCGACGTGGACGGACTGAAGATTGTGCAACTTGCCCGCCGGCTACAACCCGACGCCGAAGTCGCCGTCATCAGTGGGCACAACGACGTACGAACCGCCCAGGATGCAATGAAACTTGGGGCGTCGCACTATGTGCTCAAGCCGATCGACCTCAGTGAGCTACGGGCGATCGTGGAGAAGTCGGCCGACCGCGTGAAACTGGCCCGTGTGAACCGCGAACTCCGGCAGCAACTCGACGAGCGATTCGGGTTCGAGGGTGTGGTGGGCAACGGGCCGAAGATGGCACGGGTCATCAAGCTGCTAAAGGCTTATTCGCCGGCTCCGGCGACGGTGCTGATTCTCGGTGAGGCGGGCACCGGCAAGGAACTGGTGGCCAAAGCCTTGCATGTGAACAGTCCGCGGAAGAACAAACCATTCGTGGCGATGAACTGTGCGGCGCTCAACGACAACCTGCTCGACGACGAGATGTTCGGCCACGAACCGCACTCGTTCACCGGCGGCGATAAGCTCCGCAAAGGGCGGTTTGAGCACGCCAACGGTGGAACGCTTTTCCTGGATGAAATCGGTGACATGCCGTTGTCACTTCAGGCCAAGCTGCTGCGGGTGCTGGAGAACGGTGAGGTGGTGCGGATCGGGGCGAACGATCCCATCAAGGTGGATGTCCGGGTGGTGGCAGCCACAAACAAAGACCTGGAAAAGCTGGCCGAAGAAGGGAAGTTCCGCTGGGATTTGTACCAACGGCTTAAGGTGGGTGTCATCCGCTTGCCGTCGCTGCGCGAACGACGCGAAGACATCCCGCTGCTCGTCAATCACTTCATGAAAGACCTGACAGCCAAGTACGGCAAGAAGATCACCACCATCGGCGAGCCGGTGTGGCGGGCCTTCGCCGCTTACCACTGGCCGGGAAACGTGCGGGAACTGCGAAACCTGCTCGAAAGCATGGTGCTGCTCGACGACGATGGCACCCTCGGGGCCGACGACTTCCCCGAAGATGCTGGCCCGGTGCCGGTCGGCGGCCCCGGCCCACTCGCTCTGCCAGCCGTTGACCCGGAGGTGATCCCGGTTGGAGTGAGTGGGGTGTCGCACGACCCGCTCATCGGCCGACCACTGCGGGAGGTGGAGCGATACTACACCGAGAAGGCGCTGGAACTGACCAACGGTAATCGCGAGGCGGCCGCGGACATGCTCGGCATCGGCGAGCGGACCCTGTACCGCAACCTGCAGAAGTGGAAGGACGAGGACGACAAGCGATGAGCGTTCCCGGAGGGCGATCTTGCGAGCGCTGATCCCCGGCTTGACCACCCCGATCGAGTACCTCACCTCGGACAGCAAGCCGGCGGCTCGGGCTGACCATCGTTGGCGACGGCGAGCGACTGAGATTGCGAGACACGGCCACCTGCAGGACTATCCTGACCGCCGATGAACGGCGGTCGGTCGAAGCAGGCCGGCGGGCCACGAAGGCCCAAGCGGAGAAGGACATGATGGTGGCCGAGGTCGCCCGACTGAAGGCTGAACTAGCGGCACAGAAAAAGAAGAAGCAACCATCATCACTGGGAGCGACCATGCCGACCAAAAAGCAACTCGCTGAGTTGAAGCAGGACATCACGGCAGCAGTCTCCGAGGGGTTCTCCAGCCGCGACGACATCCTCGACCGGTTCGTTGAAGATCCGGACGAAGAAACTTACGGCGAACTCGACGAGGACGAGGTCGAAAGACTGGTCGATGCGGCGATCCTCGCCCACCACCGCAAGCAGGCGAAGTGGACCGCTCCGACCGACTGCGACAGACTCGACGTGGCGTTCAAGGCCCTGAACCGCCAGGGCGTCGTTGCCCGGCAAAACTTCACCTGATGCTCGACCTGCGGGCACTCCGAGATCTGGGACGAGATCGCGGAGGTTCGTCAACGCCGGCGGGTCGCCGGCTACGCCTTCTATCACAGTCAGGATGTTGAGGCCGCGGTGGCCGGTGGCGGCATTTACGTCAAGTTCGCCGCCATTGAAGACGACGACGTGAAAAAGCGGCTGGTGGGTCAGAAAATCGCGGACGCCCTCACCGCCGCCGGGTTGAAACCGAAGTGGGGCGGCGACCCGAACACCGCCGTGTTCGTGAAACTGAAGTGGCGGAAGCGACGCAAGGACCGAGTGCCGAAGAGAAAGTGACCATGCCGACCATCCGCCAGTTGCCCCCCGATGTGGTCGCCAAGATCGCCGCCGGCGAGGTGGTCGAACGCCCGTCGTCGGTGGTCAAGGAACTCGTCGAGAACTCGCTCGACGCCGGGGCCACCCGTATCGACATCGACCTCGAGCAGGGCGGCACCGAACTTATCCGTGTGGTGGACGATGGCCACGGCATCCCCGCCGAGCAACTCCCGCTCGCCTTCGCTCCCCACGCCACTAGCAAGCTGGAGTCGGCCGACGACCTGTTCGATCTGCTCACCCTCGGCTTCCGTGGCGAAGCGCTGGCCTCCATCGCTGGGGTCGCCCAGGTATGCATCCAGTCTCGCCCCGCCGGGCACGATACCGGGTCTGAAGTTCGCTGCAACAACTCGTCGCTCTCGGACGTGAAGCCGTGGGGCGGGGCGACCGGGACGCGGATCGAAGTGCGGCAACTCTTCTACAGCATCCCCGCCCGCAAAGCCTTTCTGAAGAGCCACGCCACCGAACTTGGCCACTGCTCCGAGGTCATCACCCGGCTGGCACTCGCCCACCCGACGGTTCACTTTGTGCTGAAACACAACGGCAAGCTGGTGTTCGAGTTGCCGGCATCGGCGGGACTCCGCGACCGCCTCGGCCTGTTCTTCGGTGGCGATGTCCAGGACGCGCTGCTCGACGTGGACAGCGGGCCGAACGTCATGCGGGTGAGCGGCTTCGTCGCCGACCCGAAGTGCGACCGCGGAAACCCGAAACTGCAATACCTGTTCGTCAACGGCCGATGGTTCCGCGACCGCAGCCTCGGCCACGCCGTGCAGGAGGCGTACCGCGGGCTCCTCATGACCGGTCGGTACGCGGTGTCGTTCCTGTTCCTCGACGTGCCGCCGGCGGCGGTGGACATCAACGTTCACCCGCAGAAGCACGAGGTGCGGTTCCGCGAGCAGTCGTCTGTCTACTCGCTGGTGCGGAGTGCGGTGAAGGCCCGATTGCTCAAAGCGAACCTGGTGCCGCAGTTGCAGGTGCCCTTCGAACCGAGGACCGACGACCGAGGACCGAGGGGCGACGAGCGTGAATACGGCCCGCTGCCGCCGCCGCGATGGGACCTCACTCCGCCAAGAGATCATGCCACACCGAGCCTGTTTAGCCCGCGGAAGGAACTGGCCGAGAAGACGGTGCCGCCGTGGGAACGGTATGGCGAATCCAGTACGCAAGGACCGCGGGTAGTGGTTCCGCCGGAAGACCACATCCCCCGCACCCCTCCCCGCTCCACAGAGGGGGGCTTCAAGACGGATTCGCCACCGGTTGATCCGCCATCGAGTTCGACAACGGATGTCGGGCTGCCGACGGATTCACCCGTTGCACACTCCTTCTCCGCTCCGGAGAAGGGGCCGGGGGGTGAGATCCCTTCTGGACAACCGGCCCCTGATGGCGAGCGGCTCGCCGAGTCGCTGCCCTTCGCCCTCCCCGCCCTCGCCTCCGGTTCGGCGTTGCAGGTCCACGACTCGTACATCGTGCTCGAGACGCCCGACGGTATGCTTGTCATCGATCAGCACGCCCTGCACGAACGCATCCTCTACGAGCAACTTCGTCGCCGCATCCGGGATGGCAAGCTCGAAGTGCAACGCCTGCTCATCCCCGAACCGATCGATCTACCGGCCGAGCAGGCCGCCCTTGTGCTGGAAGTGAAAGACGAACTCGCGGACCTCGGCCTTGAGGTGTCCGACTTCGGCGGGAACACCATTCTTCTCGGCAGTTACCCGACGCTGCTCTCGCGGCGGTCGCCGTCAGTCATCCTGCAAGGGGTCATCGATCATCTGATGACGAAGGACCGCCCGCCGAGCAAGGAAGCCCTGCTCGATCATCTGCTGGCGACCATGGCCTGCAAGGCGGCAGTGAAAGCCGGCGACCGGCTGACGCAAGAGGAGATTGCCCACCTGCTGATGTTGCGGCAGATGGCCGAAGACTCGCACCACTGCCCCCACGGCCGGCCCACGTCGCTCCTGTTCAGTCGCCAACAACTCGACAAACAATTCGGCCGAACCTGAAGTTTCGCACCTGGTGGAAACTACTCTGCGCAGCCGTCTTCGCCTCGGCGCACGTGCTACGGTTTCACGACGATCGCCCCGACTGCTGCGACCACGCCATGAACTTGAGCGACCTATTCTCTTCCAATTTCCTCCCGTACACCCTCCCGGCGCTCATCGTGCTGGCGACGGCCCTTATGGTGCTGTTGCTGCTCGTGGGTCGCCGACGAGAGAACGCGCTGAAGAAGCCCAAACTCAAGGGATCGACCAGCGAGATCGTGGCGTCAACCGCCTCGGATCGGAGGGCGTCGTTACGTCGCGAGGGGAAGGCGGTGGAGGTGGTGGTGATGTCGCCGGCGTTCAAGAGCGGCGAGGCACCTGGGTATGTCCTCGATCGCTCCACCGGTGGGCTGCGGCTGGCGTTGGCGACTGGCATGGCCGCTGGCACTGCTCTCCAAGTGCGGGCCAAGCATGCCCCGGATAACACTCCCTGGGTCACGGTGCTGGTGCGGAGTTGTCGGCCAAACGACGAACACTTTGAACTGGGGTGCGAATTCGAGAAGACCCCACCGTGGAACGTGTTGCTTCTCTTTGGCTAAATTGCCTGACCTGGCACCGATTTCGCTTCACCTCCGCCGAACCCGAATGCGAATTCGGGTTCGGTGAACCATTCCGGTTATGTCGTAGCCGCTGCCGACACAAGTTCGCCAAGCTTCTCATTTACCGTTTGACGCCCAACTTAGCCATACTTACTATTTCACCTAGTTTGACGCAGCGGCAAACTTCGCCGAATCGTCTCCAAATCCGAGGTTCGTTGATGTACAGCATGGTTCTGATGGCGGCCCTGACCGCTACCCCGGACGTTGCATCGTTCGGTTACGGATGCTTGGGCGGCTGCACCGGGGCGGTGGTTCCAGTCGGCTGCACCGGCTGCACTGGTTGCACTGGTACGGTTGTCTCTGTCGGGACTTGTCACGGGTCGTGCTACGGATCGTGCTACGGCGGTGGTCGCCAAAGCGTGTTCCCACTGTTCCCCCGGCTCCGATCTCGCCTGGCCTCCTTCCTCGGTGGCGGCGGTTGCTACAGCTCGTGCCACGGGGCGGGTTGCTATAGCTCGTGCCACGGGGCGGGTTGCTATAGCTCGTGCCACGGTTCGTCCTGCACTGGTCTGGGTGCGTGCTACGGCAGTGGCATTGCGGTCAACCCGATTCACTCCTCCACGGCGTGCTTCGGGGCGACGATGAATTCGGGTTACGGTTCGTGCTTCGGTAGCACTGGGCCGGTGTACTACGGGCCGGACTTCCACCAGGGCAGCAGCTACACACCGATCACCGGAAGCGGGATCGTGCCGGATGGCCTCGGCCGCGCCGACATGCCGATGATGACCCTCGACCGCAGCAAGGAAACCCTCACGGCCCAGGCCAAGCCGCAGGCCGCCCCCGCGCGCCTGACCATCGAACTACCGGCCGACGCCAAGTTGTATGTTGATGGCGTGCTGGTAAAGGGAGCCACCAACAGCCGCAACTTCCACACCCCCGACCTGCCGACGGGGAAGTCGTTCTACTACGACCTCAAGGCCGAGATGGTGGTGGACGGCGAAACGGTGACAGAAGAAAAGCGAGTGGTGGTGAAAGCTGGCGACGCGGCGAACGAATCGTTCGTCAAGCTGATTGCCGCCGCCAACAAGGCCAAGAACAGTGAACTGGTGAAGAAATAAGTTGGTGATGGTTCCGGCCAGCCAAGCGGCGGAAATCGCCCTGTGCTGACCACAACAGACTCCCCATTTTCCCCAACCGCCCTGCCGGGACCCCTGGCAGGGCGGTTTCTTTTCCCCCACCCGGATTTTCCGTTGCCTCTGCCTGCCGTTTGGCGAAGTTGACAGCGATGAGTTACGCCCTGTCTACCATTTGGTACGAGCGGCAGCGCTTCCTCCCGGCAATTCTGGCGGTGGCGTTCAGCGCGGTACTCATTGCCGTTCAGGGCGGGCTGGTTGTGGGTCTTTTGTCGATGATGAGCCGGCCGGTGGACATGACCGCCGCGGATGTGTGGGCCGGCTACCCTGGTGTGCAGAGCGTCGATCTGGGCCGCGGTATTCCCGAACGGTGGGCGGCGCGAGTGGCGGCCGAGCCGGGGGTGGTGCGTGTCGAAACGGCCACCGTTGGCTTCAGCCTCTGGACGCATACCAACTCCGGAGCACAAGCCACACCGGAGGTAATCACCGTGGTTGGCTGTCGCCTGCACCCGGATTCGCTGGGGGCAGTGGAAGCGATCCGCAGCGACCCACGACTGCTTGAACGGCTGGCGGAGCCAATGACGGTCGCCATCGATGAAGGCGAACTGCATCGCCTGGGGGTCCGGCGACTGGGTGAGCAGGCGGAGGTGATCGGCCGACGGGTGCGTGTGGTCGGGTTCGTGCGTGGATACCGCAGCCTTGGCGGGCCGTATGTCTTCTGCTCGACCGAAACGGCTCGGGCGTTGCTCAAATACCCCCGTGGCGACTGCTCCTACATCCTCGCTCGTTGCGAATCGCCGGAGGCGGCCCGGCGGGTGACCGATCGGCTCGCCCGCTACCAGCAGATGACCGCCCTCACCACCGAAGAGTTCTCCCTCCGCACCCGTCTCCACTGGCTAACCACCACCAAGGCCGGTATTGCCGTTGGCTTCACTGCCCTACTCGGGCTGTTCGTGGGATCGGTGGTCACCAGCCAGACACTCTACGCCGCCGTCGCTGCCAGTCAGCGGGAGTTTGCCACCCTACGGGCGATGGGCATTCCCAGTTGGCGGCTCAAGATGACGGTGGTGGCACAGTCGTTGTGGGTCGGGTTCTTTGGACTGGTGGTGGCCGCTCCGGTGTCGTACCTCACCGCCGAGGCCGCCAACCTTGTCGGAACCCAGGTGACTCTCCATCCATCGATCATCGGGCTGGCGGTGGTGCTCACCCTCAGCATGGCTTTGCTCTCCGGGTTGGCCGCGCTGCGGTCGTTCCAAAATGTCGACCCGGCCCACAATATTCGGTAGGTGTCGTCGGGGGGCCGTGCCAGCCCGATGGCTCGACCACCGGATCAGTTGAGAACACGAGGACTCCATCGTGAGTGAACGCGGGCGGGCTCCGAGTTTCTTCGTCCTGCTGGCGGTCGTCCTGCTGGTCGGCTCGCTCGGCGCGGCGGGGTGGTACTTCTTTGTCCCCAAGCCGACGGAGAAACCACCTCTCTCCGCCGACGATCTCGACGTGGTCTGTACTGGCCGGGTCGATGCTTCGCAAATGGTCATTTCACTCGACCCGGCTCAGCCTGGCCGGGTGGTGAGCGTGTCGGTGGAGGAGGGGGCGTCGGTGAAGGAGGGGCAGGAGATCCTCCGACTCGACGACTCACTCGCCGCTCACCGCCGCAAGCAGGCCGAGGCTGCCCTCACCGCCGCTGGAATTGACCTCGACCGGGCGAAGGCCGAAGCCGAGCGCTTCCCGGATGCCGTGAAGATTCGCCGGGCGACGGTCGCCGCCTCCGCCGAACAGGTGACGGTGGCGGAAAAGCAACTGGAAGCCTTGCGGGCGGCCGAGAGCGTCCGCAAGCCCGGCACCGCCGAGGTGGCCGCCCTGGAGGCGACCATCCGTCAGTTGAAGGAACTCAAGCGGGCCGAGGAGATTGGCCTCCAGCAGTTGGAGAAATCAGAGCGAGACAAAGTGCCCGAGTTCGCCGTGCGGGCGGCAACTGCCCGGTTAGCCGCAGCCCAGGCCGACCTCGATCTGGCCAAGAAAGCGGAAGACGAGTGCGTGCTGCGGGCACCGGCCGATGGGCAAATCGTGCGACTCCAGGCGACCAAGGGGGGTACCCTCAGCCCCGGCTTCGTTCCGGCGGTGGTGTTTGCTCCGGCGGGCAAGCGAGTGGTGCGGGCCGAGATTGATCAGGAGTACCTGACCAAAGTGAAGCCCGGAATGGTGGCAGAAATCCGGGACGAGAGCCGCATTGAGTCGCCGACGTGGAAGGGGAAGGTGCGGAGTGTGTCCAAGTGGGTGGCCCAGCGGCGGACGCTCATCCTGGAACCGGGCGAGATCAACGACGTACGGACGCTCGAAGCGGTGATCGAACCCGACGACGACACCGGGCTAGTCATCGGCCAGCGGATGCGAATCACGATCAAGGTGAAGTAGGTCGTGCCGCGAGTCCCCATCATCCCCACTCAATCCCCCATCACCACCTCGCCGGCTCCGCGGGTGATCAGCGCCGCCAGGGTGCGGATGTTGATGCTCTCCCGCAGGAACCGCACGCTGCCGTCGGCCATCGTCGCGTTCGCCCCGCCGCTGTGGAAGGCGTAGATCTCGTAGGCGTTGGTGCAGTTCACCCCGCACTCGCCGATGAGCGTCAGCCCGTCTGGCGTGGTGCCCTCCAGCCCCCAGCCCTTTTGGTGGTCGGCCCATAGCCCGCCGATGAGCCGCCCCGGACCATCCCCACCGAACGGCGGAACGAGGTCGGTCACCCGCCGCCCCTTCACGAAGTAATCCGGCCGGCCGGCGTTCTCGGTGACGAGCAGCGTGTTCGACAGGCCGTCGGTGATGTCGGCCACACGGCTGCCGGAGGTGCTCATCACCCCCCGCCAGATGCTCAGGTGGTTCGCCGGGTCGGGGTAATTCAGATACGCCAGCAGCGGGAGAGTGACGACTGATACGTTGGTGTAGTCCCACGTCGCCCCGGTGAACGGCGAGCCGGGCACGCCGGCCACGGCCGTGGATCCCTGTCGGCCGGCGTTCGGTGTGCTCGGGCAGAGGTACGTCTTTACCGGGGCGCTGCGGGCGGGGGCGTTCGGCGGGTCGTACCAGTTGGCGGTGAACACGTAACTATTGCGGATATTCTCCTGCTCCAGGTACGGCAACACACTCACCGGCCACCCCTGGAACGGGGCCGCGGTGGTGTTCGACCGCGGGAACATGCCCTGGGCGAGTTCATAGTTGTGCAGGGCGAGGCCGATCTGCTTCAGGTTGTTCTGGCACTGCAGGCGTGCGGCGGCGTCTCGCACCTTCTGCACCGCGGGCAGGAGGAGGCCAATCAGGATGGCGATGATGGCGATCACCACCAGCAGTTCGATCAGCGTGAACGCGGTGCGACGGGGATGTTGTGACATACAGAAAGTGTAGGCCTGGAATAGGATCGACCGGCAACTCCACGCCCACCGTGCAGCGGTCAGTCGAACGTCTGGCCGGTGAGCTTCAGGAAGGTGGCGTGGAAGTCGAACTCGCGGGTGCGGACGCTGGCGACTTGCCCGGCGCTGACGAGTGCCGCCATCGCCTGGCGGTCGGTTTCGGAGTCCATGTCGAACGAGGCTCGCTCGCCGTCGGTGCGGATGACGTCCGCCCGGCGTTCGGTGTGCAACTGCCGTAGGGCGAGCGGCGAATCGAGGGCGACGAGTTTCCCCTTGCACACGATGCCGACGCGGTCGCAGATCTTCTCCACCTCGGCCATATCGTGGGTGGTCATCACCACCGTCGCCCCTTCGCTCACCCGCTCCCGCAGGATGCGGTGGACCACATCGGCCGAGTGGATGTCGAGGTTGGCGGTCGGTTCGTCGAGGTAGAGCACCGGCGGGCGGTGGAGCAGGGCACGGGCGAGCAGCAGCTTCTTCTTCATGCCGAGGGAGTACCCCCGCACTGGCACGTTGGCGGCGTCGTCGAGTTCGACCATGCGGAGGCAGTCCCGCACGCGGAGCCGCGGCACGCCGTACAGGTCCGCAAAGAACTCCAGGTTCCGCCGGCCGGTGAACTCGTCGAAGTGGTTGTCGCGGTCGGGCACGTACCCCATCAGCGGCTTGATCTTCGCCCACTCTTTCACCACGTCGTACCCGCACACGCGGACGCTGCCGGCCGTCGGCGTCCGCTGGCCGATGAGCACCCGAATGGTGGTACTCTTGCCCGCCCCGTTCGGCCCGAGCAGGCCGAACAACTCGCCCTGGCGGATACCGAGCGTGAGGCCGTTGACGGCGGTGAAGGTGCCGTACTGCACACGGAGGGCGTCGATGGCGATGGCGTCTGGCATGACGGAAGTGTAGAACAGAATCGGCTCAACATCACCCCGCCCGAGGTGCCGTTCATGGCCGTCACGCCGCTGGAAGTGGCCTGCTACAAAGCGGAAGTGAAAAAAGTCCGCGACCTGCTCACCGCTGGAGCGGCAGTGACCTTCGATGCACTTCGGAATACTGTCAATTTCCACAGCAAAGGTGAGGCCAAGAAGCGGCTGGAGATCCTGAAGTTGCTCCTCGACGCCGGGGCTGATCCAAACACCCCACCCGAGGATGAAGGGGCATCTGTGCTGCAAGTCGCCGCGGCAAGTGAGTCGACGGAAATCTTGCGGATGCTGATTGCCGCCGGCGGGCGGGTGGACACCGGGTGCCTGGTCCACGCCGCCATCGACTGGAACCACCCCGAAAACATCCGGGTGCTGGTGGCGGCCGGCGCCGACCCGAATGAACCGCTGACCTCCACCACCCTTCCCCCGGACAGCCCCGAACTCGGCATGACGCCGCTTCAGTACGCCCGGCACCTGAAGCATAGGAAGTGCGTCGCGGTGCTGACCGAACTCCTCGGCGGCTGATCGTCACTCGAACGCCACCTCGCCGCCGCGTTTCACGTTGAAGTACTTGGCGTTCGGGTGGTGGAACACGATGGCCGTGGTGCTCTGCTCCGGCTCCAGCAGGAACTGCTCGGTGAGAGTGATTCCCACCTGCGGCGGGTCGATCAGGGTGAACAGGCCGGTTTGGTCTTCCAGCCGCGGGCAGGCGGGGTAGCCGAAGGCGTACCGCCGACCGCGGTAGTGCCCCTTGAAGAGCTTCTGGATGACGGGGGAATCCTTGTCGCCGATGCCCCACTCGGCCCGCAGGTGCCGGTGGAAGTACTCCGCGAATGCTTCGGCGCTCTCCACCCCCAGCCCGTGCAGGAACAGGTAGTCCTGGTACTTGTTGGCGTCGCGGAGCAGGTTGCACCGTCGCGTCACCTCGTGCCCGACCGTCACGGCCATCATGGCGATGTGGTCCACCGGCACGCCGTCGCGGAGCGGTTCCACGTAATCAGAAAGGCAGAGGAAGTCGCCGAAGTCTTGCCGCGGGAAGGTGAATTTCTGGAGCACCGTTCTGCCGTCCGGGGCGAACACACTGAGCGTCTGGCCGTCGGCGGCGGCACGGAAGAAGCCGTAGGTAGCCTGCGGTTGTAGCACATTCTCGCTCAGGCAGAACGCCTTCAGCCGTTCGAGCGCCGGGCGGGCAGTGCTATCGATCTGCTCCTTGTACACCTCCGGCTTCACCCCGCCCTTCTCGAACCCCCATTGCGTGCTGAAGAGGGTGAGTTCGTTCAGGTACGGGAAAACGTCGGCCATCTTGGCGGTGAACGTGCGAACTCCGAGGAAGGGCGGCGTCGGCAGGTCGGCGGCTCGCGGCAGGTTCGGGGCGCGGGCGGGCAAGTCGGCGCGGGCCGTCACCGGCGCTTGCGGCAAGCTGCCACCGCTGTCGACCGTGGCGGCCTTCGCCTCGCTCCCTTTCGCCATCGCTGCGAGCGCCGGGCTGGCCTTCGCCATCTTCTTCTTGAGCATCAGCTCGTCCATGATCCTTAGCCCGTCGAACGCATCCGCCCCGTAGTAGACCTTGCCCTTGTAGACACGGGTCAGGTCGTCCTCGACGTACTTGCGGTTCAGCGCCGCCCCTCCGAGGATGACCGGCGGGTTCAGCCCGCGGTCGTTCAGCGTGACGAGGTCTTCCTTCATGATGACGGTCGATTTCACCAGCAGCCCGCTCATGCCGATGGCGTCAGCCCCCGTCTTCTGGTACTCGGCGATCATCGCGTCTACCGGCTGCTTGATGCCGATGTTGTAAACCTTGTACCCGTTGTTCGTGAGGATGATGTCGACCAGGTTTTTGCCGATGTCGTGCACGTCGCCCTTCACCGTGGCGAGCACGATCTTCCCCTTCTCCTGGCCCTCCACCTTCTCCATGAACTTTTCCAGGTGGGCCACCGCCGCCTTCATGACCTCGGCACTTTGCAGCACGAACGGCAACTGCATCTGCCCACTACCGAACAGGTCACCGACCACCTTCATGCCGTCGAGCAGGATGTTGTTGATGATGTCGATCGGGCTGTACTTCAGCATCGCCCCATCGAGGTCGAGGATGAGCGTCTCGCGGCGGCCCTGGATGATCGCCTGCTTTAGCCGAGCTTCCACCGTGTCGCCGAGCGACTGCTTCTCCTTTTTCTCACCCTTCTTGTCGGCATAGTGCTCGATGAGCAGTTGCAGCGGGTCTTCGATGCACTCGCCAGCGGCGTTGAACTTGCGGTCGTCGAACAGCAGCCGGCGGGCGAGTTCCTTCCCCTTCTCGTCGATGCTGTTCAGTGGGAGGATTTTCGACGCGTGCAGAATCGCCGAGTCGAGGCCGTACTCGATGGCGTAGTGCAGGTAGACGGAGTTCACCACCTGCCGCGTGTACGGGCTGAGGCCGAAGCTACAGTTGCTCAACCCGACGTGCGTAAGGCACCCCGGCAGGTTCTGCTTGATGAGCTTGATCGCCTCGAACGTGGCGATGGCGCTCTTGCGGGTCTGTTCCTGGCCGGTGGACACGGGGAAGACGAGCGGGTCGAACATCAGGTCGGTCGGCGGGATGCCGTATTCGCCGACGACGATGTCGTAGATCCGCTTCGCGACCTCGAACTTCCACTCGGCGGTGTCGGCCTGCCCCTTCTCGTCGATGGTGAGCGCGACCAGCCCGGCCCCGTATTTCTTCGCCAGTTTCGTCTTCGGGTCGAGCGTCTTGCGGCCGTCTTCCAGGTTGATGCTGTTGATGACCGTCTTTCCGCTGCACAGCTTCAGTGCCGCCTCGATCACCGGCGTCTCGGTGCTGTCAAGCATCATTGGTTTGCTCAGCACTGCGTTGTAACGCTTAATCACTTCCTTCATGTCCTTCACGCCGTCGCGGCCGACGTAATCCACGCACACGTCGAGCAGGTGGACGCCCTCCCTCTCCTGTTCCTGGGCCATCTCCACCAGCCCGTGCCAGTCGTCCTTCTCCAGAAGTTGCTTGAACTTTTTCGACCCGTTCGTGTTCGTCCGCTCGCCGACGAGCAGCGGCTTCTGATCGACCACCAACTCCTGCGACGTTTGCAGGCTACACACCATCGGCAGATACACGGGGTTCCGCTTTGCCGGCTTGCTGCCCCAAAAGCGATCGGCCACCACTTTCAGGTGGTCCTTGGTCGTCCCGCAGCACCCGCCGATGATGTTGACGCCGAACTCGGTGACGAACCGCCCCAGCCAGTCGGCCAGCCCGTCCGGGTCGAGGGGGAAGTAGGTTTCGCCGTTGCGGTTCTCCGGTAGCCCTGCGTTCGGCAGTACGCTGATCCGCTTGCGGCAGTGACGGGTGAGGTGCTTGATGTCGTCGAGCATCAGGTCGGGGCCGACCCCGCAGTTCATGCCGATGACGTCGATCTCGTCGATGGGGTCGAGGGCCACCAATCCGGCCGGGATGTCGGTGCCCGGCAGCATCTTCTTGTTCGCGTCGATGATGGTGAGCTGCACCATCAGCGGCAGCCGCACGCCGGCCCGCTTCATCTCCTCGATGGCGGTGATCGCCACGCACTTTGCTTGCAGGATGTCGAAGCAGGTTTCGACGAGGATGGCGTCCACCCGTTCCTCGATCATCACCCGCAGTTGCGGCCGGTACGCCTCGGCGAGTGTGTCAAAATCGATGTAGATGGCCGGGTCGGTGAGCGACGGCATTTTGGTGCCGGGGCCGACACTGCCGACGACGAACCGCGGGCGGTCCGTGGTGGCGAATTTCGCGGCAACATCCTTTGCCAGCCGGATGTTCAGCCGGTTAATCTCATCCATCTGGGCGGTCATGCCGAACTCGCCCAGGCCGATGGCGTTGGCGTTGAAGGTGTTCGTCTCGACGGCGTCGCACCCGGCCTCGAAATACCCAGCGTGGATTTCGCGGATCCAATCCGGCTTGGTATAGATGAGGGCGTCGGAGAGGTTCATCAAGCTCTTGCCGGCGGGCGAATATCCCCAATCCTTCTCGGCTGGCTTGTAGCGGTGCAGGCTGGTGCCCATGCCGCCGTCGAGGATGACGACGCGCTCGTCGGCCAGTTTCAGGAAGGGGGAATCGCTCGCCATGCTCGGCCCTGCCGTCGGGAATGTTCAGTATGAAGATACGTCCGCTGAAGAAGGGTTTCCATAACCGGCGGGAGGTTCGCGGGGAAGGGGAGCCACGATGGCGAACCATGCCACCACCGACCTCGGTCCGCCGGGCTGTCGCTGTCAGGGGTCAGTGGCCGTGGCTGAGGGGCCGAGTGGAGAAAAAGGCTGATTTCCACAACATTTCGGCTGGTGACGGCAGGGGGGGGTATGTGTGTGGCAGGTGGCAGTGTGGCAGAGAGGGGGGGCGAGTTGTTCCCGGCGGTGCGATGCGTCCCCACGATCACCGAACATGCGTTCGACGTCCGAAGGTCAGCCAACCGCCTGACCGACGGCCTGCCCTCACACCGCCGGGCCGATCAGGTCTTCGACCGTTTCGATGAAGCTGTTGTCGTGGAAAGCGCTCTTGGTGAGGTAGCTATTCGCTCCGGCTTCTAGCCCACGGAGTCGGTCTTCTTCTCGCTCCTTGTACGACACGATCACGACTGGCAAATCTCGCAAACGCTCTTCGCCCCGCACCGCCGCGACCAGTTGCAGGCCGGTCATCCGCGGCATATCGATGTCGCTCACCAGAAGGTCGAACGGCTCGCTCCGCACTTTGTTCCAGCCATCCATGCCGTCCACCGCGACGGTCACGTCGTACCCCTTGTGTAGGAGCAACTGCCGCTCCACTTCCCGCACGGTGATGGAGTCGTCCACCACCAGTACCCGTTTCTTACGGGTCGTGCTGGTCGGCTGAGTGTCGCACCGCGCGAGTGAGCCGGTCTGGATAAACTGGTCCATCGAGCGAACCAGGTCTTCGGCGTCGACGATGAGCACCGGCGAGCCGTCGTCGAGCAGAGCCGCAGCCGAGAGGTTGGGCACCTTGCCGAGTCGCGGGTCGAGCGGACGAACGACCAAATCTTGCTCCCCGCGGAAACGATCGACTACCAGCCCGTAGGTGCCGCTGGCATCGCTGAGTAGCACCACTGCCAGAGCATCCTCGCCCGACGGAGGAGCCGGCAGGTCGAGCAACTGGGCGGCCACCACCAGCCCGACGTTCTGCCCATCGACTGTCACGAACTGGCGGTCTTCGACTGACCGCACCTCCGCTCGTGGAACACGGGTGAGTCGGTCGATGCGGGTGTGTGGGAAGGCGTAGGCCTCGCCGGCCACGTCCACCACCACCGCCCGGATGACGGAGAGAGTGAGCGGCAGTTGCAGGTGGAAGGTGGTGCCACGCCCCGGTTGAGTGGTGACGCGGACACTCCCACCCACCTTGCGAATAGTGTCCTGGACTACGTCCAACCCCACCCCGCGACCGGAAAACTCGGTCACCCCGCCGGCAGTGCTGAACCCCGGCAGAAAGAGAAATTCCAGCAACTCGGTCTCGGTCATGCGGGCGACCACGTCGGCCGGGCTGAGCTTACGGTCGATCACCTTGGCCCGCAGTCTGTTCAGGTTTACCCCGCCGCCGTCGTCGGACACAGACACATGCAGCATTCCCGCCCGGTGCCGGGCCTCCACCCGCACCGTGCCGCTGGATGGTTTGCCGGCTGCCTCACGCACCTCGGGCGACTCGATACCGTGATCGACCGAGTTTCGCACGAGGTGCGATAAGGGCGACTCCAGCTTTTCCTGAATGTCGCGATCGACCTCCGTTCCCTCCCCTTCGATGACGAGCCGAGCCTCCTTGCCGAGCGAGCGGGCCATATCCCGCACCAACCGCGGAAGGCCACGGGCACCGTCGCCGAACGGCCGCATGCGGCTGACGATCACCTCGCGGTAGAGGCGGGCGTTTAGATCTTCGTTCCGGGCGGCGTGGTCGTCGAACCCGGCAGCCCGCTCCATCAACTCGTTGCGGCAGTCGTGTGCTTGGCGGCGAGCATCCGACAGCACGAGACCAAGGCTTTCCTGGCTGGCACCGACGGCGACTGCGTGAAAGGCGGCGTCGAGCATCTGAGCAAGGCGGTCGTGGCTTTTCCGGAGAGTGAGCAATTCAGCCGAGAAGGAGGGGAGCCAGCGAGCCTGGACGAGCGACTCACCGGCCAGCCCCATCAGGCGGTTCAGGCTCTGGGCAGACACGCGGACGACGGCGTCTTCGGTGGGCGGTGGGGCGGGTGGTGGCGGCGGGGGTACTTCCACCACCGGTACAGTCGGTGTATTCGAGACGACTGCGGGTAATGGGGTTGGCCGGGACTCGGCAACGTCGGGGACTTCCACTCGCTCGTCGCCAACTCGCGGCAAATGGGAATCGCTCACCGGCACCGCCTCGAACTTCTCGGCCGCGTCTTCAAGGGCCGGCATTGCCGATTTCACCCATTCCGCAAATGTCTCGTCGTCGGTACTGATGCCTCCGGCCAGCGTGCTGATGGCGTAGTTCACCCATTCGCCGGCCGCGGGGGTGAACGGCCTCTTGCCGTCCTTTACACCTGCAAAAAACCCGCCGAGCGCTGCCGTGAGTCGAACCACGGGACCACACTTCACCAACTTGGCTGCCCCGCGGATCGTCTTCAACGCCTCCACAGCATTCTCCGGATCGGACGCCACCAACAGCCCCGCCCGCAACTCCTCACGGAACAGGGCAAGAGTGGAGTGGCCATCCGACAGCGGAAGTGGATTCGCCGGCACAACAACGTGAGTGAACGGCGGAACCGGTGGAAAATCGCCTGGCGGCAGTGAAGAAGGTGAGGGTGTGATGTCGACGTGAGCTAGCGTGATACGGCCCGCGTCCATTTTCTCGCTCACGAGCGATACCGATGCCCCCTTTGCCATCGCAGTAAAGATCGGCTCCAACTGCTCGACGATCGGGGCGTTGGCGGCATCCCATGCTGTTGCACCGCCCGGTCCCAGATCGACCAGGGTCGCCAACAGGTCGGTTCCCTTCAATAGATAATCGACGTCCGTCGGGGTCAGCCGCACTTTCCCATCCTGGGCGGCGACGAGGGCATCTTCCATCACGTGTGCGAGCCGTACGCCGGAGTCGAGATTGGCGATGCGGCATGCCCCCTTGATGGAGTGGGCCGCCCGCATGAGTGGTTCGATGCGAGCCGGGTCGGTCGGGTCGGCTTCCAGGTCGAGCAGTCCGGCCGAAAGCGTGCCGGTATGCGCCCGCACCTCCTCGCGGAATAGCTCAAACAGGGCCGGGTCGAGGGTCGGGCGGGTCATCGCACCTGCTCCCGAAGGGCCTGGAACAGCCGGGTGTCGTCGAGCAGGCCCACCGCCCGCCCGTTCGACCGGAACACCCCACGGGTGACACGAGCCGCAGCACGTGCGAGGGTGGGTGGTGCCGTGGCGATGGCCTCGGCGGGGATGTGAAACACCTGGTCGACTTCATCCACGGCGAACACCCACACCTCGGAGCCTCGGCGGGCGACCACCATCCGCGGGTGAGTTGCCGCGGTGTCGCTCGCTGCAACGCCAAGCAATCGATCGAGGCGGGCGGCCAGGTGCAACTCACCGCGGATGTTCACCACACCGGCCAGCAACCCGCCACGGTGCGGCACGCGGTGCGGCGGACGGTCGCGGGTTACTTCCACTAGCACACCAACAGGCAAAGCCAGCCACTCCCGACCGAGACGAAACACGAGCACGCTCTGTGCATCGGTGGCTCCGGCGTGCTCCGGTGCCGCCAGCCGTGTGGTCCACTCGCCCAGGTAGTCGGGCGGGGATGGGGCATCGAGGAAACGTCGGCCCGCGGCGGCGAACACCGGGCAATTGTGACAGTGCGTCACGTCCGCCAATTGCGGACAGGTGCGGTCCCCCCACACGCCGATGCGGGTCCAGCATGGGTCGTTAGGGGCGACGACGGATAGTGGGCGGTTGGTGGCGATCATGCATTTCCCCCGCGAAGGGTCAGGCGGGTGAGGCGACGGCGGAGGGCGCTCGCCTGGATTGTGTCTCCGCGACGATCCGCCAAAACCGCCAGGTGCGAGATCGCTTCGGTGTGGTCTGGATCGAGGTACAGGGCCTTGCGGAAAGCCTCGCCCGCATCGATGGTGTTTCCCTGGGCGTGGTGGATGGCGCCGAGCAGGGCATATCCATCAGCGGCGGCTGGCTGAGCGGCAATGGCACGTTCACAGGCAACGCGGGCCTCGGCGAGTCGGCCGGCATCGGCGAGGGTGCGGGCGGTGTCGAACGTCGGACGGTCGGGCGGTGGCGTATTGGCGGCATCCGCAGTGAGTTGGGGAATCGGCGGGAGTGTGCCCGGCACAGCAGCCGGTGGAAGCGGGGGTAGCCCAGTGCTGATGGTCGACGACGTTGCGGGCACCCCGCCCACCGCTCGGCGAAAGACACAGAACTCGGCCGGGCCATCCGCCACGAACCCGCCAACCGGCAGTCGGTCGGCCTCGGCCGCGCTCAGGCAGAGGCGGCCATCGGCGGCGAGCAGGCGATCGAGGTGGGCCATGGCGCGTTTCCGCCCGTCGGCCGTCAGGTAGATGAAGAGATTGCGACAGAAGATCAGATCGTACTCCCCTTCGCCGGCCAGGAAGTTCGGGTCGGTTGCGTTCCCTTGGCGGAACTGCACGAGTGGGCGAAGATGTGGGAGCAACTCCCAGCGGACGCCCACCGGCCGGAAATGCACAAGACGGGGGTCGGTGCCATGCTCGCGGAACGATGGTTCGGAGAACAGACCGGCAACCGCTCGGTCGAGGTGGGTCGCCGATACATCGATCGCGTCGATGCGGAACTGATCGTGAGGTAGCAACTGTTCATGCAAGGCGATGGCCAGGGAGTAGGGCTCCTCGCCAGTGCTACAGGGAAGGCTTAGCGCTCGTGCAGGCCGGCCAGGAGTGCGAGCCGCACGGCGAATGAGGAAATCGGCCAGAGCGTCGTAAAGCCGCCGCCCCCCGCGGAAAAACCACGTTTCGGGTACGGCGAGTTCGGCCGCCAGGGCATCGGCCTCGGCGTGGGTGATGAGCAACGCGAGGTAGGCTTCGAGGGTGGTAGTGCGGGTGGCCTGACGGCGGGTATCGATCGCCCGCGAGAGCACACCCCCGCCGAGCGAGCCGGGATCGACCCCTAAACGATCGCGGACGACCACTTCCAACTGGTTTAGCGTCATGCGACTTCCCCCGACGGGATTAAGCCGCCAGATCGGGCCGAGAGGGTCGCGAGCAGGCGATCGGGGTGAAGTAATCGCAGCAGGTCTGGGCCATCGGGCACGACTGGGCCGAGTCCGGTGTCGGCATCCCCGCCGGGAGTTGTCGGCATGGGGATTTCGAGCTGTCGGATGTCGGCGACCTGGGTGGCAAGCAAACCAACGAGAGCGTCTGAGTTCACCGGCCACGGGCAGAGGATGATGCGGCTACTCAAGTGTGGTGGGCAGGTGCCAGCCCCCATCAGCGCGTGCAGGTCTACCACGGGAACCACCCGACCACGATACACAAACCGCCCGGCTACCCACCCCGGTCCGCCGAGTACCTCGTTCAATCGCACCCGTGGCACCACTTCCCGCACCCTGCGGACATCCACCGCCACGCGGTCGGAACCAACTTGGAAGAGGAGGGCGAGCATACGCAGTGGCCGGGGGTCGGGGTGACGCGGGCGGGCGGCTCAGGAGCAGCACACGGTGGGGGAGAAATGTGATGGCAGGTTGCAAACCTGCTCCCCCACGTCCGTGCCAGTCGCCTAGATCTTGAACTGTCCAATCTCCGCGTTTAGCCCCTCGACCGACCCGCGGAGGTGGGCGGTAGACTGCTCAAACTCCTGAATCGCCTGGGCACTGCGGCGGGCCGCGTCGGCGATCTGGGTCATGGCGTCGTTGATCTGCTGGGCACCGGTCGATTGATTCCGCATCCCCTCGTTGACCAACTGGAACCGGCCGCTCAGGTTCTCCACCTCGCTGATGATCTCGTGCGTCATCTGGTTGATCTTGGTGACCTGCCCGACTCCGCCCCGCACCTCGTCGGCGAACTTGTCCATCTGCATCACGCCCGCGGACACCGCGTCCTGCATCTGCTTCACCATCATCTCGATGTCAAGCGTGGCAACCGCTGTTTGGTCGGCGAGCCGGCGGATTTCGCGGGCGACCACCAGGAACCCACGGCCGTATTCACCCGCCTTCTCCGCCTCGATGGCGGCGTTGATGCTCAGCAGGTTCGTCTGGTCGGCGACTTTGGTGATGGTGGTGACCACCGCGTTGATCGCGTCGGCCTTCTCACGGATCATGCCGAGTTTGCTCGACACACTGGCGGTGGACTCCACAAGGTGTTTCATCTCGCTCGCCATGCGCGTCGCGTTGTCTCGCCCAGTCGTGGCCAAAGCCGACGCGTGAGACGCACTTCGGCTCACTTCGTCCATCGTCCCGGAGAGGTCTTTGCTGGTGGCCGAGATTTCCCGCACCGATGCCGCCACCTGGGTAGTGCTGGTGGCCAACGTGTTCACCGTTCCTTCCTGGCTGCGAGCGGTGGCGGCGATCTGCGACGCGGCCGAAAGAACCTGTAAGCTCGACTCTCGCACTTTACCAACGATCCCCTGAATCTTTCCGATCATCCCATTGATGTTCCCAGCCAGGGTACCGAGTTCGTCGCGAGTCTCGACCGGTACGCGAGCGGTCAGGTCGCTTGCCCCGCTCGCCAGCTCCTTCATGCGGGCGTTGAGTACGTCGGTGGACCGCATGATCGCCCGCACCACATAGAACTTGAGCGACACCAGAAAGACGGTTACTACCAGGCTTACCAGAATATTGGTAGTGCCCCACCAGCGGGCACTCCTGGCGGCCTGTTGCCGCTCCTTGGCGATCGCATCGGCGGTCAGGTCGCGGAGCCGATCGACCACTTTCTTGAGCTCGTTGAACCGCAAGCCGACCTCCCGCATGGCGACGGAGATTTCGGCCTGCTCGACCATCTCCTTGCGTGCCGCACGCTCGACCAGTGGCAGGAAACGACCGTTCGCAAGCTGAAAAAAGTCGTCGGCCCGCTCACTGAGCTCTCGTTCGAGGAGTCGCTTGGCTTCGCCGTCGGGGAGTTGCCGGAGCCGTTGTTCGCGGGCGTCGCGGAACTTTGTTTCGGCCGCCCGAAACGCCTGCACGCTCTTCGCCACCTCTTCGGGCCGTCGTTCGGTCTCCAGTTCAAGGATGGCGATATACCCCATCGCAGGGATAAAGACCGCCGGTTCCACTTCGGAGAGAAGTTCTTTGCTCGCGACCAGATCGGCATCCACTGGCCCACCGATTCCATACTGAGCCTGCACGTACAGCCCAATGCCGACGGCAAGCCCCAGGGCGGCCAGGGTAAATGGCACCAGGCTGAAGAGCTTGGTACGGATGGACGAGAGCGAGGCGAATGGATCGATAGCCATACCGGAACTCGTGGGCGCGGGACCGGGGGCGGAGTATCAGGATGAAAAAAGTGTATTCCCTCAGCCTTCCGAACCCAGCCAATAAGCCCACACTTCCCGAATTACGTCAAATTCGCAGAGTCGTTGATCCGCACAACCGGTACAAGTGATGTCTTCCAGGGAGTGTATCTCTCGGTTTCGATAGCCGTCCCGGAACGCGCTACCCCGGTGGTCGGGAGGTTGGTCAGAACTTGGTACCCGAACACGGAACCGGCGAGCGAATTTCCGTAACTATTGGATTGGATTGAGCTTGCGTCTGAATTTCGGCTGCGGAGATGCCTCACCTTGGCCGGATCCACCTCGGGAACCCACCCCCCTCTCTGCCACACTGCCACCTGCCACACACATACCCCCCCCGGCCTCGGTCACCCGAAAAGTGGCGAAAATCAGCCTCTTTTGCCACTTTGACACCATGAGCGACCCCTGACAGGGGGGATGTGTGGCCATTTTGCTCCGGCGGACTGTCTGGCGGTACACTAATCGTTAGAGGGCTGCCCGTACAATGCTGAAGTCGTCGGGTAGCACCTCGCTGTTGCCCAGGTCGCGCACGTATTTGTGCAGGCGGTCGCTCAGGTCGCCGCCGCGGGCGATCTCCGGCTTGATGTACTCGGCGAAGTCGGAGTAAGTCCACATGCTGCTATCCGCCTTCTCGATTTCGAAGACTCCATCACTGAAGACCAGCAGTGTCGCCTCCTCGGGAACGCTCAAGGTGCGGGTGTCGTAGGTCATGCCCGGCACCATTCCCACGGCCAGCCCGTCGGCCTCCATCTCCACGCACCCGGCGGCGGAGTGGAGCAGGGCAGGGGGGTGACCGGCATTGCTCCACGCCAACTGCCGGTCTTTGGGCCGGAACACCCCATACCAGATGGTGAAGTACTTCTCGTCCTGTCGCTCCATCTGAAACATGTCGTTTAACTTGGTGAGCACAGGCCCCGGTTCGCGGACATCGACCCCCGGTAGCCCCTGGTTGGCGATCACGTTCGCCGCCGACACCGCCAGCAGCGCCGACCCGACGCCGTGCCCACTCACATCGAGGAGATAGATGGCCAGGTGGTCGGGGTCGATCCAGTGGTAGCCGAACATGTCGCCAGCGAGCTGGGTGCTTGGCACGAACTTCCAGTCGATCTTGACCGGGCCGTCGGCGAGCGGTTTCGGCAACAAGGATCGGACATACTTCGCGGCGCGGTTGACTTCGGCGGCCAGCTCTCTCTGCTTTTCGGCCAGAGCCTTGTAGGCCTCGTTGCGTTCGAGCAGGGCGATGTACCCGCGGGAGTGGTACCGCACCCGCGCGATGACCTCCAGCTTGTCGGGCAGTTTCACCATGTAGTCATTGGCCCCGAGAGCGAATGCCTTGGCTTTGGTGGCCGGCTCCTCCTTGCTGGAGAGCACCACCAGTGGAATCTCACGGGTGGCCGGGTGGGCGCGGAAGAACTTCACCAGTTGCAGCCCGTCGATGTCGGGCATGACGAGGTCTTGCAGGATGACGGTAGGGGCGAACTCGGCCGCGGTGTCGAGTGCGTCGGACGGATCGGGGCAGAAACGGAACTGGAGGTTTGGTTCGTCGGCGAGCATCCGGCGGACGGTTTCACCGACGATCGGCTGGTCGTCGACCAGCAGCACCTTGACGGGGAAATCGGCAGACATGGCGTCACCGGGGCGGGGTGAGGAGTTGAAGTATGGCATATGGGCCGAACAGGATGCTGGAACCGGGGACGGAGTGATGAGTGACTCGCCTGTTCACTCCCGGCGTGGTTCGTGGTTCGTGGTACAATCGCTCCCATGCTCTCCATCCCCGTGCCCTTTTCGGCTGCGTCGTTGACTTTTGCTCTGCCGTTCCCCGGTGTGCCGGTGTGGGTGCGGGTGACCGTGGTAGTGCTGGCGATGGCGGCCGTGGCGGTGCTGCTCTTTGTGCTGTACCGTCGCGAGGTGCGGCTTGTGCCCAAGCGGATTGCCCGCCTGCTTGTCGCCCTGCGGGTGGCGGCCGTGCTCGCCGTCTTCCTGACCACCGCTGCCGACCCGACCCTTGTGACGGTGACCTCCCAGGAGATCCCCAGCCGAGTACTCATCGCGGTTGATACCTCCGACAGCCTGCGAGTGGCCGACCCGCAGAGGCCAGCCGACGAGTTGCAGCGGATCGCGGCAACGTTGAACGTTCATCGCCCGGGGGAAGTGAGCCGGCTGAAGATCGCCGAGCACATCCTCACCCCGGACGGCGCGGATCTGCTTGGCGAGTTGGCCAAACGGCACGCCGTCGAGCTTGTCGCCTTCGATCAAGTCGTCCGCCCGCTCCCGCTCAATCCGGTCGAGCTGAAGGTGAAACTCGACGCCGATCGCCTGCTCGCCACCGACACCGCCAGCAGCCAACTCGTCAATACCGACCTCCAAGGGCCAGTGCTGAAGGCTACCGAGTCGGCGGCCGACACCGCCACGTCCAAACTGGTCGGGGTCGTCCTGCTCACGGATGGTCGGCACAATTGGGGGGATTCGCCGCTCCCGCGGGTCCCGGAATTCGCCGCCCGTGGAATCCCCATCCATTCGGTTGTTCTCGCCCCGGTCGGCCTCCCGCCGGCCGACGTGGCCGTGGTGTCTGCTCAGCCCCAGGTTGGCACTGTGTTCAAGGGGAGCGTGGTGCCGGTGGAGGTCTCGGTCCGCGTCAGTGGGTGGCCGGCCGGGCCGATCGAGGTGAGCATGACCGTGCCGCCGGATGAGCGCGGCCAGTTCCGCCCTCCGGTGAAGGAGGTGATCCAACACGACGGCCAGGACCAGACGTACCAGTTCGCTCTACGGGCCAAACTGGATGCCCCCGGTCCGCAGTCGCTGACCGTCACCGTGACGTCCGATACCGCTGCCGACAAGTTCCCGTCGAATAATGTCCGCATTGCCCGTGTCAACGTGGTGAAGGATCGTGCCCGCGTGCTGCTGGTCGACGGCGATGCCCGGTGGGAGTTCCACTACCTGCACACCTGCCTGGGGCGGGATGAAAACATGGACGTGCGGAGCGTGGTGTTCCGTCAGCCGCGGATCACCACTGCCACCGACGAGACACTGAAGAAGTTCGGCACGCCCGCTCGTGCGTTGCCACTGCCAGATGAGATCGCCGGGTACGACTGCGTGGTACTCGGTGATGTGGAACCGCAACACGTGCGAGACTGGGCGTGGCTGGAGAAGTACGTCGCCGAGGACGGTGGCACACTGGTGGTTGTAGCCGGTAAGCGGGCCATGCCCGCCGCCTACCTCGACGACGCGAATCCCCTCCGAAAGCTTCTCCCGGTCACCGCTCTGGCCGAGGTCCAGGAGAAGAACGGCTTCCGGTTGGGCATTGCCCCGGACGGACGACGGAGTTGGTTTCTCCAATTGGGCGATACGTCGGCCCAGTCGCGGGCGGTCTGGGAAGGGTTGCCGCCGCACTACTGGGCCGTCACCGGGCGGCTGAAGGATGGGGCCGAGGTGCTGGCCGAGGCAAACGGAGCACCGCTCGTTGCCCGACAGAACTATGGCTTCGGGCGGGTGCTGTACATCGGCATCGATTCGACCTGGCGCTGGCGATACAAGGTGGGCGACAAGTACCACCACAAGTTCTGGGGGCAGGTGGCTCAGTGGGCGGCATCGGATCGCTTGTTGCCCACTCAGAACCCTGCCGGCACCATCCGGTTCGGTACCCGTGAGCCGGCTTTCCGCACCGGCCAGGAGGTGGAGGTGCTCGCCCGCGGAACCGAGGCGGTCGAGAAACTCACGGCGAAGTCGCTGAAGGGGGTGCGGGTCATCCGCCTGCCGGCCAAAGAAGGCGACGGCGAGAAGTTGCTCGGCCTCACGCTGCTCCAACAGCCGGACGGCCGCCCGCGAGACGTGGCCGGCAAGCTTCGCGACCTCACCCCCGGCCGTTACGCCCTGGAGTTAGTCATCGCCGACTGGGAGTCCCAACTCCTTGGCTCGCCCGGCCCAGACGGACGACCCACCCCTCTCCGCAGTACGTTCGAGGTGCTCCCGCCCGACACTGAAGAAGTGGTCGAATTGTCCGCCGACCTGCCACTGATTGAAGAGATTGCTGCCAACAGCGGTGGGAAGGTGTACCAACCGGAGCAGGTGAAAGAACTGATCGAGAAACTCCGTGCCGAGGTGGCGAAGATCGATACTCGCGTCGAGTACCCGGCGCGCAAGTCCTTCCTGATGTTGATGATACTGCTCGGCCTGCTCACCACTGAGTGGGGTGTTCGTAAGTGGGTCGGTCTGCCGTGAATGGATGATTAGGGGGGGGAACCAGGAATTTTTTCGGATTCCATGTCCAGTTCGACGGCCGGATCGCAATTAGCAGGGCGTCCGATCTTCTGCCCGATGAGGTCGTCTGTCATGCCCGACCTGTTCCTCATTCCCGACGAGCGCACATTGCTCGCCAAATGGGATTTCCTCTCTTCTGTGTTCCGGATCGTGTCCCGCGACTACGTCCGGGTACTCACGGGCGATATTCTGCCCGACCACCATCGCACCATCCTAATCCAGGTCGTATCCGATCTGATCGATCTGGAGGCAGACGTCAGACGAATGGGCAAGGACAGCCCCTCGGAAGATTTTGCCGATGACACCCGAGCCGTATGGCTGGCAGCCGCTGACTGGGTACGCGAACTCCGGGCGTGGCGGTTCCCGCACGATTCGATGGCGGTCAGCGACATCGAAGACTCCCTTGTTCGCCGGAAGGAGGCGGAGGAGAGGTTCAAAGGCATCCTGACAGGGGGTGAACCAGTCGATGGCCCCACAATACTCATTTAGCCAAATCGTGTCGGAGGCGGCTGTTCGCAGGATGTAACGTCACGCGAAAGTGTCGAGACCTTTGGCGGCCATCGGTGGACTCATTGGGCAGGTCGTTTCAGTCGCTCCGCGTCCGGCGGGAACTGCTGGCACGCGGGCGGAGGAGGGTGAGCAACCGCCCAGCAAGGTCGGCGGCAACATCCCCAGACGGGGCCGGTGGCGCCACGGCCAGTTGCCCCCTCACCCACCGGACCAGGTGAGTCGGCCCGCGGCCTGTCCGTAGCACGCGGGCGATGATCACTCGCAGGTGTTTGACCATGCGGGAACCGGTGAGTGTCGGGTGGGTGGTGTGGGCAGCGGCCGCGAGCGGCAAAAGATCCCACGACTCGGCGGGGGCAGCAGACATTGCCGGCTCCGGTCGGGGAAAAAGGGTCAAACAAAGTAGGCGAAGTCGCCGACCGACTCGGCCGCCAGCCCTTCTGCGTCCTTCACGTCGGCCCAGGCGGAACCGACTTCCTCCAACCGCGGCGTCTTCAGGGCTCCTTCAAAGTAGAAGTACCCGTCCTCGTCGGTCTTCACCTTGACTCCGTCATCCCCCAGGCACGACTGCGCACCGGTGAGATGCACCATCAACCCGCCCGGCTTCTCGTCCACCACCTGCCCGCTGTACTTGACGACCCCACCATCCGCCTGCCGTACCTTGAAGTCCACGATCTTCGGTGCCTTGTTCTCCGGATTCACTGGCGTAGGATTGGTTGGATTCGTGGGGTTGGTCGGGTTCGTTGGATTTGTGGGGTTCGTTGGATTCGTGGGGCTGGTCGGTGGGGCCGGGCTATCTTCTTCCGTCGTCAGCATGTAGGCCGGCAGATCCCCATCCTGGGTGGAAGTGGGCAGCCAGTCGGTGGAGGCGACGGCGTTCTCTGCCAGCGACGACGGGGCATTGCGAACGTCCAGGCGTTCCAGGCCGAGGCGGACCGAGTTGTTGAGCATCGAAGGCCTCCAGTGGGATGGTGGGGGCAATTCCCCCGACACCCAACGGATTGCCAACGGCTCGCGAAACTGGACACAGAATCTGGAAAAGTCGTTGCCCGCCTGTTCCCCACCAAGTACCGGTGCTTTTCAGCAGCAACCGTCGGCTCCCTCGGCTTGCGATTCGCACTGGTACGGCCACTGGGTGAAGTTCTGGGGAAGGCCGCCATCGCCCCTGATGGGACAACAGTCGTCGCTCACGAGACGAAGACGCCCAACCCCGGTCTTCGCCGACCGCATGAGCAAGTCACGAAGGTCGACCGGCAGGAAGGCGGCAAGTAAACCGGTCTTCCTCCCACCCTCCCACCTCGAACCGGGCTGATCTCGTGTCGTCGTGTCACGGCAACAGACACGGAACCAGCGGCGGACCGGGAGAAACCACCACGAAACCCGGGGTTTCTCTTCGCGAACTTTTTGGGCTGGTTTCGTGTCCCTCCCTCGCTAAGATGTGTGCGGTGGCGAGAGTAGCAACCCGATTTCGCATTCGAAAACGTGGTTGCTTGAGATATCGGGCTGTAGCTCAGCTTGGTAGAGCGCTTGGTTCGGGACCAAGAGGTCGCAGGTTCGAATCCTGTCAGCCCGACTGATTAAGTCCTAGAAAGAGAAGCACTTCCGACGACGCCTCTGAACGAGCTCCGCACGGTGTGCAGAGTTTCGTGCAGAGAAAGAGGTCCCGAACCGCGGCAACGGTTCCCGACCGATCGAGCAAGCACTCCGGCCCACCCGTGCCCCGGAGGCTTGAAATGCGTCAGCCCAAACCCTGGTACCGCAAACAGACCGACTCCTGGTACGTCCAGATCGGTCCCAAACAACACTTCCTCGCCAAGGGCAAGGACGGCCTGAAGGCCGCGTACGCCGCCTACCACCGGATCATGGCGGAGAACAAACCGGTCGAGCCGGACCGACTCACCACCGCCAAGGTGTGCGACCTGTTTCTCGGCTGGAGCGAGAAGCACAACTCGCCCGAGACGTTCGACTGGCACTTCTCCTTCCTGCAGGAGTTCTGCACGGCCCACGGCGACAAGCCGGCCGCGGCGGTCATCCCGCACCACCTGACCACCTGGCTCGACGCCCACCCGCAGTGGAAGGCGGGCCGGCGGCACGCCACCTACTGCGTGAAGCGGGCGTTCGCCTGGGCGGTGGCGCAGGGGCTGCTCGCCAAGAACCCGTTCGCCGGGGTGAAGGTCGGGCGGACGAACCGCCGCGAGCACCTCATCACCAAGGCCGACCGCGACCGCATCTTCGCCGCCGTCCCCGACCAGGCCTTCCGGGACTTCCTCACCGCCCTCCAGGAGACCGGGTGTCGGCCGTCCGAGGTCGCCCGCGTCACCGCCGCCGACGTGAACCTGGACACCGGCGTGTGGGTGCTCGCCGCCCACAAGACGGCCAAGCGGACCGGCCGGCCGCGGGTCGTCTACCTGACCCCCACGATGGTCGACCTGTCCCGCCGGCTGATGGCGGACTGGCCGGAGGGACCGCTCTTTCGGACCCACAAGGGGAAGCGGCCGTGGCAGCGGAACGCCATCCGCTGCCGGTTCCGGCGGCTGCGGGAGAAGTTGCCCGACCTGGGGCCGGTGACGAGCTACCTGTACCGGCACGCCTTCACCACCGACGCGCTCGTGAAAGGGGTCGGCGTCGCCCAGGTGGCCGAGTTGCTCGGGCACACCAGCACCGACATGGTGATGCGGCACTACGCGAAACTGGGGGCCCACGTCGAACACATGCGGGACGCCGCCGCGAGAGCGACGGGGGGATGATCGGAGGCTGCCCGTCGGACCAAGTGGCCCCCGCCCGCGGCAACGGGCGGGGGCCGGCGAGCGAGCCGTCCGGCCCACCCGTGCGCCGTCATGTCTTGATGAACCGCAGCCCCTCTTCCCTCACGGCCGCCGGCTCGACCCGCTGGGCGGCGAGGAACGCCTCCAGGTCGGACGCCTCGATCAGGACGCGCCCGCGTTTGCCCCGGCCCCCGACGCGGTAGTGGGGGAGTCGCCGCTCCTGGCACCAGAGGTAGAGCAGGCTGGCGGACAGGCCGAACCGAACGGCCGCCTGTGGTCGACTTCCGGCGCGTCGACGCGGCGGGCAGCGCCACCCCCCCCCCCCACTCCTTCCCTTCCCTTCCC